>SSFI01000062.1 GCA_008015325.1 Rheinheimera sp.
AGAGAACCTGATTGATAACCGCGCAGTGCTCAAAGGCCGCCTCGCCGCTTATGCACCGAAGCTGGATAAAGCCTTAATTGAGTTCCAGAGTTATCTGGACGGACAGCAAGAAGAGCTCGGCGAGCAGCTTGAAGCGCTGGCGCAGGAAAAACATCAGCTGGAAGATAAACAGCGCTTGTATGTCGGCCAGATTAAAGAGTTGTCGAGTAAACAGCTTGGCCTGAAAAGCTGGTTTGACGAACATGATGCCCTGGCCCAGCGTTTTGGCCTGACTAACCTGCCGACCCTGCAGTCGAATCTCGCCAATATCCGAGCCCAATATGAGAGTCTGAGCCATAGCCTGCAAGGCGCGGCCAACTTAAATCCGGCAACACTGGCGCATCAGCAGGCACAGACGCAGAAACAGTTAAAAAGTCTGAAACTGCAGCTGAAAAACCTCGAATACAACCTGTATTCACGACTGCGTGAAGATTTGTCGTTAGGCGAAGTGCAGCATCTGACCAAGCTGTTGAACCCGGACTTGTTATCGTTGTCGACCGCAAGCGGCGGCGACGTAGTGATCCACGATGACGATGCTTTTGCTGAGCAGCTCGGCCAAATTGCCGACGCCTTTAAAGGCGGCAAATTGCATCTGGCTGGTGTTACTATCGATTTAAGTCATCTGACCGCGCCCGATATGGCCGGCAGTGAAGGCAAAGTCGCACTGAAAGAACAAATCGAAGCACTGCAGCTGACGTTGGCGACTTTAGAGCAACAAGCGGAAGTTGCCGTCGATTTTGCCGGCAAAAGCCGGGAAAAAGAGCGGTTATATCAGGACATGCTGCAGGCGGAAGAAGACCTCAAACGTTTCGCCCGCTACAGCGAAATGGCGCAATTGCTCGACGAGCAGCAGCTGTTATCCGAACAGCTGACGCAAGAAGAAGAGATTGTGCATGAGCAGCTGGCGCAGGTGCAGCAAAAAGCCAGCAGCCTGTCGGACCGGCGTAATCTCATTACCAATAAACAAGACCAGCTGAAACGCCAGCTCGAGCGCATCGAACACGAGAAAAAAGACCGGATTGATTTTCAGCTCGATTTCTATTCTGGCCGCGTTACGCCCTATCCGATTGAAATCAATCTGGAATATGACAACTTGGCGGATGAGCTGCGCAGTTATAACAAACACTGCCAGGAACTGAAGCTGCTGGAAATCAACATTAAAAATACCTATCTGTTTATTTTTAATGCCGGCATCAGCAAGTTTGAAGCCGAGACCGATGAAGAAGCCAAGTATCAGAAGCTGATCAGCGCCTTCCACCATTTGGATAAAGAACGTGAAGCGATTGAGCGCCGTGCCCGGGTGGCGTTAACCGAAGTCGCCAGTACCTTAAAAGGCCTGCGCTCAGATTTAGACCGGTTGCACCGCGAGCTGAACAGCTTTAACCGCGGCATCTGGCGGCATCAGATATCCAACCTGCAGGATTTTAAAATTGAAATTGTCGACCGCAAACTGCTGGTTGGCCATATCGATACCATCCTGACCACGTCCGACGCTTATCAGCAAGGCGACACGCTGGACTTGTTAGCGCCAGGCGTGACCAGTGCTGAACGTGATATCAATTCGGCGAAGGATTACCTCATTCAGGCCGCCAGCGAAAAAGGCGGTCTGACGCTGTCGGATTTATTTGATATCCGCTTTAAAGTAGTGAATCGCGCCGGCGAAGTGGAATTTTTCGACAAAATCGATTCGGCCGGCTCCAACGGCACCCGTATCACCATCAAATTGCTGTGTGGCATGTTGTTTATCCGTCAGCTGCTGGCCGAGCGCGAACGTGGCAAATACCGCATTCCGATTTATATCGACGAAGCGGCCGATATCGACCCGCATAACCAACAGGCGCTGATTGAAACCGCACTGAATTTTGGTTTCGTGCCGATTTTTGCCTCGGTCAAACCACAAACCAGCTGCCGCTACATTGTGCCAATCCGCACCGTGAAAAATGGCGCGCAAAACTGGGTCGATGAAAAAGACTGGATCATCTGTGAACAGCTGACGCAGGATGCGCTGCCGGAAGTGTTACCGGAAAATCAGCCTGAAACTGCTGAGCAACCGGATGAAAATCAGCCAGTTGCGTTATAATCGCTGACGCTGGCCGGAACTTCCGGCCAGCAGTCGCATCTGAATAGGCAATTCAACGGCTGCCAGCTAGACTGACAAAACTGCCGCAGACATGGAGTGCTGATCCTGCCTACCTTTGCTTTTTTCCGGGCCCGACCGCTGGTTTATGTTGCGTTCTTACTGGCATCACTGCTGGCACTGCTCTGCCATCCTGCAGCACTTTATGCCGCCAACCGCATTGAATTCACCGGCGCCACTGAAGAGCGTAAAGACAATATCGCGTTGTATCTGTCGGTGTTTACACCGGCCCAAATCAACAAATCTGCCCGCTTTAAAAATCGTGTCGCCAATGAAATCAAGCAGGCGCTGCGCGGCCATGGTTATTATCAGGTGCGGGTGGTGTTTGAAGATGCGATGGATGGTGCCGACTACGTACTCAAAGCGCGCATTATTGCCGGTCGCTCCGTGTTTATTGATGTGGCCGATTTACAAATCAATGGTGAAGCTATTCGCGACCCGGAGTTTCTGGCGCTGCAACGGCAAAAGGCGCCAAAACAAGGCGACCGCATGCATCATGGCAACTATGAAGCCTACAAAAAAGCCCTGCTGAACCTGTCACACCGCAAAGGTTATTTTGACGCCAAATTCAGCCGCGCTGAGCTGGTGATCACCCCAGGCGACCGGCGTGGCAAAATGCATCTGCATTTTGAAAGTGGTCCGCGCTATCGTTTTGGTGCAATCAACTTCGAAGGCAGTCAGATCCTTGAGGAACGTTTACTGCCACTTTTACCATTTAAATCCGGTGATTTTTACTCTGTCGAACAGCTGGCAAAATTCAACCAGAACCTTGCCAACACACTTTGGTTTGGCAGTGTGGATCTCAATGTAGAACCTGAACTTCGCAAGGATGGAGTGATCCCTGTGAATGTTCTGTTAACACCGGCAACCCGCAACATACTGGAAACAGGGATCGGATTTACCACGGATATAGGCCCACGCCTGAAAGTAAAATGGGAAAAACCCTGGCTGAATGATCGCGGGCACAGTCTGCAAACAGACCTGTTGTTATCGGGGACTGAGCAAACATTTGATAGTCGTTACAAAATCCCGTTACGCAATGTCAGTCATGACTATTATCAATTTGTACTGGGCTTTGAAAATCTCAATGACAGTACTATCGATACCCGCAGCAAAAAATTCGATCTGGTTGCTGAACGTAACTGGTTACTGAACAACGGATGGAACCGCAATCTGTCATTGCGCTGGTTGTATGAAGATTTTATTCAGGCAAATCAAGATGATATTGCAAACCTGATCATGCCCGGCTTTAGTTTCAGCAGGGGCACGGATAGCGGCGGCAGCATGCCAATGCAGGCAGATTTTTATTTACTGAGTATTGAGTTGGCTGATCAAAGCTGGGGCTCTGATACCGATTTTAGCCGATTGCGTGCCCGGGCAGGTTGGATAGGCAATTGGTCCGTCGATCAACGCTGGTTGGTGCGGCTTGATGGCGGCGCTATTTTGCAGGAGGGTGTCGTAAACATTCCTCCATCGCTGCGGTTTTATGCCGGTGGCGATAGTAGTGTGCGTGGTTACCGGTATCGCACTGTCGCGCCTTTAAACGAGAAAGACGAGGTTGTTGGCGGAACCCGGCTTGCGACTCTTGCTCTGGAGTATCAACACCGCGTCAAAAACGACTGGTGGCTGGCACTATTTACCGATTACGGCAGCGCCTGGAACGACAGCCCTGACTGGAAACGCAGCGTCGGCATCGGCGCGCGCTGGGCCTCACCGGTCGGCCCGATCCGGCTGGATGTCGCTTATGGCCTGGACCATGAACCTAATGGTCGTTTTCGGCTGCATTTCACGCTGGGACCGGAATTATGAGTGGAGCTGAAGGATGAATCAGGCACAGGTTCCACCAGCCGTCGCCATAACGCCATGCCGGCCCCCCTCGGTTTGGCTCTGGCTACGGCTTGGTTTGCTGAGTGTGCTGCTGTTATTGGCATCCACGCTGGCTTTAGTTGGCAGCAAAGCCGGCCTGAAATTGCTGTGGCTGCTGCAACCACAGGTGTTGCCTGCATTACAGATCAAGCAACTGCAAGGCGACATCTGGCAAGGCATCACGCTGCGTGAGCTGAGTTACCAGCAGCCGAACCTTAACGTACAAGTATCTGAGCTACAGATCCGGCTGGAGTTGCCCTGCCTGTGGCGTCAGCAGATCTGTTTACCTCTGATACAACTGCAAGGACTGAATGTGGTCCAACAGGCAGACAGTGCTGCGTCAGGACCTCAGCACGCAATACCCCAACACACAGCACCAGCCGAAGCCCAAACGACTGCCGATACTTCTGCTCCAACTGAAACAACAGCGCTGTTACCATTTGACCTGCTAGTCAACCAGCTGATTTTACAAGACATCCAGCTGCAACTACCCGGCCAGCGCATCGAGATCGCCAGCCTGCAGACGGGTATGGAACTGACCGCAACCCGTTTGTCTTTCGATCAGCCCGTGTTGAAACAAGGCCGTGTCGAACTGAATTCAACCACAAACGCCGGCAGCGGCGATAACCCATTGCCAGCACTGCTCAAAATCAAACTACCGCTGGAATTAGTACTGAACAAGCTGCAAGTTACGGATCTCAGCGTAAAACAAGGCAAGCAGCAACTGCTGGTGCTGCAATCGCTGAATACCAACCTCAGCCTGCAAGCCGACCAGTGGCAACTCCAGGGTACCCGGCTGCAGCTGCAACAACCGGTTTTGTCGCTGCAGGGCGAGATGGCACTGCAACCACTTAGCCAACAGCTCTCGCTGCAGCTTCAGCTCAACGCTCGCAGCAGCGATTTACCCCAGCCGCTCGGGCTGAAATTAACCGGTGCTGGATCCTTGTCCGCCTGGCAATTGCAGGCCGAAAGCCAAAGTCCCTGGCCCTTGCAGTTAAAACTGGAGGCCGATTTAATCAGCCCGGATTTAGCCTTTGATGCAACTTTGCAAGGCGATGAACTGGCCTGGCCATTGACAGCGCCTGCTGGCACTTCACCGCAATCACAGCCCGAGCAATTGTTGCTGCAGAAACTGCAAGCAGTCCTGCATGGCAATTTGCAGCAACAGCAACTGGCGCTGCAGGTCACGACTCAACATCCACAGTTACCGCAAGCCGAATGGCAACTGAGTGTCAGTCAGCAGGAAAATAAAATAACTTTACAGCAGCTTGAACTACGCAGTTTAAATGGCCGGGCTGAAGTCAGCGGCGCGCTGGACCTGACCACGCTTGGGCTGGATGCTGCACTGAAGCTCAAGGGGATGCAACCGGGTTTATTCTGGGCCGATTATCCTGGTGAACTTGATGGCGAGATGCAGCTCGCCGGTAATTTTAGCGCCGATGCCAAGCGGCACTGGCAATTGTTGGCAAAAGGTTTGAACTTTTATGGTGAGCTGCGTCATCAACCGTTGACGCTGGCCGGTGAGCTTCATCTGGAACAACCAATGACCGGTGTTTTGCAACTCAAAACGCCGGGGCTGAAACTGCAACACGGCCCAAATCAGCTGGTACTGAACGGTGCCCTCGCCGAGCAGCTGACGCTGGACGCGCAGCTGCATATTGCTGACCTCTCTTATTCGCTGGCGCTGGCTGAAGGGCAAATCGATGGCAGTGTTCAGCTGCGCGGTGATGTACAACAACCCGATGTGCAGCTCAACCTGAACGCCCACAACGTCAATTATCTGGATGATTATGCACTGGCGGAGCTGACCGCCAGTGCCTCTTTACCGGCCTTGGGTACCAAAGCCAGTCAAATCAGCCTGAACCTGAAAAATGGCCAGGCACCCGGCTGGCAGTTGCAGCAGCTGGACTGGCAGTCTGAAGGCACAGTCAGCCAGCACCAGACACACTTGACGCTCGACAGTCACCAGCTCAAAGCGGTGCTGGCAATGCAGGCTGGTATCAACAAACAGCGCTGGCAGTCGGATGTGCAGGAACTTCGGCTGCAATCGGATATGGGCGACTGGCAGTTGCAGCAGCCCTGGCAGGTGGCACTGGATGTTGGCAAACAACAGGCTGAGCTTGGTGCGGCATGCTTGCAGCAGGCCGATGCGTCGATTTGCCTTAGTAAAACCCCTGTGATCAGCACGAAGCAAGGTGAGCTGGCAATATCGCTGCAGCAGCTGCCAATGAGCAGTCTGGATCCGCTGCTGCCCGGTAAATTCAGCATCGACGGCGATGCCAGTGGTGAGATCGCGCTGAGCTGGCTGCAAAGCCGGCCGGCGGCGCTGCGCTGGCAACTAAGCAGTCGAAAGGGACTTGTGCGCCACCAGCTGACCACAGTGCTGGAACTGCCCTGGCATGATTTGACCTTAAACGGCGATCTGAAAAATCATCAGCTCAGCACACAGCTGCAGGCGACACTCACTAACGACAGTGCCATGGCCGCCAGTATTGATATCAGTCAGCTCAATACCACGGCACCTCAGCTGAAAGCCAATCTGCAGCTGGCACCGTTGTCACTGGCCTTCCTGCAGCCGGTGTTTAATGAATTCAGTAAGTTTGACGGCCTGCTCAGCGCTAACCTGCGGGCAGAAGGCGCCGTGACCAATCCGGCCATTTATGGCAATCTCGCCGTGGACGCCCTGCAGCTGACCGGCCAGCAGGCGCCGCTTGAACTGACCAAAGCCAGCCTGCTCGCCAGTTTCCGCGGTTTTGCTGCCAGCCTGAACAGCGACTGGCAGACACCGGAAGGCCAGCTTAATGTGACCGGTGATGCCAACTGGCTGACGCCAGATGCCTGGTTCAGCCAGCTGGAAGTCAGAGGCGACAAACTGCAGTTACAGCTGATGGATGCCGATCTCACCGTCAGCCCGCAACTGAAACTAACTGCCAGCCCGCATTCCGGCCAAATCACTGGCAGTATTGACGTGCCGGCCGGTTCTATCCGCTTTAACAGCCTGCCGGAAGATGCAGTGCGGGTCAGTGATGATGAAATCATCCTGAGTAAAACGAACACAACGAGCGCGAAGTCAGCCTGGGCATTAACTTCTGACATCCGCCTGAAAATAGGCGAGCAGGTGCGCTTGTCGGCTTTTGGTCTGAAAACCCGTTTGCAAGGCGACTTACGCGTGCAACAGCAGGGACTGGTACCGACGTTGCACGGCCAGGTTCAGCTCAAAGACGGCAGCTTCCGTGCTTATGCTCAGGACTTAAAACTGCGTAAAGGCCGGCTGACTTTTAACGGCCCGGCCAATCAGCCACTGCTTGCGATTGAAGCCATCCGCAACCCGGAGAAAACCGAAGATAATGTCATTGCCGGGCTGCGCGTCAACGGACTGGCAGACAGTCCGCTGATTGAAGTATTCAGTGAACCCTCAAAGCCTCAGGCCAATGCACTGGCTTATTTGCTGATGGGTCGGGATATCGGCAGCAGTGCCGGCGATGGTGCGGTCACTGCCGGTTTGATTGGTATTGGTATCGCGAATTCAGGTAAGTTGGTCGGCGCTATTGGTGAAGCCTTCGGCATCTCAGATCTAAGCCTGGATACCGCCGGTAGCGGTGACAAATCCAAGGTCACAGTCAGCGGCTATTTATCATCCAGGCTCCAGGTCAAATATGGCTTCGGTATTTTACAACAGTTTGCCGAGTTCACAGTCCGTTATCGGTTGATGCGTCAACTCTATCTGGAACTGAGCCGCCTGGAAGACATTCGTGGATTGAAATACTCCGTCGATACGCTGTATCAAATTGAATTTGACTAAATCTCAGGCCCCTGACGTACAAAAAACAACCTGCAACATGGATCTGCTCGTGGTTTTGCCGCTTGTGAGCTGACAACCGCATCAAGACCTGACGAATTTCAGGCACAGCTTAACACCAGAGCAAAAACCGCTGAGATGGCAATTTACCTGTCAGGTCGTGTTGATAGCAGATTAGGTTTTTTTAGCGCCTGTTTTACTTCACACACTCACGCAATGGTTTAAAGGTGAAGTATGAAAAATTAACATAATTAACCTTTTGTTATCAAAAAGTATCATTTATCATCTCATCTCTTTTACATATCAGATGGGATCCCCGATGAATTTTAAGTGTATTTTTCCAATATTGGCTGGTCTGACGTTTCAGGCATACGCAGACCGTGGCCCCTTATTTGATCAAAGTTGCGGTGAGGACAAAGCTGTAAGCTCTGAATCAAAGTTAAAACAACGGCCAAATGCAACCTATGTATTGTTGGGCAATTCGGTATTGTCCAGATTTGATACGTCGTCACAGCAGCGTGTATATTTCTATCATCGCACAGCTCAGGGCATAGGTACTGACCGTCTCCGACCGCTGCCAGCCTTACCTGAATTATTGCCTAATCAAGTGAATCCAAATTGGCGAAATTATCTGCTTAGAAGAAATGATATGCGCTATCGGGCCGCACCATTAAATCTGGAATATATTGCCAGTATTGCAACGGAAATCGGTCATGAAAGAGGTGACAGATTCAATGGCCACGTGTCACAGCGGTTTACACCATTGACAGCAGGACCTCACGATATAATTGCTGCTTTTACATTGGACGTTAAATCATATCTTTACAGACCTATCAGCGCACCAGAGTATGGCGATGTAACAATCCCGGTAGGCATTTTTTGTGTCGTACATCGCTTTTTTGTCCACGATAAACCGACGTTAAATGAACTCGCAGTACACGAAACTAAGCTGCCAGACGGCAATTTGCAGTTTAATGCGAGTTTGATAGGGAAATGGGCGGACTTCTCTGAAGCAGCCATAACGAATCGACCAGTCCAGATCCAGTGGTTTCTGCAAACCCGCTGCTCAGACCAAGGTGACGTCTGCCGGAGCGGCTCGCTGAACTGGCAGCCTGCAGGCACCGGCGACCGATTCAGCACTCGGTTGTCACCAGGACGCTATAACCTGAAGGCGACTCTGAATGACGGTATATCTGCCGTCAGTCGCAATTATCCGATTGATAATTCAAACGCGACTATCGAAGAACCTGAATACCCACCATGTGAGCAGTGTCATATTCCATAAAAGGTTTGGGCCTGCCCCCATTCGCAGGGAAGTCGGGTTTAAGGGTTGATAGTGCGACCAATTAAGCAGACAAAGTAGTTGCAGGTGCAGCCGTCGGTCTGATGGCAAAACAAATTCCCTGCAACTTACTTTTTTAATAACAGATGCTGATAACGGCCGAGCGACGCATAAGGTTCAGTTCTGTTGTAACGCAGTTCCACTTCCAGCAACTTGTCAAACTCAGTTTCCTGCTCGGAGCGATCGCGCAGATAGTCATGGAAACAACGCACCCCGGTTTTGCTGAGCTGGATAAAGCCGGCTTGCTGGCACCACAGGCTGACATCCCGCGGATCCAGCGGGTTTTGCGGGCTCAGGCTGACTTTTTTCTTGTAGGCCAAATCGCGCAGTACGTAGTTAAAATTGCCATACACAATATTGGAAAAGCGCTTGGCGTCGACGTTGTAAAACATCAGGCTCAGCACACCGCCCGGCTCCACCAGCTGATACAGTTGCCGGATAGCTTCGGCCGGCTCTGCCAGCCATTCCAGCACCGCATGACAAAGCACCAGCGGAGCGCTTTGCTGTTGCTCCGCCAGCTGCTGCAGCGACCACTGCTGAATGTGCAGATTGAGCTGCTGCTCAGAGGCTGCTTGCTGTGCCAACGCCAGCATTTCACCGGATAAATCGGTCAGCAGCACCTGATGCCCTAACCCAGCCAGCCACAACGCCAGTTGGCCCTGCCCCCCGCCAACGTCCAACACCCGGCAACCCGGCTGCTGAAGTAGCGGCAGTTCCAGCAAATCACGCTGCAGCACCAGCTGACGTAACCGGCCTTTGGTGGTGTTGTAGATATTCTGCTGGAATTTGGCGGCGATGCTGTCAAAATTGCGGTCTGATTTGGTCTTCGCTGGATTTTTTTTGGTCATAAATCTATGGATCTGCTGATAAAACTGTTGTTAACACCTGTCATACAACTGATGCTGGTCTGCCTGTTCTGTGCTGGCTTAATCTGGCGCCGGCAGCAGGTGAGTACCAAGTTACTGCTGGCCCCGCTGTTGTTTTTAGCACTGATCACCTGTCGCCCACTGGCTGACTGGCTGGCCGCACCATTAGAATTTACTTATCCGGCCTTCGCCGGTCAGAAGGTGCAGCATATCGCAGTACTGGGCTGCCGTCATTCTGATGCAGCTTTTCTGCCGCTGAGCAGTAAAGCTGAACCCTGCAGTCTGGCGCGCCTGGTGGAAGCGGCCCAGATATGGCGCGCCCAACCTTCGGCCATTATTCATCTAAGCGGCAGTATTGCTGATAGCCAGGTCGCACACACCGAATTGGAGCAACAATTTTTGCAGGCTCTGGGTGTGCCAGCACAGGCCATCCGCCAGCACCCTGCGGCCACCGATACCGAGGGTGAAGTGACATTGCTGATCCGGGCTATTGCTGCCGACGAGCCGATGGCGTTAGTCACGAACGCGATGCATATGCCTCGCGCCATGCGATGGTTTAGCGCTCAGCAGCGTTTTCCGCTGGCAGCACCGACCGACTTTCGCATCCGACGTTTGTATGCCGATAGCCAATGGCCTGTTTGGATACCACAGCTCAATGCCACCAATACTTTAGGCGACGCCTGGTACGAATACGCCGGCTTACTGGAGCAGTGGTTCAGACTGTCAATGAACTCTGACGGTTAGCGCTTTGCCAGTCCCTGCTTAAGCCGGATTATAGATATCGGCAAACACCACCTGCACATCCGTCTGCGTGGCCAGCCACTCGCCCAGCGCTTTGACCCCATATCGCTCCGTGGCGTGATGGCCGGCCGCGATAAAATGAATGCCCAGCTCATTGGCGCTATGAATGGTCTGTTCTGACACTTCGCCACTGATAAACAGTTGGGCCCCAGCCGCTGCCGCCGCATCAATGTAACCCTGACCACCGCCGGTGCACCAGGCTATGTGTCGAATATCGCCGATACCGGCGTCATGGACAAATACCGGCCGCCCGAGTTGTTGCTGCAAACGCGTCACGATATCCGCTAAAGATAGTGCAGCGCTCAGCTGACTTTGCCGGACTACGCCCACCGGCTCGACACTGGCTAAAGCACTGATGTCGTCAAACCCTAACAAAGCACCAAGCTGAGCGTTATTGCCAAGCTCCGGATGAATATCCAGCGGCAAATGATAAGCGAACAAGTTCATGTCATGCTGCAACAAGGTCTGCAGCCGGCGTTTTTTCATCCCGGTTACTTCACTGGCCTCGTTTTTCCAGAAATAGCCATGATGCACCAGCACTGCGTCGGCCTGTTCGGCCACGGCGCGGTCCAGTAAAGCCTGTGATGCAGTGACTCCGGTCAGAATTTTGCGGATCTGGGCTTTACCTTCAACCTGCAAGCCGTTTGGACAATAGTCGCGTACCCGGCCCGATTCTAATTTGCTGTTCAGCAGCTGCAACAGCTCGTCACGATGCGCCATCTGAAGACTCCTTAGGTTGTAACGCAGCCAGTTTGTTTTTGGCGTTAATCCACTGCGCCATAAATTTGGTACTGCGATGATGATGATACTTTAACATGCGGCCGGTAAAACTTTGCTGGCGATGCTGTGCCAGCTGCTGTAGCACCGCACTCAGTTGCAGCCAGATCTGCGGCATCAGGAGCGCCGCATCAAATTGCGCAAGACAGGCACTGGCTTTATGCCGGGCTTTGTGCCACAGCGAAGGGTCCTGATATAACGCCACCGCCGCGTCAATCAGCGCTTGATCATCGATGGCTACACTGCCGGGAAAGTCGAGAAAATCAGCTTGATGGCTGATGCCTTCAGCGCCGATGTCTGTCGTTACCACCGGCGTGCCAAAACGCATCGCATCGATAACCTTGCCTTTTAAGCCCGCGCCAAAACTCAGCGGGGCCAGACAAACCCGGTAGTTCACAAAAGCATCGGCCGCCTGCGCCGTCCAGCCTTTGATATAAAAACCTTGCCTGGGCGCATGCAGCTGGGTGGCTTTTGGCGGTGGATAAGCGCCATAGATATGCAGTTCCGCCAGCGGTAGCTGTTTGCGCAGTTCCGGCCACAACCGTTTTAAGCGCAACACGGCCTGCCAGTTCGGTTCATGGCGAAAGTTGCCAATAAAACTGAAGTGCTGCCGTTCGCTGAAACCGATGCGGGTATCCACCTGGCAGTTTTCGATGAAAAATGGGCAATACAGCAGCTGCGCAGCCGGCACCTGATAACAGTCGGTCAGTAATTGCAGCTCGGCACGGGAGATGGTCAGCGTCAGGTCGCAGCGATGGATGGCGGCAATTTCTCTGAGCGCCAGTTCACCAGTCAAATCTGTGTGCTCAACCGGACGTTGCTCATTAAATGCCTGCTGACGGGCAGCGCGTAAACAATGCAGATCTTCGCTGTCGAGCAGCTTCAGTGCTTGTGGGCAAATCTCATCGACCCACCAGCCAAACTGCTCTTCGAGCATAAAACGGTCAAACAGTACAACCGCCGGCTGCCATTGCTGCAGCTGTGCGGCAAAACTGTCACAGTTCAGCGCAATAGTGGCCTCTTCGATACCGAACTGGCTTAAATCAGCCCGGTGTGGCGATTTGTCAGCAGCGCTGGCAAACACGACCTGCCAGCCCTGACGCTGAAACAATTGCAACAGACTCAGCATGCGCCAGCCAGCGGCAGAAGAATTTGGTTCTGGCCAGACATAACCCAGCACCAGCAATAACGGCATAAGTTTTCTCCATTTGCCGCGCATTGTAACCGTTTTGACGGCTGGAGCAATCCGCAGGCTGTAGTGCAACCGGGGAACTGTGGTAAGCTGAGCAGACCAGATACTGAATAAGAATGATTTCGATGGACTTAAGATATCAGGGGCATGACGAACTTTTCCATGCACTAAGCCATGCTCTGGGCGCTGTTCTCAGCGTGATTGGCCTGGTGCTGATGCTGCAAGCGGTACCGCCGGCCGCGCCGGCTACGCTGGGTGCCGTCATTGCCTTTGGCGTCAGCCTGATTTTGTTATATAGCTGCTCAGCCCTCTACCATGCCTGCACCGACGCCCGCCAAAAGGCTTTTTGGCGCAAACTGGACCACAGCGCAATCTATCTGCTGATCGCCGGCACTTACACGCCATTTACCCTGATCAGCCTCAAAGACAGCTGGGGATTTTATCTGGTGTTGGTGGTCTGGGGCATTGCGCTGCTTGGTGTCACGCTGGAATTCATCGCCCATCTTAAGTTTAAAAAGCTCAGCCTGATGTTATATCTGTTGATGGGCTGGCTGGTGGTCATTGCGGCGAAACCAATGCTTGAACATGTCCCGCCAGAAGGTCTGTGGTGGTTGCTGGCCGGTGGCTTGTGTTACTCAGGCGGCGTGGTGTTTTATCTGTGGCACCGTCTGCGCTTTCATCACTTAATTTGGCATTGCTTTGTGATGGCCGGCAGTGCGTGCCACTTCTGGTCAGTCTATCACTATGTGTTGCCCCACTAAAAATCGCTGCGTGACGGAAGGTTTCGAAACCGGAGTGCACAAAATCAGGCGGATTCTAGTGGCAACACGTTAGATAAGCGGTTTAGGCGAATCCAGAACGTGGTGCCGACATGCTCAGTGCTGTCGAAGCCAATTTGGCCGCCATGACTTTCAATAATTCGCTTACAAATAGTCAGTCCCAGTCCGGTACCTTCTTTTGAGCGGCTGTCGGATGCATCGGCCTGCGAAAATTTTTCAAAAATCCGCGATTTAAATTGTTCCGGGATACCCTGGCCTTGATCAATCACCTCCAGACGGATCGCATCGGACTGAACCACCAGACGCAGGATCACCGACTGTTGCGGCACGGAAAACTTCACCGCATTTGACAGCAGATTGTCCAGCACCTGGCGCAAGCGCAGCGGATCAGCCTGAGTCAGCGCGGCAGGTTCTGCCGGCAGCTGCAATTCAACAGCCACCTGATAGCGCAGCGCATAACTCTGAATGCCATCCACGGCCTGACGACATAAATCAGCCAGATCCACCGGTTTGAGCTGCAGGGCAAATTTGCCAGCTTCGAATTTTTGTACATCTAATAAATCATTAATCAGCTGCGACAGCCGCTCGCAGTTCTGTAACGCGGTTTCGACCAGCTGGCGATACGCATCAGAGCCTATAGGCACCGCATTTTGTGCAACCAAACCGATAGCCCCCCGAATAGAAGTTAACGGGGTGCGCAGTTCATGTGACACGGTAGAAATAAACTCATCTTTGAGTTTATCCAGCCGCTTCAGCTCTTTGTTCGCTTTGGCAATTTCGGTCAGGCTCTTTTCCAGCTGCCGGGTGCGCAACGACAAAGTCATTGAGCTTTCCTCCAGCGCCCGGGTCCGCTCTGTCACTTTAGTCTCTAGAATCAGCTGCGCTTTGGCTCGTTCCTGCACTGAGTTCTGCAGCAGTTTATTGATCTGCTGAATATGGCGTAGCCGATATTGATGGAAAGTCAGAATCAACAACATCGTCAGGATGAAGCCCAGCACCTGCACTGAACTATGCTGCCACCAGGCCGGCAGCACCCGCACGCGGACTCGTTCCGGCACCAGGTTATAAAGACCATGATTATTGGAGCCCTTTAATTCCAGCTCATACTCGCCGGCTGGCAGATTGGAGTAATACGCACTGCGCCGGCCCGGCTGCAGGATCCAGTCAGGATCGAAGCCACTTAATTTATACTGATATTGATTGCGCGACGGGTCGTGAAAATCCAGGCTGGCAAACTCAAACTCCAGGCTGGTATCTGAAGGTTTTAACACGATTTCCGGCCAACGGGCTGTGTTGGCTTGCAGCGGCAGCGGCATGTTGTTCACCAGAATGCGCGACACTGCCACTTTAGGTTCTATCTGGTTTATCCAGATCAATGCCGGCTCCATCACGGTCAGGCCTTCGATAGAACCGATATAAAACGTCCCCTGCTGGTCGTCAAAAAACGACTTAAACACTTGTTCTGTCGCGACCAGACCGTCTTGTTTGGTAAAAGTGATGAGTCGCTGGCTGTCACTATGTTTCAGACTGAGGCCTTTGGACGTCAATAACCAGATATTTTGCTGCTGGTCGGCATAGGCACCGATGATGTTGCTGCTGGGTAAGCCGCTGCGCACATCCAACAAATGCTGGCTGTCCTGTTGCAAATCGTACAGCACTAACCCCTGCTGAGTACAAATCAGCAGGCTGCCGACCGGGCCTTTTTCCAGACACTGCACATCCTGACTGGGCAGTTCCAGCGTATTAGAATCGGCCTGGCTGAAATGCTCGACCTCGCCGCTGCCATGCCGGATGCGAAACACACCCGAATAGCGCGTGCCAACCCAGGTGAAATCATCATCAACCAGCATCGCCTGCACTGCATCGCCGGTCTTATGCCTGATCTCAGGCTGCAGGTAGGCTGTGGAGACTTGCTGCAACGGGTCCCAGTGGATCACCCCATCGCCCCAGAGCCCGATCCAGAAACTGCCGTCGGACTGAATAGTCAAATCACGGATATTGGCGGCGACCTGCGGATTTTGCTGAAAAGGCTCCGGCACCGGCAACAGCGTTTTCAGGTCCGGCGACACTTTAAACAAACCGACATCGGTCGCGGTATAGATTTGACCGGACGCATCGCGCCGGATCGCATTCACACGACCGCCGGTAACATAGCTGGTCATCTGTCCGGTGCTGCGGACAAATCGATGTAAATGCTCAGCGCTGCCAAGCCAAATCGCATCAGTGTCAGCAAAAACTGCTGTGACAGTAAAACGGAATTGCGCCGGATTGGTTTGTGGCGCTAAATCATGTATGGAGGCAAAAGCGGATTTGCTGTGCCGGGTGTAATACAGACCATTCTCTCGCGACCCAAGCCACAACACGCCGGTGCGGTCGAGAAACAAAGACCGGATATTAACGGTTGGCAACAGTGATTCCTGCTCGCGGAATTTCACAAACTGCTGCAGCTGCGGGTGCACCCGGAACAGGCCATTATAAGAGCCAACCAACAGCATGCCATTTTGATCAGCAGAGATGACGTTGATGATTGGTGTATGCCGGCCGCTGAAGAACTCGGCCTGCTGGAAACTTCGCTTAGCCGGGTCCAGCACAAACAATCCCTGCCGCGTCCCTACCCAAAGTTTGTCACCACTACTGAACAACGCCCGGATCTCGTTATCGCGGCCACTGCCTTGCGGGAATGGTAACAACACTTCTGACAAGCCACTGTCTTCGCGCCAGGCGTGGAGGCCAGCCGAGGTCCCAATCCACAAGGTGTTATCCTGAGTCTGACTCAGGCTCCAAATCCGGTTATGGGCGAGCTGGCGTTCAGAAAACTGTAAACGTTGCCATTGCCCGTCAGCAGTCATCCGGTTCAGACCGCCGGTAGTGCCGATCCAGATATTTTGTTGGTTATCTTCAAACAGCACCTGCACCTGCATACTGGCCAGGCTGTTCACATCCCCATCGTCAGTTTTAAACCGGCTGAGCTTGCCGGTGTGTGCATCAATCCGGCTGAGGCCATATCCCCAGGTCCCTGCCCAGATATTTTGACTACTATCAATCAGCAGACTACCGACATCCTGCGAGCCTAAAGTATTTTGCTCTTCCGCCGTCAGTACCTGAAATTCCGCAAACTGATAACCGTCATAACGCAACAACCCTGAATTGGTTGAACTCAACCAGATAAAACCGTCAGAATCCTGCGCGACACTATAAATAGTCGCATTTGGCAAACCATCATCCACGCCAATCCGTTTAAAAAAAGTGTCATTGGCGTTCGCAACCGGCAACCATAGCCAGATGAACACCAGGATAACCAACAGTTTCAGGTAAACCTCCGCGCAGGATCTGCGTGTTATGCCATATCGCATATCGTAGAGCATCTTTGGGCCTAAATTAGCACAGCACCGCTGACTTTACATGGCGGCAGAAATAATTTTAGTACCCGACTTTGCGTTCGGGTTGCAATCCAATAGAATCGGCCCCACGTACAGACAACGCTTATTTCTGTAGAGCATTTCCGGGGAAATTCATGTCAAATCCAAAACATAGTCGCCTGCTTATCCTGGGTTCAGGCCCAGCGGGCTACACCGCCGCAGTTTATGCTGCCCGTGCCAACCTCAAGCCAGTGTTATTAACCGGCATGCAGCAAGGCGGACAGTTAACCACGACCACGGAAGTGGAAAACTGGCCAGGTGACCCACATGGTCTGACCGGCCCGGCGCTGATGGAGCGTATGCGCGAGCATGCCGAAACTTTTAACACCGAAATCGTGTTTGACCACATTCACACGGTCAATTTGCAACAGCGACCATTCTTGCTGACCGGCGACAACGGTCAATACAGCTGTGACGCGCTGATTATTGCCACCGGCGCTTCCGCCAAGTACCTGGGCCTGGAATCTGAAACCAAATTCAGTGGCCGTGGCGTGTCAGCCTGCGCAACCTGTGACGGTTTCTTTTTCCGCAACCAAAAAGTTGCCGTGGTTGGCGGTGGTAATACCGCTGTCGAAGAAGCATTGTACTTATCAAACATCGCTTCTGAAGTGCACTTGATCCACCGCCGCGAAAGCTTTAAAGCAGAAAAAATTCTGGTAGACCGCTTAAACGCCAAAGTAGCGTCCGGCAATATCGTGTTGCACACCCACCGTGAACTCGCTGAAGTATTGGGTGATGACGCCGGCGTGACCGGTGTCCGGCTGTCCTCTACTGCAGGTCAGGCTGACGAACAGATTGACTTGCAGGGCGTATTTATCGCCATTGGCCATAAACCTAATACTGATATTTTCGCCGGACAGCTGGAAATGAATGGAGGTTACCTGGTCGTGCAAAGCGGTTTACATGGCAATGCCACCCAAACCAGCATTCCTGGCGTGTTTGCCGCCGGCGATGTCAGCGATCATATTTACCGTCAGGCGATTACTTCAGCCGGTACTGGTTGTATGGCCGCCCTGGACGCTGAGCGTTACCTCGACGCTCTGGACAAATAATCGCTGTGACTGTGCTGTGGTTACCTGAGCTGAGTGCTGATCCCGATTGGTTCCCGGCGCCGGCCTCGGCGCTGTCCGAGCCAGACGGCTTACTGGCTTTTGGCGGTGATTTATCGCCGGCACGGTTAACCGCAGCTTATCATCAGAGTATTTTCCCTTGGTTCAGCGAAGACGACCCGCTGTTATGGTGGTCTCCGGCAATCCGGGCGGTGTTTGCGCCCGGTAGTCTTAAAGCTGGTCGCAGTTTGTGCCGGGATTGGCAAAAGTATCAGTATCATTTCAGCTGTGATCTGGCTTTTGCAGAGGTGACTGCCGGTTGTGCCGCCCCGAGGCCCAATCAGCCGGGTACCTGGATCTGCGCTGAGATCCGCGCGGCTTATCAGCAGCTGCATCAACAAGGCATTGCGCACAGTATTGAAGTCTGGCAGCAGGACCAGTTAGTCGGTGGGTTGTATGGCTTGCAGATTGGTCAGCTGTTTTGTGGCGAATCGATGTTTAACCGCGTCCCTAATGCTGCCAAACTTGCCTTAGTACAATTACAGCAATATCTGCAGAAATTTGACCTCGGCTGGATTGATTGCCAGCTACCGAATCCTTTTTTACTGCAATGCGGCGCGCAAAAAATGCCAAGACCCGATTACCTGCAACTGCTGCAAGGTTTAGCCGCCTTGCCTGTGCCGGCCGATTTATGGCAAGCCGGCGTACTGCCAGCCTTGATCAAAACCCGATGAGCGACAAATTTTTATTAGGCGTCAGTCAGCTTCACCCTTGCAGTTATCTGCCGGAGCAACAAGAACGACTGCTATTCAGTCTGCCGGAACAACCCTTGTCCGCCGAAGTATACCAATGGCTGACCGACCATAATTTTCGCCGCAGTGGCGAACAGCTGTACCGGCCCTATTGCCTGCAATGTCAGGCCTGTCAGGCTGTGCGGCTGGATGTCAGCACTTTACGCCTGAGCCGCAGTCAGCGGCGGTTGCTGCAACAGGCACACCGGATGAACTGGCACTGGCGCTGGCAACAACAACCACTGCAGCAAAATTATTTCCCGCTGTATCAGGCCTATATCAGCATGCGTCACGCCGATGGCGTCATGTATCCGCCTGAGCCTGAACATCTGCAACAGTTACTCAGTTGCAGCTGGTTACAAGTCAGTACGCTCGAACAGTATGTGGACGACCAGCTGGTTGGCGTGCTGGTACTAGACCATTTGCCGCAGGGCCTTTCAGCCGTTTATAGTTTTTATCAGCCAGATCACGCATTGGCGTTAGGGATCCTGGCGGTGCTGGCAGGCACTGAACTCTGCACTCAACAACAGCTGCCCTATTTCTACTTGGGCTATCTGGTCAGCCAGTCGGAGAAAATGCGTTATAAGAGCCAATTTCGGCCACAACAACGCTTAATTCTCGACCAATGGCAATCATTTTGCTAAATAACGGCTTGTCGCTTTACTTATCGCCGGCTTTTAGGCAAAATCTGCGCTGTTTTTTCTGTTTAAAATTAAATCCGAAGGGGCTCGTACGCTGAATGGCGAAAGAAGACGTGATTGAAATGCAAGGCACCATCCTTGATACATTGCCAAATACCATGTTCAAAGTCGAACTCGAAAACGGTCACGTGGTGATTGCGCATATTTCAGGCAAAATGCGCAAAAACTATATCCGTATCCTGACCGGTGACAAAGTGACGGTTGAACTGACGCCTTATGATTTAACCAAGGGCCGGATCGTTTTCCGTCAGCGCTAATCGCAGCCAGGCTCCAAGCATCCAGTAAAAACAAAACCCGGTTTCCCGGGTTTTGTTTTATGCGCGTACCAGTCTTCAGGCCGGTACTTCATCTTCATGATAATCAAACAACAGCTCGTCGCCTTGCAGATCAATGCGCACTTCGCCCCCCTGGCTTAGTCGGCCAAACAAAATTTCGTTAGCCAAAGGTTTTTTCAGCTGTTCCTGCACCACTCGTCCCATCGGCCGCGCGCCCATCGCCTGGTCGTAACCTTTATCCGCCAGCCACTGCCGCGCGGTGGGACTCAGTTCCAGTTGCACCTGTTTTTTGTCCAGCTGTACCTGCAGATCACAGACAAACTTGTCGACGATTTGCAGAATAATATCGCGACTTAAATGCTGGAACCAGATAATGCCATCCAGTCGGTTGCGGAATTCAGGACTGAAAGTCCGGTTAATTTCCGCCAGTGCATCGTGGCTGTGGTCCTGCTGCTTAAAGCCGATGGTCTTACGCACAGTTTCCTGCACACCGGCGTTGGTGGTCATCACCAGCACCACATTACGGAAGTCAATTTTACGACCATTGTTATCCGTCAAAGTGCCGTGATCCATGACCTGCAACAATATGTTGTAGATATCACTGTGGGCTTTTTCGATTTCATCGAGCAACACCACAGAATACGGATGTTTGGACACTGCATCCGTTAACAGACCACCCTGCTCAAAACCAACATAGCCTGGCGGCGCACCAATCAGGCGGCTGACCGCATGCCGCTCCATGTACTCAGACATGTCAAAACGCAACAGTTCGACGCCCATAATGCGGGCCAGTTGTTTAGTGACTTCGGTTTTGCCGACGCCGGTCGGGCCTGCAAACAGAAAACTGCCGATAGGTTTTTCTTCGTTGCCCAAGCCTGAACGCGATAAGCGGATAGCCGAAGTCAGAGCTTCAATCGGCGCGTCCTGCCCAAACACCACCAGTTTCAGATTGCGGTCGAGATTGGCCAGCACATCTTTGTCAGAAGCAGAGACAGACTTTTCCGGAATACGCGCCATTTTGGCGATGATATGCTCGATTTCCGGTACATTGATCACTTTCTTGCGCTTTGACGCCGGCAACATACGCTGACTGGCGCCAGCCTCGTCAATCACATCAATGGCTTTATCCGGCAGATGCCGTTCATTGATATACTTCGCCGACAGCTCTGCCGCCGCACGCAGCGCTTTTTGCGTATAACGCACACCGTGATGCTGCTCATAGCGTTCTTTCAACCCCAGCAGAATTTGCGTGGTGTCGTCGACGCTGGGCTCTGTGATATCAATTTTCTGAAAACGCCGCACCAGCGCGGTGTCTTTTTCAAAGATACTTTTGAATTCCTGATAGGTGGTAGAACCGATACAACGCAGGCGACCACTCGACAGCAATGGTTTAATCAGGTTTGAGGCATCCATCACCCCGCCGCTGGCCGCCCCGGCGCCAATGACCGTATGGATTTCATCGATAAATAAAATGGCGTCTTTTTCGCGTTCGATTTCTTTTAATAACGACTTCAGCCGTTTTTCAAAATCACCGCGGTATTTAGTGCCAGCCAGCAAAGCGCCCATATCGAGCGAATAAATGGTGGCATTGGCAATGACTTCAGGGACCTGATTCTGCACAATGCGAAAGGCCAACCCTTCAGCAATGGCTGTTTTACCGACGCCGGCTTCACCAACCAGCAGCGGATTGTTTTTCTTGCGGCGGCACAGCACCTGGATAGTGCGCTCTAATTCCAGATCACGGCCTACCAGCGGGTCAATCTGACCATTCTTGGCCAGCACATTCAGATTGGCGGTGAAATTTTCCAGATATTTATTATCTTCAACTGCGATCTCACCGTTTTCATCCTGCTGCTGATCGTCTGACTGCTCCAGCTTTTCAGACTTAATCACGCCATGCGAAATGAAATTAACGATATCCAACCGGCTGATGTCGGTTTTTTTCAGAAAGTAAACCGCTTGCGATTCCTGCTCACTGAAAATCGCCACCAACACATTGGCGCCAGTCACTTCAGATTTGCCGGACGATTGCACATGAAACACTGCACGTTGTAAGACTCGTTGGAAACCAAGCGTTGGCTGGGTATCGCGCTCTAAGTCACCATCGGGGATCAGTGGCGTAGTGGAATCGATAAAATTAGCCAGTTCCAGACGCAGGCGTTCGATATTGGCGCCGCAGGATTTTAATGCATCGCCGGCGGCCGGATTATCCAGTAGTGCGAGCAGCAGATGCTCGACGGTCATATATTCGTGGCGGCGCTCTCTGGCAAAACGAAACGCCAGGTTCAGCGTTAACTCAAGATCTTTATTTAACATAAGACAACTCCCAATCCACCTGAGTTATAAAAAGCTGAGAGACTGCAGTCAGGCACGCTCCATAGTGCAAAGTAACGGATGTTCATGTTCTCTGGCATATTCGCTGACCTGCTGAACTTTCGTTTCGGCAATTCCTGCAGTGAACACACCGCAGACCGCTTTACCTTCGTAATGAACCTGTAACATCACTTCGCTGGCTTTTTCGTACTGCATATTAAAAAACCGGGTCAGCACATCAATAACAAAATCCATCGGGGTGTAATCATCATTGTGCAGCACCACTTTATACATCGGCGGAGGTTCGACTTTCTGTCGTATCAGTTCCGCCAGCCCTTCGGATTGTCCGTCACCAAATTTAGTGTTGCTCATAGACTATAGTCACGCCTGTTGCTTCCATCAAAGGATGTTGTGTTGATTCTGCCGTATTTCAAGTGGTCGTACTTTTCTAAAAAACTTGACTAGTTGGACAAATTATCTACAGTAATTTTTGGAGCCTTGTGCTTAGCAATAGCTCCGGACCTAGAATACAGATTTTAGCTAACGAAGAGAAGGAAGTAAGTAGTATGGCTACCGGTAAAGTAAAATGGTTCAACAACGCCAAAGGTTTTGGCTTTATCCGTGAAGAGGGTCGTGACGAAGACATTTTCGCCCACTACTCCACCATCAGCATGGATGGGTACCGGACTCTCAAGGCGGGTCAGGACGTGACGTTTGAACTATCAGAAGGGCCAAAAGGCCTGCATGCAGTGAATATTGCACTGCCAGAAGGTGAAAAACCTGAATAAACCAGCCCAAATGCTGACGATGCAGGGCGTCAGACTCCTAGGGCACGGTTCCAGGCGAAATGCCTGTCAAAGCGGTCTGTGATACCCCCGATATCACGGCCGTTTTTGTTTTTCTGTTATGCGCAAAAATCTTTTCAACTCTGCTTTTTCATTTATTACTTAGATTTATTGCTTTGCCGGATTGATGTGTCAATTGGCACATTCAGTTCGCGCCATAGAAAAAGGCACCCGCAGGTGCCTTTTGCATCAATCAACAGACGTGTTTAGACTGCTGCTAAAGCTGCATTAAACAAGGCGCTTGGCCGCAGTGCAGCAATGGCTTTCGCATCGTCCGGACGGTAGTAGCCGCCGATATCAACTGCTTTGCCTTGCACTGAGTTCAGTTCCGCAACGATGGCCGCTTCCTGCTCACTTAAGGTTTTCGCCAGTGGTGCAAAACGGGCCGCCAGTGCAGCATCTTTGCTTTGTGCCGCCACTGCCTGTGCCCAGTACAGCGCCAGATAGAAATGGCTGCCACGGTTATCCAGCTGACCCAGTTTACGGGTTGGCGATTTATCGTTGTCGAGGAACTTGGCTGTCGCTGCATCTAAAGTTTCAGCCAGTACCTGCGCGCGGGCATTACCTGATACCTGGCTTAAATGCTCGAGCGATGCGGCGAGTGCCAGGAATTCACCGAGTGAATCCCAGCGTAAGTGGTTCTCTTCAACAAACTGTTCCACGTGTTTTGGTGCAGAACCACCAGCGCCGGTTTCGAACAAACCACCGCCATTCATCAGTGGCACAATCGACAGCATCTTGGCGCTGGTACCCAGCTCCAGAATTGGGAACAAGTCGGTCAAATAATCACGCAGCACGTTGCCGGTCACAGAAATAGTATCCAGACCCTGCTTGATCCGTTCCAGACTGAAACGGGTGGCCGCTTCCGGTGACATGATCTGAATATCCAGGCCTGTGGTGTCGTGGTTTTTCAGGTAAGTTTCAACTTTGGCAATGACTTGCGCATCATGAGCGCGCTTGGCGTCCAGCCAGAATACCGCTGGGGTGTTCGACAAGCGCGCACGGCTAACCGCCAGTTTCACCCAATCCTGAATTGGCGCGTCTTTAGTCTGACACATGCGCCAGATATCACCGGCGTCAACCACATGGCTCATCAGCACAGTACCGGCAGCATCCAGCACCTGCACAGTACCAGCGGCCGGAATTTCGAAAGTTTTGTCGTGTGAACCGTATTCTTCCGCTTTTTGCGCCATCAGACCGACGTTTGGTACCGAGCCCATAGTGCGTGGGTCAAAAGCGCCGTTTTCTTTACAGAAATTAATGGTTTCCTGATAAACACCGGCATAACAACGGTCCGGAATGACAAACTTAGTGTCCTGCAGCTTACCGGCAGCATTCCACATCTGACCAGAACTACGGATAGCGGCAGGCATAGAAGCATCGATAATCACATCGCTTGGAACGTGCAGGTTGGTGATGCCTTTGTCTGAGTTAACCATCGCAACACCAGGCTGCGCGGCATAAGCAGCTTGCAGATCAGCTTCAACCTCAGCACGTTGTGCTTCTGGTAATTGCTGGATTTTCGCCAGTAAATCACCCAGACCGTTGTTCACATCGACACCCAGTTTGGCGAACAGAGCCGCGTGCTTGTCAAACACTGACTTGAAGAACACAGTGACGACGTGGCCGAACATAATTGGATCAGACACTTTCATCATGGTGGCTTTCAGGTGGACAGAGAACAGCACACCTTTCGCTTTAGCATCAGCGATTTCTGCAGCAAGAAATTCACGCAGCGCGGCTTTACTTAATACTGCGGCATCAATGATTTCACCGGCAGACAGATTGGTCTTTTCTTTCAATACTTTAACAGTACCATCAGCCTGTACCAGCTGGATTTTTACCGGACCGGCATTGGCGACGGTTACTGATTGCTCGCTGCCATAGAAATCACCATGGGTCATGTGTGCAACATGGGATTTGGAATCTTTTGACCAGGCGCCCATTGAATGCGGGTTTTTCCGCGCGTATTGCTTGACCGATAATGGCGCGCGACGGTCAGAGTTGCCTTCCCGCAGCACCGGGTTTACCGCGCTGCCTTTGATTTTGTCGTAGCGCGCTTTGATATCTTTTTCTTGTTCGGTCTGGGCTTCTTCCGGGTAATCCGGCAGCGCATACCCTTGCGCCTGCAGTTCTTTAATGGCTGCTTTTAGTTGCGGTACCGACGCGCTGATATTAGGCAGCTTGATGATATTTGCTTCAGGTTTGGTCGCCAGTTCGCCTAATTCGGCCAGCGCATCTGATTGTTGCTGTTCAGGTTTTAAGAATTCAGGGAATACAGCAATAATGCGGCCTGCCAGCGAAATGTCACGTGTTTCCACCACTACATCAGCGGCTTTGGCAAAAGTCTGGACTATCGGCAGAAAAGAATAAGTAGCAAGCGCTGGCGCTTCGTCGGTTTTGGTGTAGATGATTTTAGAAATTTCAGTGGTCATATCAGGTCCTGGCTAGCTTTCGACAAGCACCGTTGTCCCAACCGCAACGTACATCCAGCGGTACATCGCAGCGAAACACCGGTAAATATTAAAATGGGTCCGAAACATCAGTCACAGTGTATCAGCAACAGGCCACGCAGCAGAAGTGCCCGCAGCGACCAATCCTGTTGCTGCAGCGGCTGCTGCAGAATTCAAGCAATGGCGGCTCAGTGTACGCTTTTCAAGCGCACGGCAAAACCTTTTCTGGACTGACCTGTTGAGAAACCGTATAACAAAGAAAAGTCTACAGGAGGCATCCGGTGCCGGACCGTTCATCTTTACATCTGACAGTGGCCGCGGTGGTCTGTTATCAACAGCGTTTTTTACTGGTTGAAGAACGCGACAAACACAGCGGCGCTTTGGTACTGAACCAGCCCGCCGGTCATGTCGAACATGGCGAAGACTTAGTCGATGCGATGGAGCGGGAACTGCGCGAAGAAACAGGCCTGGAATTAGCCCCGACCGGCTGGCTTGGCATCTCACAGTTACGCGCCGCCAACGGCAACTTTTATTACCGGGTGAATTTTATTTTCGAACCGGTCTCATTGCCGGCGCACTATGCACCACAAGACCCGGATATCCTTGGCCTGCACTGGTACAGTCCCGCTGAACTGGCACAAGCAGGATTACCGGTACGCAGCAAGCTGGTGACTGCGGCGATAGACGCTTACCAGCAAGGCATCCGCTTGCCGCTCGATACCCTGCAGCCGATGACAGATCCGCACTGAGCTTTGCATGCTGCGCACGGGCTGTGTTGGCCATGAAATGGTGCTATAATCCGCGCCTCTTTTTTTCCACAAAGCGCAGGTTATGTCAGAAAACAGCAGCAAAAAAGTCATTGTCGGCATGTCCGGCGGCGTTGATTCCTCCGTTTCAGCCTACTTGTTAATCCAACAGGGTTATCAGGTCGAAGGCCTGTTTATGAAAAACTGGGAAGAAGATGATAATGACGAATACTGCGCTGCAGCCGAAGATTTAAAAGACGCGCAGCAAGTGTGCGACACCCTTGGTATCAAGCTGCATAAAGTCAATTTTGCCGCCGAATACTGGGACAATGTATTTGAGTATTTCCTTGCCGAATACAAAGCGGGCCGCACGCCAAACCCCGACATCATGTGCAACAAGGAAATTAAGTTTAAAGCTTTCCTTGAATTTGCCGCCGAGGCGCTCGGCGCTGACTACATCGCCACCGGCCATTATGTACAGCGCCAGGAAGTCAACGGCCACTGGCAACTGTTGCGGGGCCTCGACACCAACAAAGACCAGAGTTATTTCCTTTACACCATCGGCGAGCAACACGTCGCTCAGACAATGTTTCCGGTCGGTCATCTGGAAAAACCGGCTGTTCGCGCCATCGCCGAACAACAGGGTCTGATCACACACAATAAAAAAGATTCCACCGGTATCTGTTTTATTGGTGAACGCAAATTCAAAGATTTCCTGCAGAAATATCTGCCGGCACAGCCGGGTGACATTATCACCGTTGATGGCGAAAAAATTGGCCGCCACGAAGGCCTGATGTACCACACGCTCGGCCAGCGCAAAGGCCTTGGCATTGGTGGTACCAAAGATGGTGGCGAAGAACCCTGGTATGTCGTCAGCAAAGATTTAATTAACAATCAGCTGATTGTGGCCCAGGGCCACGACCACCCTAGCCTGCTGTCCAAAGGACTTACTGCCACGCAACTGCATTGGGTTGACCGGCAAGGCCCGGCTGACACGCTGCGCTGCACCGTTAAAACCCGTTACCGTCAGCAGGACATTCCCTGCACCTTACGCCGCCTCGGTGCGGACCGGCTGGAAGTGCTGTTTGATGAACCACAAAAAGCGGTGACACCGGGCCAGTCTGCAGTGTTCTACTTAAACGAAATCTGCCTCGGCGGCGGCATCATTGATGAGGCTTTACAGTGATGAATCAATCTATCTCTACGCAGGTACTGGCGCTCTCCGCTATTTGCCTGGCGGTTCGCGCAGTGCAGCAGATTGCCCGTGGTGAAGCGCTGGAACCCGGGGTGCTGCACACGTTATTGCAAAGTATTGCCGAGCAAAATCCGGCCGAAGCGCTGGATATCTATGGCGGCAAACTGGCGAATCTGGCTGGCGGTTATCATATTCTGGCAGCGCAGCTTGGCGATCAGCCCCGCAAAGATCTGGAACTGACCCGTTATGTGATGGCGGTGCTGGTACTGGAACGTTTGCTGAACAAGTCAAAAGACAGTTTGGGCGCCGTCGGTAAACGCATTGAACGACTGCAGCAACAGCTGCAGCATTTCCAGGTTACTGATGACAATATCATCGCCAGTATTGCCGATATTTATGTCGAACATATCAGTCCGCTGGGTAATCGCATTCAGATCGCCGGCGTGCCGGAGCAGTTAAAACAAAGCGCGGTGCAGCAAAAAATCCGCGCTTTGTTGCTCGCGGCAGTGCGTTCTGCGGTGCTGTGGCGTCAGGCCGGCGGCCGTCGTTATCATTTTCTGTTTCAGCGCAAAGCCTTACTGCGCGAAACTCAACAAGTTTTACAACAATTAGCTTAAGGGAGTCGTCATGGAACTCAACGCATTAACCGCCATCTCTCCGGTGGACGGGCGTTACGGCAGCCGCACTACAGAACTGCGGGATATTTTCAGTGAATTCGGCCTGATCAAATTCCGCGTCACCGTTGAAGTGCGCTGGTTGCAACAGATGGCGACCATTGCCGGCATCAGCGAAGTACCGGCGTTATCTGCCAGCGCCAACGCCTTGCTGAATTCAATTGTCGACAATTTCAGCCTGGCTGATGCTGAGCGCGTGAAAGAAATCGAACGCACCACCAACCATGACGTCAAAGCGGTAGAATATCTGCTGAAAGAAAAAGTGGCCGGCAACGCCGAATTAGCCGCGATCAGCGAATTTATCCATTTCGCTTGTACTTCTGAAGATATCAATAACTTATCTCACGGTTTGATGTTAACAACGGCACGGGATCAGGTGCTGTTACCGTTGATGGACCAGCTGCTGGCGTCTATCAAAGCCTTAGCCGTGCAGTACAAAACCATTCCAATGATGGCGCGGACCCATGGTCAGCCTGCATCACCGACGACGCTTGGTAAAGAAATGGCCAACGTCTATATCCGCCTGCAGCGCCAGCGCAATCAGGTGGCGGCTGTTGAAATGCTGGGTAAATTTAACGGCGCTGTCGGTAACTACAATGCGCACTTGTCGGCCTACCCAACTTTAGACTGGCACCAAATCTCTGAGCAGTTTGTCACCAGCCTTGGCCTGACGTGGAACCCTTTCACCACGCAGATTGAGCCGCATGATTACATCGCCGAGCTGTTTGATGCAGTAGCGCGCTTTAACACTATTCTGATCGACTTTGACCGCGACGTCTGGGGTTATATTGCACTGGGTCACTTTAAACAGCGCACCATCGCAGGCGAAATCGGTTCATCGACGATGCCGCACAAAGTCAATCCGATTGATTTTGAAAACTCAGAAGGCAACCTCGGTGTGGCTAACGCTATTTTCCAGCATCTGGCAAGCAAACTGCCGGTGTCGCGCTGGCAGCGTGACCTGACGGATTCGACCGTGCTGCGTAACTTAGGCGTCGGCTTTGGTTATACCTTAATTGCTTATCACGCCACACTGAAAGGCATCAGCAAACTGGAAGTCAATGAAACCAATCTGTTGACGGAACTGGACCAGAACTGGGAATTACTGGCCGAGCCGGTACAAACCGTGATGCGCCGTTATGGTATTGAAAAACCATATGAAAAACTCAAAGAGCTGACCCGCGGTAAGCGGATTTCGCCGGCAGATTTGGCGGTCTTTATCGACAATCTGGCCCTGCCGGATGCCGCCAAAGCGGAGCTGAAACAATTGCGGCCGGATAATTATATCGGTGCCGCCATCGCGCTGGTCGACAGCCTGCAATAAGCACAACAAGGGCGGTCTACCGCCCTTTTGTTTGAGGATTTTTTTATGTATCAATTGCATCTTGGCCAGCTCACTGTTGCCGAATTTATGGCGCAATACTGGCAGAAAAAACCAGTGCTGCTTAAAGGCGGCTTTGCTGATTTTGCCGATCCGCTGACGCCGGATGAACTGGCCGGCCTTGCCACTGAAGAAGAGATTGAGTCCCGTGTCGTTGCCAAAACGGCTGATGGTCAGTGGCAGCTAGAAACCGGGCCTTTTGAGGATTACAGCGCGTTCGGTGACCAAGGCTGGACTTTGTTAGTGCAGGCCGTTGATCACTGGCATCCTGAAGCAGCACAACTGATTGAGCCATTTCGGTTTATCCCGAACTGGCGGATTGACGATTTGATGGTGAGCTATTCGACGCCCGGTGGCGGCGTTGGCCCGCACCTCGACCAATATGACGTCTTTATCATTCAGGGCATGGGTAAACGGCACTGGCGCGTTGGTATGCCGGACGCCAGCCTGCAGCAAATTTGCCCGCATCCGCGCTTGCTGCAAATCACACCTTTTGTTGATTGCATTGATGTGATCACAGAACCAGGCGACATTTTATATATTCCGCCAGGCTGCCCGCATGACGGTATTTCGGTCGACGCCAGCCTGAGTTATTCCGTCGGTTTCCGTGCACCAGCACAAAAAGACTTACTGACCGGCCTTGCCGATTTTCTGATTGAGCAGGACCAGAGCGGTGCCCGTTATACAGATCCACATCGCTTGCCGGTCAGCGATATCGGCCGCATCAGTGACGCCGACTTGGATCAGGTGCAACAATTGTTGCTCGGACTGGTTAATAACCGCACTTTACTGGCGAGCTATTTCGGCCAGTATATCAGCCATGCCAAACATGAGCTGGATGCCAGCGAACCCGAGCCGCACTATGCAGCTGACGAAATCATCGAATACCTGGCTGAAGGTTCAGTTTTAGGCCGTTTGGGCGGGCTGCGGATTTGTTACCACCAGGCACATATCGACGCCGATATCCAGTTATTTATCAATGGCCTGACCATCACGCTGCCTGCCGAAGCGCTGCCATTGGTGCAGTTATTGTCAGAACAGGTGCAGCTGGATGAAGAGGCGTGCCAGTGGATCGCTGCTGATGCCAATAAAGCTGCGTTAATGACTGAGCTGATTAATCTGGGCTATTGGTATTTTGTTGAATAAAAACCAGAGGGATATCGACTTGTGGCGTTGAGGGTTCAGTCCAACGTCATGCGTGACTACAGCAGATCGGTCATCTGATGTTGACTGATCTGCAGCTCACTCGATCTCGGCCAGGTTTGCTATCAAACCGGCTGACTGTTCCAGAAGTCGTCCGCTTCAAACAACTGATAAATCTGCTCCGCACGGCTGATCAGTAACTTCACATAATCAGCACCGGTTTGGTCCTGTACACCAGCTTCCATCAGCTGCTGCGCCTGCATTTGCCAGCGGAATGAGAAGGCCCGCAGCGCTTCACGTGCATTCGCGGCACCACTGAGTGCCATCACATCTGTCGGTAAATCGCCGGTGATCGCCCAATAACTCTTACGATCAATCCCATTGATCTTCCAGACAGCGACAAAAGGCGGCAAATATCTGGATTCCTGCACAGCAACAGTGTCCATGACCACACCCTGCTCTGCTAAAAATAAATTGGCCTTCTGAAATTGCGCACGAACCCATTCGCTGGTTTGCTGCTCGGTCATTGGCTCGTTATTTTGTTGTTGCTTGTCCATACTACATACCTGCAAAAGAACTGAACCCGCACTTTAAGTCAGCACAGCAGATTTCGCAACCATCAACAAATATTGTCGACAATCGACTGGAATGACCAGTTTATTATTGCCAGATTTGATAGCGCAAGTGCTGGCGAAATGGTAAATTCCGCCGCGAAAAACCGGCCCTACCCCAGAACTTTTCTGGCATAAATCGGAGCATAAGAAAGTGGCAGTATTTAACCACCCTGAGTTTGACAACCATGAACAAGTCGTATTTTGCAGTGACCCGGCGACGGGGCTCAAAGCAATTATCGCCGTCCACAGCACTGCATTAGGACCCGCCTGTGGCGGTTGCCGGATGTGGGATTATGTGTCTGATGACGAAGCCCTGGTCGATGTGTTGCGGTTATCCCGTGGCATGACCTATAAAAATGCCATGGCTGGTCTGCCGCTTGGCGGAGGCAAAGCGGTCATTATTGGCAATGCCAAAACCATTAAATCTGAAGCCCTGTTTCGTAAATTCGGCCAGTATGTACATGCACTGAGTGGCCGCTACATCAGCGCCGAAGACGTCAATATCACTACGGCGGATATTTCCATCGTCAATCAGGAAACGCCTTATGTTGCCGGTCTGGAAGGAAAAAGCGGCAACCCAGGTCCATTCACAGCCCTCGGTACATACCGTGGCATCAAAGCGGCCGTCAAACATAAGTTTGGCAGTGACGACCTTAAAGGCCGTACTGTTGCAGTGCAAGGTCTTGGCAGTGTCGGCTTCTATTTATGTGAACACCTGCACAAAGAAGGCGTTAAGCTGATTGTCACTGACATCAATCAGGCCGCAGTAGACCGCGCCGTCAGCCTGTTTGGCGCTACAGCAGTCGGCCTTGATGCCATTTATGACGTAGCATGCGACGTGTATGCCCCATGCGCGCTGGGCGCGACCATCAATGACGATACCCTGCCACGTCTGCAATGCGCTATTGTCGCCGGTTGCGCGAACAATCAGCTGAAAGAAGCCCGTCATGGTGATTTACTGCGGCAAAAAGGCATTTTGTATGCGCCGGATTATGTTATCAACGCCGGCGGTATTATCAACGTGTCGATGGAGATCCGGCCAGAAGGTTATGACGAAGCGCAGTCAACCAAGCAAGTGCTGGCGATTTACGACACGCTGCTGACCATCTTCAGCCGTGCCGAACAAAGCGGTCAGCCGACCAATCTGGTGGCTGACCTGATGGCGCAGGAAATTATTGCCCGCGGCAATAAATAGTCATCAGTGCTGTTTTGCTAAAAAAATCCACCGCAATGCGGTGGATTTTTTTGTGTCTTCAAAAAGTGCCGGGTTTACTATTTGCCACTTCATTTCGACCAGTCGGTAAAACTCTTGGTCAGCCGGTAAACATAAAAGCTGGACATCTCGGCGCTGAGTTTAGCGAACAGGTCAAAATTCGACAGATTGACTGTCAGAAAACAAACGGTGCCGCAATTCACTGGCCTGAAGGTGGAGCTCGGTGCGGCGTACACTTTGGCACTGAAGCCATATTGTAATGCCAGCTTATGCACCCGATAGGCGTGATAATCACTGGTGACAAACCACAACGGGACCTGATGATCAAGCCGGCTGTTCAGCGTATAAAACTCATGATAAGTCGTCGCGCCGCCATGGAAACAGTCTAAGCGGGTCTGGCGGTTAAGCAGCGGCCGCAGATAATCCAGATAAGGCTGACAATGCAAAGTCGTGATATGAATCAGCGGCGCCTCATGCGAGGTCTGATTTACCAGTTGCGCCAGTTGCGTCAGACGGGCTTTAGCGCAATCCGGAATGTTGTTTTCATCGCCGCCACAGCCGGGTAAGACAAAATTACCGTTAAAATCCGCCGGAAAAGCCGTCGACGCCACTTCGGCGTTATACCAATCCCGCACCTGATTCGCGACCCAGCCATTGCCAAACAGATAAAACCAGCCAAGCAACAGCCACAAGCCCCATTTCCGGTAACGGACCGCGGCGACCAGTAAGCCCCAAAAGAATAAATTGTGCGGATATAAAAAAGGTTCAATCAGGTCTTTCACCAGCCACTCCGACTGCCAATATACAGCCGTTAGTATGAAGTTGCCCCGATGCAGAAACAAGCAGTGTTTACGCAGAAAAATGCTGTTCAGGGCTGGCGCAGCAAGGTGCGCCAGCCTTAAGCTGTGATACCATAAGCGAAAAATAGCAAACAATCGGAGTGACGCTATGTTTAAGACTGTTTCAGTCATCGGTTTGGGTTATATCGGTTTACCTACAGCTGCCATGCTGGCCTCGCGCAAACTGCGGGTTATCGGTGTCGATGTGAATCAACACGCGGTCGACACTATCAATCAGGGCAAAATTCATATTATCGAACCGGATTTGGATTTATTGGTTAACGCCGCGGTCACCGGTGGTTATCTGTCAGCGCAAACCAAAACGGCTGCAGCTGATGCTTTTATGATTGCAGTGCCAACACCATTTTTTGACGATTTATCGCCAGATTTGTCTTATGTTGAAGCAGCAGCCAAATCCATTGCGCCAGTACTGCAAAAAGGCAATCTGGTCGTGCTTGAATCTACCAGCCCGGTTGGCACGACCGAATTAATGTGCAAATGGATTAAAGAAGTCCGCCCTGATCTGACTTTACCCACAGATTCAAACAGCCCGGACATCCATGTTGCCTACTGCCCGGAGCGGGTCTTACCAGGCAAAGTGGTGCAGGAACTGATCTCCAATGACCGCATCGTCGGTGGCCTGACTCCGGCCTGTTCTGAGCTGGCGAAACAGCTGTACCGCACTTTCGTCGCCGGTGAACTGCTGGAAACAGATGCGCGTACTGCGGAGATGTCAAAACTGACAGAGAACTCATTCCGTGACGTCAACATCGCGTTTGCCAACGAACTGTCGCTGATCTGTGACAAGCTCAACATCAACGTCTGGGAACTGATCCGGATGGCCAACCGCCACCCGCGCGTCAACATCCTGACCCCAGGTGCAGGCGTCGGCGGTCACTGTATCGCAGTCGACCCATGGTTTATCGTGCATTCAGCACCAGAACAGGCACGCCTCATCCGCACCGCCCGTGAAGTCAATGACTTTAAACCGGAATGGGTCCTGCAAAAAGTCATGACTACGGTCGCTAACCACGCACTGAATAAACCTTCAGTAGCCTGTTTTGGTCTGGCGTTCAAGCCGGATATCGACGACCTGCGGGAAAGCCCGGCGCTGCATATCGTCAACAAACTGGCTGATGCTTACGAAGGCAAAGTTCTGGCGGTGGAGCCGAATGTCGAAAGCACTAATAAGCTGAACAGCAAAGCGCAGCTGGTGTCGATTGAGCAAGGCCTCGCGGCAGATATCATCGTGATCCTGGTCAAACACAAAGCTTTTGCCAACTGTGATTTCAGCGGTAAAACTGTCATCAACGTGGTCGGCCAATAACAGCTGTTTCATGCAGAAACATGCAAAAGGCGGGTTTACCCGCCTTTTGCATTTCTGCCAACTGAGGTCGTAACCTGCGCTGTTTTATGGCTGACGACGCCGGTACTTGCGTACCGCAGGCATACTCAGCCCCATCAGCGACAGCACTGCCAGAGCATTGGTCGAAAAGAAGATCCAGGCGGCGATTTCAGCACTCAGCTGATTATTCGCGACTAAATAAGCTGCAGAACCCAGCAGCGCCACCACGGTCACACTGACCGCCCGCCATTTATTTAAGCCCAGTGCCGTGATCCAGACTTCGAAATATGTCTTTAATAAAGTCAGCCACAAGGTCAGTACCACCAGGGTGCAAATGAGTTGCGCCTGCGCGTTCAGCGGCTCGGCTAATAACCAGGGATAAAGCCATGGGCAAGCCAGCAACAGCACAAAATACGGCAGGCTCAGCAGCGGAAAACTATACAAAAACACCCGCTTAAACAAACGGATTTTATCGTCCAGCAAGCGCTGGTGACTGAGCTTTGACAGCAGTACCTGGGAAAACACGACCGGTAACAATGTCACCGGCATAAACAGCACAAAGGCCTTACGAAATTGGCCAAGCGCCAGCAAACTACTGAACAGCGCCAGAAAGACAAAAGGAATATTGGTCAGGTAAATGGCAAATACATCATGCCAGGCATAGCTGAAACGTTGTTTCAGCTGTTGCCATAAGCCTGGCGTTTCTCCCTGTACATCACCCCGCCACTGCCGGTACTCGGGCAGCAAGGCGCGCAGAGCGGTTAACAGCGGGAAGAAGCTGATCAGTAAAATCAGTAGTAACACCGGCGCAGTATGACTGAAACTGCCGGCAAAAATCGCCACCACCAGCAACAGCGTCAAGGCCACACTGACGAGCTGACTGCGCACTTCCAGTGCAAACTGCTGTGCACCTTTTAAATAACTGAAACAGGCCTGGTTCAGCGCCCAGCTGAGGCCAATCAGCAAGCTGAGCAGATATAAAGTCCAGGATAACTCCGCATCAGTCCACCACAGCAACAAAGCACTGCAGATGGTTAACACGCTAAACACTAACAGACTAATACGCAGGCTTTGCAGCAACTGACTGATATGACGCTGCTGCGCCGCATGATGAATGAGATAGAAATTGGCACCAAAGGCAATCGCCGGGAAAAACAGGTTAGCCAGCATATAAATAAAGCTGAACACGCCAAATTCCTGCTCAAGCAGATGCCGGGCCAGCGCCAGATTCAGCAGCCAGCGTGAGCCAAAATTCAGGCCCTGCGCCACGCTGTTACTCATCAGCTTGCGGACAAAATCACTACGCAGCATGACCAGCCTCCGGCGATGCTGCGTCCGCAGTAGTTTGCCACAATAAAAAGGCGCCATTGAGCATGCCCCAGGGGATCCATAACATGCCAGAGGTCAGGACATGGCCAGCCATCGAAGCGACCACCAGCAGCAAAATATTCAGCATCAACACGCCGGCCGCGACCGACTGTGGCGCCTGGCGCCAGGCCTCAACTGCCAGCCGGATCACACCGCCAAACCACAATGCATACCAGCTAAGCCCTGCCATACCAAACCAGATAAACAAATCGGCCGGGTCGATTTCAGCGAGCGGCTTGCTGCTATATAACGCCAGACCAGCGTTGCCCACACCGAGCAACTGCTGCCAGTCCGGGAAATAACGCTCAACATAAAACCAGTTCTCGGCGACAAACAAGTCGCGATTGGACAGCACGATGCCGATGGCACCTTGCTGGGCCAACACGAATTGTTGTTTCTCCGATAGCGGCAGATAAGGCAGAACCGCTGGTAACTGCCAGGCCAGCAGTAATAACAGCATCACACCCGCAACCATCACCAGCTGGATCAAACGGCGATGTGACAGCCACTGCGCCCGCGCCTGTAATAGCGGGATAAAAATAGCTAATAACAACACACCGGCGTTGCCGGTTTTGGTCAGCAAAGTACTGCTGCAAAACAGGCTGAGCGCCAGTACTATCACAAAAATGATTTTCTGCCGCGGCCAGTACCAGGCGAACAGATAGGCACTGAACACCAGCAATAACGCAGATAACTCGTTCGTAGCTTTGAAGAAACCTTTAGACCCCAGCTGCTGGTCGGGAAAGTAGTCACTCGGCAAATAAGCCGACAGGCCAAACCCGAGCCGCCCCAGCGCTAAATTGATGACAATAATCGCAAAACCAAACCACATCAGCTGATGCAGATTGTGCCAGGCCAGCGCCGCGTCGCGCTGGCACAAGCCATAGCAATACCAGGCGGCGAGTAACGGCGCAACTAGCTTCAGCGCCATGCCGATATCGTAAGACAAACCGGCACTATGCCCCAGGGTGAAAAAGCTCAGCACTGGCCCCACCAGAAGCAACAGCAGCAGAGCGGGTAACATTACAATACGCCGTCCCATCGTCAGACCACAGCTCAGCAACATCAACAGCATCAGCGCGGATTTATAGCCGGCGGATAACGGCAGATTAAGCGCCCACTGTTGCTGTAAAAAGCCCTGCAGCGCATCGACCAGCAGATAAGTTTTCACCAGCAACAGGATCAGCAAATCCAGTGAACGGACCTGCGGCTGCAACAGACTTGGTGAGGCGCTCTGGCAAGAGATCTGGTTCATCGGCGCAGGAATAACAAAGCCAGCGTCAGGGCCAATAAAGTCCCCAATAACGCAGCGGCAATAGCGCTCAGCAGCAGAGACGGCGATTTAGCAGCCTGTGTTTGCAAAGCTGCCACCGGTTTTAAAGCCGGGTAATAACCCTGACGCCATAAATTCTGTGCCGCAAGATTCTGGTCCAGTTGCTGCGCCAGCAAAGAGCGCTCGCCCACTGTAGTGGCCTGTTCCATCGCCTGCAGCAATTGCTGTTGCTGTTGCTGCAAGGTCTGCAGCCGGGTTTGCTGGTCCAGCGCTTCTGCCTGACGGATTAACTGCTTGAGGACTGCTTCTGCCAAGGCTGGTTCTTGCGCTTTTAACCGGAAAAACAATAAGTTGCCACGGCGTTTATGTTCCTGCGAAAAAGCCGGCTGCCAGATTTTGGTCAGGGCCGCTGCTTCATCGGCAGTACGGGCACAGAGCTTCGGCTGATTTTTACACCAGTCTGCATCCTGCCATAACTGTGACCAAACGGTGCTGCTGTCCATCAGCAAACTAAAACGGGCCAGTTCATCAACTTCCAGCGCGCCGATAAACAGCTGAGTATTGGCCGCGATGGCGCGATAATCCGCCGCCAGCAAGCTGACCCGCGTCTCGGATAAAGAAAAATGCCCTTGGCTGCTGGCAGCCAGCCGGTGCTGTTTGGCATAAAAAGCCCCGCCCAAGGCACAGGCAGCAGCCACCACTAACAGCCACCACTTCAGCCGGCGCATCACCAGATACAGCTGACCACTGAATTCAACTTCGGTTGCTAACATCATTTGGGTCCAAATAAGCCTTTAATGCCTTTTGATAACAACTGCTTTCTGACTTTAATCAGCCACAACATGCGATGTTTCAGGTAATAACGTACTTTGGTTTCCACCAGACCGTAACGGCAGGAACTGAGCAATTCACCAAGCGATAACGGTTCCTGCTGCATAGTGCGTCGGTAAAACGCCTGATTATGCAAGTTACGGTCATTCATCAGGTGCCGGTGTTTCTCGACAAATTGCGCCTGTGCATTAAGCCGCTTTGGCGATGTGGTGATGCGACCCAGTTCATGGCCGACATGGACTACATAAGTCGGCTCCGCCAGCCGCAGTGCCGGACCATAAGCCGCCACCATCCGCAGCCACATATCATAATCCTGAAACGCGGCCAGGGTTTCATCAAAGCCGCCTTGCGCCAGCATCCGACTGGTCCGCACTAACGCCTGATTGGACAGACAATGCGCGTCCAGCACTTCCGGTAACCGGATAATTTTCTGTTCGGTGTATAAGGCTTTTCGCACCGAACCATAGTCCCAGAAATAGCCGGTGACTACACAGGAATACTGGTCGTCATAGGCAGCCATCATGCTGGACAGCCGGTTTGGCAGAAATTCGTCGTCATCATCAATGCCGGTAACAAACTCACCGGCGGCTGCTTTGATCGCCATATTGCGGGCGGCACAGGCGCCCTGACCTTTTTCCTGCCGGAACAAACGGATTTGCGGATGCTCGCCGTACAGCTCGTTCAAAACCTGCCAGGTATTGTCCGGCGAACAATCATCGACAATCAGCAATTCAAAATTCGGATAATCCTGCGCCAGCACTGAGTTGACGGCGCGCTGCATCATCTCACTGCGGTTATAGGTTGGCATATATACGCTTATCAGCGGCGCTGGGTGTCCAGCAGATTCAGGCGTTGCAGCGGTCAAAATATCGCTCTCAGTCAATGGGTTGGCAGGAGGCTTTTCATCCAATCGATTCTATAACTTGCCAGTCAGATAAAGCCACAGATATTCCACAAGACTCCATTGCCGTTTAATCCGGCTTGGCTGACTGAGCAGACGATACGCCCATTCCAGGTTGAGCCGGCACCACAGCTCAGGCGCACGTTTCACGTTACCGGTAAACACATCGTAGGTACCGCCAACGCCCATAAAATAGGCTTCCGGAATCACTTTTTTCGCCCTTTCGATCAGCAGTTCCTGTTTAGGCGAGCCCATCGCAATAGTGATAATACGGGCACCGCTCTGCTGAATTTGGTTCAGCAATGCCGCTTCGTCTTTGAAATAACCGTCCTGCGCACCGACCACATTCACGCCGGCAGCAATTAGTTTGTCACGGGTTTGTTGCAACACTTCCGGTTTGGCACCGACCAGAAACACCGGCACTTTTTTACTGGCCGCCCGGTACATGATGGCTTCCCAGGTTTCACAGCCGGGCACCCGTTCGACGTGACGGCGCAATTTCTTTTGCATCACTTTGACCACACCCATGCCGTCGGCATAGCGGATCTCAGCTTGATTGAGCATCGTTTTCAGCGCGGCATCTTCGCGCGCTTTCATCACTTTTTCCGGATTGATGGCGATGGCAGAACCGGCAAAGACAGTGCCATCGTCATGCACGATAAACTCCACCAGCTGCTGCATGCTGGCAAATGCCATCACATCCAGACCACCGACATTGACCACTTCAGGTTGTTGCATCTTCATCACTCCGGGCTTGCCACAGCAGCTGTATCCAGCTGCTGATATATTGCGGTTAATCGGTCTGCGATCTTGTCGAGCAAATAAGGTTCAGCACTGGTCTGACAAGACTGCTGCAGTCGCTGATAATCTGCTGCCGGCAAACTTAACAGCAACTGAATTTTTTCTGCTAGCCGGCTCACCAGCGCCGGCTCGGTTTCGGCACTGACCAGATAGCCGTTTTCGCTGTCGCGCACCTGCATACTGGAACCATCTGTGACGGTCGCAACGACTGGGGTACCGCAAGCCATGGCCTCGGTCATCACCAGGCCAAAGGACTCGTTACGGGATAAACTGACAAAAACCCGGCTGCGCTGATAGTAGTCTTTTAACTGCTCAGCGTCTTGCGCTGCCACCAGCTGCAATTGCGGATATTGGCTGGCGGCGGCCTGCAGTTTGTCATGCCAGGAGCCATGGCCAATCACCACGACCTTTTTGCCGGCGAGTAACGGTAATAAAGCAATCAACCGGTCCATGCCTTTATTAAAATCCAGGGTACCAACATAGAGCACATCGATATCTTTATCTGTTGAAGGCAGAGCCTTCACAGTACCAAACACGGCATGAATGCCGGCCGGCAACACTTCTGCCCGCAAATCGTGACGGAAAAAACGCTGACGAAGCTGCTCACTGACAAAAATCCACTGATCAACCCGGGCTGCTGCCGCTTTATACCAGCGGGATTCCGGCTGATAGGCGTAAATATCAGTGCCATGGCAGGTGACTACAATCTTGGCCTTCGGATTACGCAAGTAACGGTAAGTCAGCGCCAGCCAGATAGTTGGATAGAAAAAATGCACATGCAAGATGTCAAACTTCTGTGCACTGAACACAAAACGCCAGACAAACTGCAGCCAAAAAATCGGATATCGCAACAAACGCCACGGCATCCGATCACTCTGCCATTCCATCTGGAAATAAGCGGGCTGCAAGGCGGCAAGCGCCGCGACCTGATTACGGACAAACACGCCCTGAAACGGCGCCGAGGGTTTTGGGCCCATATTCGTGAGAATTAACAGACGTTGCAGCATTAATCGCACCTGCAATTCGGATAGTTCACTGATCATACTGGTAAAATGGCGGGACTCACAACCTGTATGCCAGCGTGCTCTGGCAGTTTTATCACAACTGCTGAAATAAAGCGCAGTTAAGCTGCTGATTTCACATACCCCTGATAGTCAGCGCAAGGTTGTTCACCTATAATCGCCGAAGACCACACCAAGACCAACAAGAACAACAAAGACTTAGCGGGATCTGCCTATGCGCGAACATATGGTGCTATTTGTCACCACATTTGTGTTAACACTTTTAGCCATTTTTATCCTGATCCCGGTCGCCAACCGGATTGGTCTGGTCGACAAACCTCATGGCCGCAAACAGCATGTCGGCGCAATTCCGCTGATTGGCGGCATTTCGGTGTTTACCGGTGTAGCGCTGACCTTAAGTTATTTTGGTCTGCCCGGCGATACCCATTGGTATTACCTGCTGTGCGGCGGCACTATCGTCATTCTGGGTGTCTTTGACGATTTCCTCGATTTAAGCGTGAAATTGCGTTTGGTCGCTCAAGTGATTATCGCGCTCGTGATGATGTATGGTCTTCAACTTTATGTCGCCGATCTGGGCGATTTATTTGGTCTTGGTGCCGTCAGTCTTGGTTATGTCGGTATCCCATTTACCGTGGTTGCAGTCATCGCCGCCATCAACGCTTTTAATATGATCGATGGCATTGATGGCCTGGCCGGTATGCTGAGCGGTGTCAGTTTTGTCTCGCTGACGCTGATGATGGGCATCGGTGGCCAGCTCGAACACGCGGTGTTACCGATGGTGCTGGTATTTGCCCTGATCCCCTACCTGATGTTTAACCTCGATTTAGTCGGCAAAGGCAAAGGCAAAATTTTTATGGGCGACGCCGGCAGTATGCTGATTGGTCTGTCGGTGATTTGGCTGTTGATTATCGGCAGTCAGAGCGATAGCGCCAGCTTCAGGCCTGTCACAGCGTTGTGGGTGATTGCGGTGCCGCTGATGGATATGGTGGCAATTATGATCCGCCGCATCCGCAAAGGTCAGTCGCCTTTTATGGCTGACCGCGAACATTTGCATCACATCTTTCTGCGGTTGGGGCTCAATTCACGTCAGGCGCTGGTGGTCATAACCACACTGGCCTCAATGCTCGCCACCATCGGCGTAGTCGGTGAATACCTGATGGTGCCAGACCTCATCATGTTGTTGTTATTCCTGCTGATTTTTGCCCTGTATTCAATGTCACTGCAATACATCTGGCGGATCACCCGAGCCATCAAACGTTATAAAGCCAGACAACGTGCTAAACAAAATCCGTAAATTATTGGCTGCGCGTTCAGTCATCTTATTGATTGAACGCTTTTTCCGTTTAGGTGCCGGTGCGCTGGTGACTTTTATGGTCGCGCGCATGTTAGGAGCCGAAGCGCTCGGAACTTATGGCCTGGTCATGGTCTGGACTGCCTTTCTTGCCCCGCTGACCAACCTTGGCATGAACAATCTGGTGCAAAAAATGGCCAGCAGCCAGAGTGATCCGGTCAAAGCCATGCAATTTCTGCAGACGGCGGTCTGGCTGCGCATCATCGCCGGCGGCGTGTTTGGTCTGCTGATGATCGCCGGTTTTATGCTGTTTTACCCGCATTACTTTGCCGCAGGTCCATGGCAAATCGCTACGCTGTTTATGCTGCAGAGCTTTTTTGCGCTGATTTTGTTTGAATATCAGCAAAACTATCTGGGCCATTTCCGCGCTGTGGCGCTGGCTAAAATCGCGGTGTCTGCACTGACATTAGTGGTGCGAATTTGGGGGCTGCTGCAGGGCTACGGCATCAGTTTTTTGTTGCTGATAGTCGGCATCGAATTTCTGCTTACCGGCGCCGCACAATATTATTGGTATCGCCGCTACGCGCCGACCGATGCCCGCTGGCACTGGCAATTTTTCGACTGGCCTGCCGGCAAAGCTTTACTGAAACGATCATCCTGGCTCTGGGTCTCCGGCATAGTTTCAGTGATATACCTGAAAATCGACACTGTGATGATCGAAAGTATGCTCGGCGTCGCGGCGACGGGCCAATATACCGCAGTAGCGCGCATCTCAGAACTTTGGTACGTGATCCCGGTCACTTTAGCCGCACGTTATTACCCCGATTTACTCAAAGCTTTTGAACAAAGCTGGCCACAATATCTGCTGATCCTGCGCCGGCGGGGCCTGCAATTTTTTGGTCTGGCGCTGGCGATTTCGATCCTGATGACCCTCAGTGCTTATTGGATCATGCTATTTGCTTACGGCGAGCAATTTACCGACTCGACCACTGTACTGCAAATCCATGTCTGGGCCGGCTGTTTTGTCTTTGTGCGGGCACTGATCAGCCAGCACTTGATCATCACCGGCAACGAGCCGCTAAGCCTGCTCAGCCATGGTGTTGGTGCTTTGCTGAACGTGGCTCTGAACTTTCTGCTCATTCCGCGTATGGGCATTGAAGGCGCCGCCTGGGCCACGTTGATATCTTATGCCTACGCCTCGTTTTTCTTTATCTTCTTCTCGCAAAAGACCCGGGCACATTTCTTTGAAATGCTGAAATTAAAAGCCTGATTGACCCTAGTGAAAATAAAAAGCCGCCCCTCGTTACAACGAACCGGGGCGGCTTTTTTGTTGGTCACACGGTGCTTAAGACGGCAGTTCCCAGCTGACCCAGCCCTGTTGCCAGGACAATAAAATCAGCCCGCCAAAGGCGATGCGGTACCAGGCGAAAATCTCATAGCTGTGATTGGCGACAAAACGCACCAGCGTCCGCACCGCCAGCAGCGCACTGATAAAGGCCGTAATAAAACCGACAGCAAACATCGGCGCGTCGTCCAGATGCAGTAAATCGCGGTGTTTATAGACATCGTAGAAGGTAGCGGCAAACATGGTCGGTACTGCGAGGAAAAACGAGAACTCGGCAGCAACTTTGCGGTCCAGGCCAATAAACAACCCGCCTATGATAGTAGCGCCGGAACGCGAGGTACCCGGGATCATCGACACCATTTGCGCGCAGCCGACTTTAAAGGCATCCAGCAGCGTCATATCGTCGACATCATGCACCCGCACCTGATGAGTGCGACGTTCGGCCCACAGAATAATCAGGCCACCGACAATCAGCATCACCGCCACTGAGATCGGATTAAACAGATAAAACTTGATGGTCTTGATAAACATCAGACCGACAATAGCGGCCGGTAAAAACGCTACCAGCAGATTCAGCACAAAACGCTGCGCTTTAGGTTCACTGACGATGCCGGTGGCGACGCCGATAAAACGCTGCCGGTATTCAAACACAATCGCCAGAATAGCGCCGAGCTGGATCGCAATTTCAAACACCCGGCCATCATTATGAAAACCGATTAAATCACCAACGACTATCAAATGGCCGGTACTGGAGACCGGCAAAAATTCGGTCAGGCCTTCGACAATCCCCATAATAAAGGCCTGAATTAACAACCACCAATCCATGTTGACTCCAATCAATACTGAAATTGGTGGTTATTATCCGGACTTTTCCCTGTCCGTCCAACTACTTTCCGGCCTTTCTGCACAGCAGCGGTTAAGCCTGCTGCCAGCCAAACGGATCTATGATGGAAAACGCCGGTTCAGTAAACCAGCGCGGCCCGGTTGGCGTCATGTAGAAATGGTCCTCCAGCCGCACGCCAAATTCACCGGGGATACAAATCATCGGTTCATTGGAAAAACACATGCCCTCGGCCAGCAGCAGTGCATTACCGCGCACCAGATAAGGCCATTCGTGGATGTCCAGACCAATGCCATGGCCGGTGCGGTGTGGCAGCCCCGGCAGCCGGTAGTCAGGGCCAAGGCCTGCCGCAGTGAGCACTGCGCGGGCCGCATCATCGACCGCCCCACAAGCCACACCCGGCTGAGCCGCCGCAAAAGCCGCCGCCTGCGCCTGTTTTTCCAGATTCCAGATGGCGCGCTGGCGTTCGGTCGGCTCGCCAAACACATAACTGCGGGTAATGTCGGAGACATAATGGTGCAGGCGACAACCGGTATCAATCAGCACCATATCGCCAGTTTGCAGATACTGCGGATCTTTGACGCCATGCGGGTAGGCCGTGGCTTCGCCAAACAGCACAATACAAAAATACGAGCCCGTGGCACCGACGCGGCGGTGTGCTTCGTTAATAAAGGCTTCGACTTCCAGCGTACTGATGCCGGGTTTTAAGATTTGCGCCACCGCCTGATGCACCGTCAGCGTCATATCCATGGCCCGCTGCATTATGGCAATTTCGGCTGCCGATTTCTGCCGCCGGCATGCAGCTGTCACAGCGGCTGCGTTGATAAACTGTTGTGAAGGTGCAAGTTGCTGCAATGCATCAACGATAAAAAAGGCACAGCTTTCATCAAGGCCCACCCGCGCATCAGCCGCTACACCCAAGTTGCGTAAAGTCGCAAGCAGCAATTGATAGGGGTTTTCGTCTTCTTCCCAGCCGACTACTTCAGCTTTGATTTGCTGATATTCTGACAAAGTGCCGATTTCAAACACCGGCGCTATGTATTTGAGTACGCCGTCTGCGGTCAGAATGGCGCCGACCAGTCGCTCGCTGGCGTACCAGGCGGTGCCAGTAAAATACAACAGACTGCTACCGGCATTTAAATACAAAGCGGCGATATTCTGCTCACGCATCAGCGCACAGGCGCGCTGCATTCGGGCCTGATATTCCGGCAATGCAATGGGGCTGACGCCTGCGCGCATATCGGTCAGACTTGCTAATACCTGCGCCGGGTCGGCGCCGCCAATCTGACGACTGGCATTTGTTATCGATGGTTGCGACATTTACAAAAACTCCTTTGGAAAATTCAATAAAACCGCTTCGTGATTGTCAGTATGCCAAGCCCGCAACATGAATTTAAATGATATGATTTCACCACACCATGAATTGGATTCATACACATGCAAGTATTGCCCCCCCTCAAAGCACTGCAGGCTTTTGAGGCTACTGCCCGCTTACAGAGCTTTAGCGCGGCTGCGCAGGAACTCTTTGTCAGCCAAAGCGCGATTTCGCATCAGGTCCGTTTGCTGGAAGAGCAGCTTGGCTGCGTGTTGATTAACCGCAAACAGCAGCCGTTGGCGCTGACTGAACAAGGCGCCACTTTGTTTTCGGTGTTGCAGGAGAGTTTTTTCCGCATGCGTTCGGTCTGTCAGCATTTAGTGCAGCAACCGGGAAGGCGCCTGGCGATTGCGGCGCAGACCTCGATTGCGGTGGAATTTCTGGCGCCGCGGCTCAATGCTTTTCGCAGCGCTTATGCGCATATCGAAACGCTGTTACATATGGAATCCAACGCCGCCAGCCTGGACGCCGGCCAGTTTGATCTAATTCTCGGCACCTGGCCCTGCCCGTCCGGTTTTGCCACAGTGGCGCTGCGGCCAGAATGGTGGTTTCCGGTCTGCAGTCCGGCGCAGTATCAGCAGCTTGATTTGCAGGACCCGGCATCGGTATTTAAGGCCGTGCTGTACAGCTCAGAACAGGGACAAGACTGGCAACTGTGGCGTCAGCAGATGCAGCTGAGTGCCCCCGCGACACTGCAGCAGCGGCAAGTGAGTCTGGCATTATTGGCGACCAAAGCAGTCAGCAGTGGCGAGGGTATTGCGCTCAGCAATAGCTGGATGGCCGGCGATGCGGTGCGCGCCGGCACCTTAAAAGCCTTGCTACAGTGGCGCTACCAGCTGCCCTGGGGCCAATATCAGCTGCACTACCGGCCCGGCGGCCAGCAGCAGCAACAGATTAATCAGTTTATCCAGTGGTTTTGTGCCCAGATGCAACAAAGTGATTTACTGGCGGCCGATGGCAGCGCTCCCACGCCGCTAATCCAGCCGTAAACCGCCGTGACGCACAATCCGCCGGTTTATCGCGCCGCCGAGCACCTGCCAGTCAGTCAGATACAAACTGAACCGGCTTTTCGCCCGGGTAATGGCGGTATAAATCAGTTCACGCGTCAGCACCGGGCTGTCGGTCGGTGGCAACAGTAAAATCGCATGCTGAAATTCCGAGCCTTGTGATTTATGCACCGTCAGGGCAAAAGCGCTTTCCAGCGGCGGTAACCGGCCCGGTAAAAACCAGCGGACTTTATAGCCCTGTTGCTCATCCGGCTGCAAAAACGCTACCCGCAGTTCAG
>SSFI01000139.1 GCA_008015325.1 Rheinheimera sp.
GTCGTTTGCGACTACTTTTTTGCGGCTTTTTACGAGGCCAACCGCCCCTCGGCATGCACTTAGGAGTTCGTGAATCCCGTCGAATCCAGTATCAGCCCCGAATTCTTCGTGAAGCGAACGCTTCAGTAACTTGAGCATTCTATGCCCTGCAGTACTTTGCAGCAAGCCTTGCTTTTGTGCTTTGCTGCCTTTCTGTGCTACTTAACAACTAAATGGTGACGAATTCACCAGTTTCAAGCCCTGAAGTACAAAATCAACGCTTAGAATGTTTCATCATCCGTTCTTTTTCACGCGACCAGTCGCGGTCTTTAATGTCGTCGCGTTTGTCGAATTCGCGTTTACCCTTCGCCAGATAGAACTCTAGTTTGACCCAGGGGCCTTTCCAGTACATGGCCGTCGCCACCATGGTGTAACCTTCACGTTCTTTGGCGCCAATCAGTTTGTTGATTTCGCGTTTATTCAGCAGCAGCTTGCGCGAGCGCTCAGGGTCGCAGACTACATGGCTGGAGGCGCTGTTCAGTGGCTGGATCACAGCGCCGAATAAATACGCCTCGCCGTCTTTGATAATGACGTAGGAGTCGGCGATATTGACTTTACCCTGACGGATGCTTTTGATTTCCCAGCCTTGCAGGGCCATCCCGCCTTCGAAGCGATCTTCGAGCGAATATTCGTGGCGGGCTTTGCGGTTCAGGGCGATAGTGCCGCCCTCATTTTGGTTTTTTTTCTTAGTCATGCTAACTCAGAGAAGACTTGCGGGCCTACACAACACAGCTTGTGTTGCTGCCGTGAAAACTTGTGACAGGGGCAGGATCTGTTACAATCGCCGACCTGATCCAGGGGAGTGAGTATGCCACAAATTGAGCGCAGCGCGCTGGTTTTTTACAGCTGCCAACAGATGTATCAACTGGTTAATGATGTTCCGTCATATCCGCAATTTTTACCGGGCTGCAGTCATGCTGTTGTGCTGAGCGCTACTGAACAGCAGCAAACGGCGCGGCTGGATATCAGCAAAGCCGGTATCACCCAAAGTTTCACTACCCGCAATACTTTAGAGCCATTTCAGCGTATTGGCATGGAACTGGTCGATGGGCCTTTTAAATTTCTGCGTGGTGGCTGGCGTTTTGTACCGCTGAACGACCAAGCCTGCAAAGTGGTGCTGGAACTGGAGTTTGAGTTCTCCAGCAAGTTAATCGAATTTGCCTTTGGTAAGATTTTCAACGAGCTGACCGGCGCAATGGTGCAGGCATTCACCAACAGAGCCAAACAGGTTTATGGAGTGTCTAATGGCTGATGTGATTTTGATTGAAGTGGCTTTTGCCCTGCCGCAGCGCCAGTCGCTGCTCAGTGTCAGTGTGCCGGTGGATGCCACTGTGCGTCAGGCGATTGAAAGTTCGGGGATTTTACGGATGTATCCGGAAATTGACCTGACGCAGCACAAAGTTGGGATCTGGAGCCGAACTGTGCGGTTGGACGATAAATTAGCTGCCGGCGACCGCATTGAGATTTACCGGCCTTTGATTGCCGACCCGAAAGATATGCGCAAACGTCGCGCTGATAAGGCCAAAGAAGAGGGACGGGCCGATAAAGTCACCGGTGGCCGGCCACAGCAGCATCAAAACCGCGATTATGACGACGCCGATACTGAGGCTTCGCATTGACAGGGCTGATCAATTAACCAGCCTCATAAAAACAATAAACCCGCGGTCAGGCGGGTTTATTGTTTCTGCTGTACAGCAAGATGATTAAATTATTGATCGAGCGGTACGTTAAATTCTTTTGGTACGTCAAAATCACCGCTCATTTTCGCCAGCTTGCCGTTTTGAAAATTCAGCACCAGCTGCTTTTTGAAATTGTCACCGCGGCCGCCTTGCAGCGAGTAAAAGTAGTGCCAGGTATTGTCTTCGAAGCTGTTTTCAGCTACCGGGTTGCCAAGCACATATTGCACTTGTTCTTTGCTCATCTGGATGCGCAGCTTATCGATATCTTTTTGCTCCAGAAAGTTACCTTGTGGTACATCTATCCGGTAAATCCAGCTGCTGCAAGCTGTCACGGACAGCATCAGGCCAGATGCAAACAGCCAGGCTCCGGCTTTTTTTAACGTCAACTCGCGCATAATTCTCTTCATTATCAGCTTTAGTTAGCAAAGTGACCGGCATCATACCGCAAGCGCCGGCCAAGATTAAAGTGCTGCGCTGCAGAACTTGTCACAAGCTGCAGGCTTTTGCTGCAGCGCTGTTCTGACTTATGGCGTGCATAAAAGTTCGCGGGCATTGGCAATTGCGTGAGCACTGACGTTCTCGCCGGCCAGCAGTCTGGCGATTTCCTGCACCCGTTCGTCATCAGAAAGTGCCCGCATGCGGGTTTCGGTATGGATGCCGTCGGTATATTTTTCGACAAAGAGCTGCTGATAACCTTGGCTCGCGACCTGCGGTAAGTGGGTGACGCAAATCAACTGGGTACTGCCACCAAGCTGACGCAGCATGCGGCCGACGCCTGCGGCAACTGGCCCGCTGATGCCCACGTCCACTTCATCGAAAATCAGCGTTGGCGTAGTGACTTTGTCCGCCAGAATAACCTGTACCGCCAGACTAATCCGTGACAATTCACCACCTGATGCCACTTTGTGTAAAGGCTGCAATGGCTGGCCCGGATTGGTGCTGACCAGAAACTCAATCTGGTCCCAGCCGTGCCCGTTAGCGCGTTCCGGCGCCTGTGGCTGCACGTCGATATGGAAGCGTGCATTGTGCATACTTAGGTCTGCCATACTGCCGGCGATACGCGCGGACAACTCAAGCGCTGCCTGTTGCCGGCTTTGGCTTAACTGTTCGGCGCAGCTGCTGAATTCGCGCAGTGCCTGTTGGATATGCAGTTCCAGCTCGACCAGTCGCTCATCGTCAACGGCCAGTTCCTGTAATTGCTGGCTGAGCAGTTGGTGGTGCAATGGCAATGTGTCCGGTGCGATTTGATGTTTACGGCTCAGATTCAGCCATTGGCTCAGGCGCTGGTCAATCTCTGTTAAGCGTTCAGGGTCTACTTCCACGCGTTCAGCATAACGATGTAGTTCCCGGCTGGCCTCTTCAATCTGCACCAGGGCTTCCTGCAGCATTTGTTCTATCGGGCTGAGCTGACTGTCGATAGCAGCGCTGTCGCTGATCTCAAAACACGCCTGACGCAGCATGGCGTAGCTGTTTGATTCGTCATTGTCATATAACAGCTGCAATGCCAGCTGACTGCTCTGAATCAGGCCAGAGCTATGACTGAGCCGTTGATGCTCCGCTTCTAAGGCTAAGAATTCTTCAGGCTGGGGAGCGAATTGATCCAGCTCAGCTACCTGATATTCCAGCAACTGGCGCTGGGCTTCACGTTGCTGCTGGTTTTGCTGCAGTGCCTGATATTCGGCTTTTAACTGCTGCGCCTGTTTCCATTGTTGCTTACATTGTGTCAGCAATTCCGGATGTGCAGCAAAGGCGTCCAGTAACTGGCGCTGATAGTCGTTTTTCAACAGCTGCTGATGGGCGTGTTGGCCATGAATGCTGAGTAAATGCTGTCCCAGCGCTTTAAGCTGCTGCGCCGGCACCTGCACGCCGTTGATGTAGCCGCGCGAGCGACCTTCCTGACCGATGACCCGTCGGACTATGCATTCTTGCCCCATCGCAAGATCTTGTTCCTGCAGCCATTGCTGTGCAGAAGGTAAGGCGCTGATATCAAAAGTTGCGACCAAATCTGCTTTGTCTGCTCCTGGCCGGACAGCCATGCCATCAGCGCGTTCACCGAGGCAAAGTGCCAAAGCATCGAGGGAGATTGATTTACCGGCGCCGGTTTCGCCGGTGATGGTGGTCATCCCGGCTTGCCATTCGATTTCCAGCGCACGCACTATCGCGAAGTTACTGATGTGAAGATGGGTCAGCATGTCAGTTCCAGTCACAGTGATGAATAACTGTTAATTTATACAGTGTTTTTCTGACTGACAAGCTGTATGGCGAAAAAATTTATAACATATTGATTTTGATGTGTTAATAGAGCTTGGAACCCCAACCCAATTTATTCCGCAGCACGTGGAAATAGCTGTAGCCGGGTGGATGCACCAGGATAAGCGGTTTTGGATGTTTGCGGATCACAATTTGGTCACCAGGCATCACCGCCAGGATCACGTGGCTGTCGCAGCTGATTTGCAAGTGCGCGTCGTTGCTCGGTGCGACTTTTAAGCGGATCTCACTGGTACCGGCGACGACCAACGGCCGGCTGCTCAGCGTGTGCGGAAACATCGGCACCAGGCTCATGGCGTCCAGTTCCGGTGTTAAAATTGGCCCGCCGCCCGACAATGAATACGCGGTAGAGCCGGTCGGAGTGCTGACAATCAGGCCGTCACTGCGTTGGCTGAACACAAACTCATTATTGATATAGGCTTCAAATTCAATCATGTGCGCGACTTTGTCGGCATGCAGCACTGCTTCATTCACCGCGCTGTTGCTGCTTTTAATCGTGTCATTGCGGTGTACTTCGATTTCCAGCAGATTGCGTTTTTCTGTGACAAACTGACCGGCCAGCACTTCTGAAAGCGGCAGCTGAAAACTTTCCGGTGATAAGTCAGTTAAAAACCCCAGATTGCCGCGGTTGACGCCAAGTACGGCCACGCCAAAGCGGGCCAGCACCCGCGCAGCGCCAAGCATATTGCCGTCGCCGCCCACTACAATTGCCAGGTCACATTGTTTACCCAAATCCACCAAATCTGCCGTTTCCGCGTCCGGCAGGCCCAAAGTGCCGGCAACCCTTTCTTCAACCAGAATGCGCACATCATATTTACTGAGGAAATGGTACAGGCTGACCAGGGTGTGATTGGCGCCCTGATGATTGGGTTTGCCAATCAGGCCAATGGTGCGAAAACTGGGGGTCATGCAGCGCGTTCCGCTAAGTGTATTTGCGCCGAGTATACAAAGCATGTTCTTCAGCTGCCAGCCTTTCCTGAGTCGTTGTCGGCAAATCAGGTCATTGATTTTTTCAGTTATATCCCCACTATAGACAAGTCTTTTGATTGTATGAGCATAGAACCCGATGCTGAGCCGGCCCGAGCTGATTCTGAAACTCATTGTTGAGCAGTACCTGAGTGATGGTGCCCCGGTTTCATCGAAATTTATTTCTGAGCAGGGTGGGCTGCAGGTCAGCTCAGCAACTGTGCGCAATACCATGGTTCAGCTGGAGCAAATGGGCCTGATCCGCTCACCGCACACCTCTGCGGGCCGCATCCCGACTACACAGGGCATCCGGCTGTTTATTGATAAAATGCTGCAGCTCGAACCTGTATCGCAGCGCTGGCTCAACGAAATTCAGCAGACTTTGTTACCGCAATTGCCACCGTCGGTGTTGATCCAACGGGCCGGTCAGTTACTGGCCAACCTGACAGGCCTCGTAAGTCTGTTAAGCCCGCCGAAAGCAGGCGGCCGGGTGATCCGCCAGGCTGAACTGGTGCGTCTCGCGATGGATAAATTATTGCTGGTGGTTATTGATGCCGAGGGCGATGTGTTGCATCGCGTATTGGCGCAGCAGTCAGACATCACACAACAGGCATTAAGCCGCAGTCTGTGTGTGCTAAATGCTGCTTTGTGCGGGCAGTGCTGGCCGGATGCGATAGGCCGGCTGTCGATCATGGCCAGGTCCGAAGGCGGCGATGTCGAGCCGCTGCTGCTGGATGTCATGGCGCAGCTCAGCCTCGATGAAATGCAGCAAAACCAGCCATTGGTGTATGGTCAGCATCATTTATTGCAGGAGGCCGAATACCAGTCTGATGCAGCGCTGCAGCAAGTGGTGCAGTTGCTTGAGCAGCCAGCCTGTCTGCTGCAGATGCTGTCGCCGGTGTTGCAGGACCAGTGCACCAAACTGATTTTAGGCCGTGAGTCCGGCCTCAGCGAATTACATAACGTCAGTATCATCGCGCTGTGCTATCAGGCACAGCCGAATCGGGTGCTGGCGTTACTTGGACCAAGCAGGATGCATTATGCCCATCTCATCCCTTTAGTCGAAGCGGTTGGTTTGCAGTTATCAAAGCACTTGAATCAGCCGTGACAATCCCCATAATACCCGCATTCATTTCGGAGTAAGTAAGCAATGAACGAGCAAGACAAGGTACAAAGCCCAGAACAGGAACAACAGGTTGAGCAGGAGCAAGTGCAACTGTCTGATGAACAACAGATTATTGCCAAACTTGAAGCTGAGCTGGACAAAGCCCGTACGACGGCCGCCGAGCAGACTGATTTAGCGCTGCGCGTCAGGGCCGAAGCCGAGAATATGAAACGTCGTGCCGCGCAGGACGTGGAAAAAGCGCATAAATTCGCGCTGGAAAAATTTGCTGGTGATTTATTACCGGTGCTGGATAACCTGGAACGCTCGTTAAGTTTCATCGACCCTGCCAACGAAGCCGTCAAAGCACTGGCCGAAGGCGTTGAGCTGACGTTAAAAGGTTTGCTGGATACAGTGGCCAAATACGGTGTGCAGCAAATTGACCCGCAGGGCCAGCCGTTTAATCCGGATTTCCATCAAGCGATGTCGATCCAGCCACATGCTGAGCTGGCACCAAACACAGTGATGTTTGTGATGCAAAAAGGCTATGAACTGAATGGCCGTTTGTTACGCCCGGCGATGGTCGGTGTGTCGAAAAAGCCGGATTAATTTGGGCTTTGTCAGAAAAAACCAGCTGCGGCTGGTTTTTTTTCGCCTGCGATTTGAAGCTGCCAGTCCCGGCCACCCGCCAAGACGCAAACGGTGGGCTTTGGCTGACAGCGTTGGTTTTTTCGGCGGTTTTTCTATATTTGCCAGCCTGTTAGAGTTATGATTTGCGTTGTCGTATCACAGGAGTCACTGATGCATTCAGTTCAGCCCGCTCTGCGCCTGCCACCTTGTATGCCATTGATCGCCGGCTGCTGGCAGCATACCGCCAACAGTTTCTCGGTGACAGATCCGGCGACCGGGCAAGAGCTGGCGCAGGTCTGCAGTGCCAGCACGACCGATGCACAGCTGGCGCTGGATGCTGCTGTGGCTGCTCAGTCACTGTGGCGACAGACTACAGCGCCGCAGCGGGCCAGCTTACTGACGAAGTGGCAGGCATTGTTACTCGAACAGCGCGAATGGCTGGCGCAATTGCTGACAGCCGAACAGGGTAAACCGCTGGCTGAAGCGCGGGCGGAAATTGATTATGCCGCGTCTTATTTAAACTGGTATGCCGGCGAGGCGCTGCGCCTTGGCGGCGACTGGCAACATCCAAGCGTGGCCGGTCGTACTTTGCTGAATATTCCTGAGCCTGTTGGCGTCGTATTGGCACTGACGCCGTGGAATTTTCCGGCGGCGATGATCACCCGTAAATTAGGTGCAGCTCTTGCTGCCGGTTGCCCGGTCATTGTTAAACCGTCGGAATATACGCCACTGACCGCGCTGGCGCTGGCAGATCTGGCGCAGCAGGCAGGTTTTCCGGCTGGTGTGATCCAGCTGCTGCCTTGTGCCACGCCGGATCCGCTGGCGGCTTATCTCATCGCTTCACCGCAAGTTGCTAAAGTCAGTTTTACCGGTTCCACCGCGGTCGGACGGCAGCTGATGCAACAAAGCGCGGCGACATTAAAACGCTTGTCGCTGGAACTGGGTGGCAATGCGCCGGTGCTGGTGTTTGCCGATGCTGATCTGGATGCGGCGGTGGCCGGAATTATGGCGGCGAAGTTTCGCAATGCCGGCCAGACCTGCGTCTGTATCAACCGGGTACTTGCTGATAGCCGTGTCGCCGCTGCGCTGGAGCAAAAGCTCGCGGCGGCGGTGCTGGCGCTGCGCCTTGGCGCTGGTAATGCGGCGGATACGCAAATTGGTCCGCTGATTAACCAACGCGCCGTCGACAAAGTGCAGCAGCTGGTCGCCGATGCGCTGGCGGCTGGTGCACGGCTGGTGTGTCGGCAAACGGCCGTGCCTGAAATCGGGCATTTTGTCGCGCCACAGTTACTTTCTGACGTGCGGATGGACATGGCGATTTGTCAGCAAGAGATCTTTGGCCCAGTGTTGACGCTGCAGACCTTTGACGACGAGCAGATAGCGCTGCAGCTGGCGAATCAATCCGATGGTGGCTTAGCGGCTTACCTGTATGGCGCCGATGAAAAACGTAATTACCGGGTGGCCCGCGCACTTGAAGCTGGCATGGTGGGTCTCAATGTGACCGCTATTTCGGACGCGCGCATTCCGTTTGGCGGCGTTGGCACGGCCGGGTTTGGTCGCGAAGGCTCCAAGTATGGCATCAATGATTATCTGCAATTAAAGCATTTGTGCTGGGAATTAGCTGACTGATAGCAGCCGGAGAAGGATATGCAGTGGATTTTGATAATCCTGTTATGCGGCCTGAATATATTGCTGGCCTTGCCGGCGTTCGCGGTGACGCCACTGCATGACTATTTCCGCGAGAGCTGGACTACCCGGGACGGCTTGCCCCATAACACCATCAACAATATCCAGCAAAGCGGCGACGGTTACTTGTGGCTGGCGACATGGGAAGGCGCTGCACGTTATGACGGCCGCAATTTTACCGTGTTTGGCCGCGACGCCCTCACAGGTTTGCCCGATGCCGGCGTGCGGACATTTTTTCGCGAAAGCGATGGCAGTTTGCTGGTGGCCGGTTCACGGGGGGGCGTCAGCCGGGTTGGTAGTGGCCGCTGGCAAAGTTTGCCGCCGCTGGGCCAGCTCATCAATGATTTAGTGCGGGATCAGCAAGGTCAGCTCTGGTTTGCCATCGAAGGTGGCGGTGTTGCCCGTCAGCTGCCGGACGGACAATATCAGCGCTTCGGCCAAAAAGCCGGCCTGCCGGTGCGGGTGGCTTATCAGTTGCTGCAGGACCGGCAGGGAACGCTGTGGGTGGCAACCCAACAGGGCTTATATCGGGCCGACCCGGCTGCGTCGGAGATCCGTTTCGAGCAGGTTGTGCTATTGCCGCAAAATCCGGACGTGAATGTGTTTGCTTTAGCATTGGACGCGCAGGGCCGGCTGCTGGTTGGCTCTGAGAAAGGCCTGTTCCGCTTTGATGGTCTGCAATTTAGTCTGGTCGACCCAGGTCTTGCCGATGTGGCGGTGACGGCTTTGCATGTTGATGCGCAGAATCAGATTTGGATTGGCACGCTGAGTCAGGGGTTGCAGCGCTTCAGCGAACTTGGTATCGAACAGCTGGCTGTACAGGATGGCTTGCCGAATAACCGGGTGCTGAGTATTTTTCAGGACAGTGAACAAAGTATCTGGGTTGGCACTAATGCCGGGCTGTACCGGCTGCGCGAAACGCCTTTTACCAATCTGACGCAGCAACAGGGCCTGGCCGACAATTATGTGCGCACTGTGTTGGAACATACTGACGGCAGTGTCTGGATTGGCAGTGCCGGCGGCCTGGATCACTGGTCCGCTGGTCAGGTCCGTAAAATTCAGTTAACCGACAGCGTGTCTGTACTGAGCCTGGCCGAAGGGCCTGCCGGCGATGTCTGGGTGGGGACTTATGGCGATGGGGTCTATCAGCTGCGGAATGGGCAGGTGATAGCGCATTATCATCGCGGCAATGGCCTGGCCAGCAACGAAGTACGGGCTGTCGCGCTGGTCGCAGATCAGGCTTTTATTGGCACTTCTGCCGGCCTGCATCTGCTGCATCAGCAGCAAATCCGCCTGTTGACGGTGGCTGACGGCTTGCCCGGTAATTTTGTGTCGGCATTGTATTATCAGGAGCCAGATAATGTTCAAGCAGGTCAGCTGTGGATTGGCACAGGCTCAGGTGCTGCTATCTGGGCAGACGGCAAACTGCGACCACTCAGTTTGGTCAGTCAGGAGCAGGCCGAATACGTATTTGATTTTCATCACGATAAAGACAGCCCTTACATCTGGTTTGCCACAGACCGCGGTCTGATCCGCTATGACTTTACCCGCGATCTGCTGCGGCTGGTCGGCCGCAATGCCGGACTGCCGGTGGAAAAAATCTTTGCGCTGCTTGCAGATAACAAAGGTGATTTTTGGCTGAGCAGTAACAGAGGCATAGTCCGGCTGAGTCAAATTGACGCTCATGCAGTGGCTGATGGCAAAGCGCAGCGCCTGACAGTTTCCGACACCTTTGGTGAACCGGACGGTATGCTCAGCGCTCAGTGTAACGGTGGCTCCGCGCCGGCGGCTGCAGTGCGCCGTGACGGCACTTTGTGGTTTGCAACTTCGATAGGCGTGGCCAGTGTTGATCCGGACCGGCTCGCGCAATTCAGCCTGAAGCCGCCCCCGGTGGTGGTGCAGCAAATTAATGCTGATGGCCGCGAGGTGTCACTGCAACGCCCGGAATTCCCGGCTGGCACCTTTCGGGTCCGCTTTGAATTTGCCGGGCTGAGTTATGTGATGCCGTCGCGGATTTTATACCGTACCCAATTGCAGGGCTTGGAGTCCGATTGGGTGGAGCGGGGCACTGCCAATCATGCTGAATATACCAATTTGCCGCCTGGTGATTACCAGCTACTGGTCAGTGCTGCTTATCCGGAGAGTGACTGGAACAGCGACGTGGCACGGATTGAATTCCGGGTATTGCCGTCATTCTGGCAAAAGGGCTGGGTGCAGCTTTGTGCCGGCGTGCTGATGTTGGTTACGCTGTTAGGCTTTGTCCGCTGGCGGCTTTACCGGCTTAGTCAGTCGGAACTTAAACTGAAGCAGCAGGTTGCCGGCAAAACCACTGAATTGCTGGCACAGGCACAAAGCCTGCGTCAGGCCGTGGCAGAGAAAACTCAGCTGGCCGAGCAGTTACAGCAACAGGCAGCCGCTTTTGCTGCGCAGGCGCGGGAGGACGGCCTGACCGGTCTGTCCAATCGGCGGGCCTTTGACGAGCAGCTGGCGTTTGAATTCAGTCGGGCACAGCGTCTCGGACAACCGCTTTGTCTGGTGATGCTGGATATCGATCATTTCAAGGCCATCAACGACCGCTGGTCGCATCAGGCTGGCGACCTGGTGCTGCAACGGCTGGCGGCGCTGCTGCGTGAGGAAGTGCGTGAGATTGACCGCATTGCGCGCTGGGGCGGTGAGGAATTTGCTTTGCTATTGCCCCAGACCGAGCTGTCGCAGGCGGTTGAGGTCAGTGAGCGCATTCGTCAGGCGATCGAGGCGCTGGATTTCTCTGCCGATGTACCCGGTTTAACAGTCACCGCCAGTTTTGGCGTGGCGCAACAGGATGCGGTTGGCAGCTATGACAAACTGCTGAGCCGGACCGATCAGTTGTTGTATCAGGCAAAAGCGCAGGGACGTAACTGCGTATGCAGCTGATAGCGGCTATGCTATCAGACATTTAGTGAGCAGGAGGGTGACAGCCGTTGAAACAAAGGCAAAACCGGTTCATGTGGCTGCAATGGTTATTGTGGCCCTTTGCAACACTGGCGACTGAGGCACCATTACGGGTACCACACATTGCTGATGCGCCGCCCTTTATGCTGACTGATGCGCAGCAGATCCCAAATGGCGGTATTTTGTTTGATATTTATCAGCAGCTTGGTATCGCGATGCAGCGCCCGCTGCAAATTGCAGCAATCCCACGCAAAAGGGTCACTGACATGCTGCTGCGCGGCCAGCTGGATCTTTACTGCAATGGCACACCGGAGTGGTTCACCGAGCCAGAACTGCGTTGGAGCCCGCCATTGTTTGTCCATCGCGATTTGTATATCTCAGCCCAGCCTTATCGTGATTTTGCCGATTTCCGCCAGCGGGTGAGCGGGAAAGTCGGCACGACCTTTGGCTACGTCTATCCGACTTTAACCGAATTATTTGCCCGCGGGCAGCTGCAGCGGGTCGACAGCTATTCTCCGGCGGAAAGCCTGCGGCATCTGCAAAAACGCCATCTCAATGCAGTGGTCGTGTCTGAGTTTGAATTCGGTTATCTGCTGGTGCACAAGCAGGACTTACATGTGGTGGAGATTGAACGTAACCAAATCCGCTGTATGTATTCACCGGTGCTGGCTGAGCAGACTATCCTGCAGCTGAACCAGACCATCACAACACTGACGCAGCAGGGAAAAATTGAGCAGATCCTCGCGGCTTATCGCTGAGGTCAGACCCATTCCTGCACTTTACTCAGTAAGCTTCTGGCATCAAAGGGTTTGGCCAGGAAGTCATTCATGCCGGCTTCGAGGCATTCCCGGCGAAACTCTTCAGTGGCATGTGCCGTCAGGGCAATGACCGGTAATTTGGCATAAACCGGCTGCTGGCGCAGTAATTTTGTCGCGGTGTAGCCATCCATAGTCGGCATATGTACGACCATCAGCACCAGCGCGTACTGTTGTTGTTTGAGTTGCGATAAGGCCTGTTCACCGTGGTCGGCCACGTCAACGGCAAAACCGGCATGTTGCAGGATGATCCGCGCCAGCGTCTGGTTGTAGCTGTTGTCTTCGACCAGCAAAATGCGGCTGGCACCCGCAGCCTCAGTGGTTGCCGCTGAAGTCTGCACCGGTTCTGGCTGCAGAACCGCCGGCAGTGTGCGCAAGTCGCTGCGCGGCGCAGCTTTGCCCTCTGCACTGGATTCGGCCCGGTAACTGCGGATATTAAAACTGAAAGTGCTGCCAACGCCGGCCTGACTGTTGACATCGATGCGGCCACCCATCAGCTGCACCAGGCGCTGTGCGATACTCAAACCCAGTCCGGTGCCACCATATTTACGGCTGGTAGAGCTGTCAGCCTGGCTAAACGCCTGAAACAGATTGCTGCATTGCTCTGGGTTCAGGCCGATGCCGGTGTCCTGCACGGCAAAATGCAACCAGACTTCGGCCGGCGTTTCCGGCGCTTTAACCTGCAGCGCCAAATCAACGCGCAACACGACTTTACCTTGGCCGGTAAATTTGACGGCATTGCTGAGTAGATTAATCAGCACCTGACTGAGCCGCAGCGGGTCGCCGATCAGCCAGGCCGGCACCTGCGGGTCGACGCTGAACTGCAATTCCAGTCGCTTTTGCCGTGCCTGTTCGATAAATAAATCGCGGATTTGCTGCAGCATATCCTGTAGCCGGAAGCGGACCTGTTCTAACTCCAGTTTACCGGCTTCGACTTTGGAGAAGTCAAGAATGTCATTGATAATACTTAATAAAATTTTGCTCGATGCGGTAATTTTACTTAAGTAAAGCTGCTGGTCGGCGAAGGATTCACTGTTTTGTGCCAGTTGTGCAAAGCCGACAATGGCGTTCATCGGTGTGCGGATCTCGTGGCTCATGTTCGCGAGGAATTCGCTTTTTGCCACAGCGGCAGCTTCAGCTTTTTGCTTGGCGCCTTCGAGCATCAGCATGGTATCTTCCAGGTGTTGAGTGCGTTGGCGCACCAAGTCTTCCAGTTTGCTGTTTTTCTGTAACACCGGCCGCACGCGCCAGCCAATCAGGCTTTTCAACACCAACAGCGCCAGCAAAGTGTACAGCAGATAAGCCCACCAGCTTTGATACCAGGGCGCGGCGATTTGCAGGTGCAACGGCGTGGCTTCGCTGATGTCGCCGAAGGCATTTTTGTAGCGCAGTTTAAACTGGTAACTGCCGGGCGCCAGGTTGGTGTAATCGCGATAGGTTTCGTTGTGCCAGTCTGACCAGGCGGCATCGTTGCCAACCAGCTGAACCTGAAACAGCTTGGTGTCCAGATGACCGTAGCGTGGCACTGTGTATTCAATCCGCAATGAATTCTGGCCGGCGCCAAGCTCCAACTTCGACAGATGGCCACCGGCGAAGTGGAGCTGATTGTCGCGGCTGACGACGCGGCGGATCAGCGGTGGATGCGCCACCTGGGCTTTGCTGATGCGGCTGGCATCAAAGCGGAAAATGCCTTCAGCGCCACCGAACCAGGTGACGGCGGCATCTTCGGCCAGAATGACGTCCAGCGGAGTATCCGCCAGCGGAAACAGCGGCGCGGCAGACCAGTGATAGGGCTGGTCTGGCGCCGATTTTTCGGCGGCGCCAGCCTGACGCTCGCCGGTCTGATTGTCCCAGTTGATCATCCAGATCCGGCCGGCGCTGTCCTGCGTCGGCGAGCGGACCCAGGGTTGCTCAGTGAATAAATCACGAAACACCGGATGCAGCTGAAAACTCTGGGTACTTTGATTAAATTGATACAGGCCAGCCACTGTGGCGAACAATAAACCGCCGGACCAGCGATGCACAGAATTGCGGTTCAGACTCGGCAGCCCGGCCGCTTCAGTGAATTTGTCAATTAATGCCGGCGTACCGTTTTGCAGCCGGTAAATGCCATCCGCCAGACTACCAATCCATAAAGTGCCGTCACTTTCCTCAACCAGACTGTTCAGGTTGCCTTGAATACCGGCCACCGGGCCCAGTTCACGCCAGTGCTGACCGTCAAACTGCAGGCGGGTCAGGCCGTTTTGTAAACCCACCCAGACTTGCGAGGGATCACGACGTGACACCAGCAACACTTTGGCTGGCAGCGGCGCACTGTAAATCTGGCTGACATTGCCGTCTTTATACTGAAATACGCCTTTGTTGTTGGCGATCAGCATTGAGTCGGCAAAATCGGCGAAATCCCAGGTCTGATTGGTAAAACCGTCGATGGCGGCAAAATGCGCTGCTTTGACGCCATCCGCCTGCAGCCGGAATAAACCCTGACTGGTGCCGGCAAATAGCTGGCCTGCATAGCGGTGCAGCGACAGCACATTGCCTTTCAGGCCCATCACATGATTAAACATCGAAATCGCTGACGACGCTTCCACCCGGGCCAGGCCATGGTCCATCGCCACCCACAGGCCTTGTTGCCGGTCTTCCATCAGGGCGCGGATATTGTCATCGAGCATGCCGGAAAACTTATTGATATGGCTGTGGATATTGCCTTTGTCGTCCAGCAGGTAAATACCATTACGCACAGTGCCGACCGCCAGCAACCCGTTGCGCAGGCGCAGGCTGGTGTAAATCATCGCTTCGTTAAGTTCAGTGCTGGCCGGCAGGGGGAAAGGGGCCATACCGTGCGGGCCCAGCAGATAAAAGCCGGCGTCGCGGGTGCCAATCAGCACCTGATTTTCATCCCACTGTTCAGCGATAAATACCGCTTTGTCGGCCAGTAACTGGGCGGCGGGCAGCGGTTCGAGCCGGCCATTGACCAGTTCCAGCAGGCCGCTGTCCTGCTCTTTAATCAGAATGCGGTCGTTGAGCTGAAAAGCCTTCATAAAAGCCGACTCGCTGGTCCAGCTGCGGACTTCCTGGTCATTGATTAAAAACAGGTAAGAGCGGGCGACGAATAAGACGCCCTGGTCGGTAACAAAAGTCTGACGGATATCCTGAAAGTTACGGTAAGCGGCCGGAATGCGTTCGCGCCAGGAGACAAACTGTGCGCCTTGTGGCCGGCTTTTGTTGATGTAACCCAAGTCGCCTTTGGCACCGACATAAATCCGGCCATCTGTGCCAAGCGCCAGCGAGCGCACTACGGACTGGTTGGTGGTCGCCAGTGTACGCCAGTGCACACCGTCAAACTCCAGCACACCGACATTATTACCGGCGTAAATCAGACCGTCGGTGTCTTGCAGCAATGCCCAGTTTTGGGTGCCGGCGTTGTAGTCTTTGGGTTTGAAATTTTTCAGCAGCGGTAAGCCGGCTTCCATCGCCGGCACCAGCGTGCTGAGCAGCAGCAGACTGACGGTCAGCAACCGGGTGATCGATATAAAAACTGACGCAAATCCCTGCACAGCAAAACCTCGTGGTCTGAACGCGGCTCCAGACGGAGCGCAGACCTGCTAAATTAACCCAGCCCTCAGGCCGGGTCAATTTCAGACTTTTTCTTTGGTCAGCTTGTCCAGATAACCCATGACAAAAGCAGAGAGGACAAAAGTGATATGGATCAACAGGTACCACATTATTTTGTCGTTATCGATGTTGGGGGTATCCATGAAAACTTTCAGAAGATGGATAGAAGAAATGGCAACAATTGAGGCAGCGACTTTGTTTTTCAATGAGCCGGAATCGACTTTCCCTAACCAGTTGAGTTTTTCGGCGGACTCATCAATGTCCAGCCGGGAAACAAAATTCTCGTAGCCGGAAAACATCACCATCACAATCAGCCCACCAACCAGGGCGATATCAATCATCGACAGCACCACTAAAATCAGGTCGGCTTCTTTGGTTTGCAGAATATTGGGCAGCAGGTGAAAAATTTCCTGAAAAAATTTAATACCCAGCGCTATCAGCACCAGACTGAGTCCGAGATAAATAGGTGCCATCAGCCAGCGGCTGGCATACATCAGGGTTTCCAGGTGTTTTTCCATAAATTGTGCTCTGCTCGCGGATGCTTATATCCCCCTGATTTGGGGTTCCGCCGGCTTTTTTTCAAGGTCTGACGTTTTTCTGCGGCAGGGACTGTATTTTCGCGGCGGATTTATCGCACAATGCTGGCCATATCTGCCCACTCATGGAGACTGACAGCATGGCCTGTCAGCGTCAGCAAGGAAAATTACCGATGAAAAAAACTGTGCTTGTGTTGTCTGTCGGATTGGCTCTGGCGGCAAACGCAGAAGAAGGCATGTGGCAACCCCATCAGTTGCCGGAACTGGAAACCGTATTAAAAGCCAAAGGCCTGCAGATTGACGCCAAAGCAATCGCCGAATTAACCGCTTTTCCGATGAACGCTGTGATTAGCCTCGGTGGCTGTACCGCGTCTTTTGTGTCAAAACAGGGGTTGGCGCTGACCAACCATCATTGTGCCTACAGCAGCATTCAGCACAACAGCACAGCGCAGAATAACCGCATCGAACGTGGCTTTTTAGCCAGAACCCAGACCGAAGAATTACCGGCGGCACCTGGCAGTAAAATTCTGGTGACTGAAGCGGTCAGTAATGTCACACAGCAAATCAAACAGGAATTAACACCGCAGCTGCAGGGCAAAGACCGTTTCGACAAAATTGACCAGCTGCGTAAAGAGCTGGTGGCGGAATGTGAAACTGCGCCGGGCTATCGCTGTGAGGTGTACAGCTTCCATGGAGGCCTGGAATATTATCTGATCAAACAGCTCGAAATCCGCGACGTGCGGCTGGTGTACGCACCGGCTGATGGTGTTGGGCGTTTTGGCGGCGATATCGACAACTGGATGTGGCCGCGTCATACCGGTGATTATTCGTTTTATCGCGCTTATGTCGGCAAAGACGGCAAACCGGCAGACTACAACGTCGAAAACGTGCCTTTTGTACCACCAAGTTCATTAAAGGTGTCAGCCAAAGGTGTGCAGGCCGGCGATTTTGTTATGGTGCTGGGTTATCCGGGCCGTACCAACCGTTATAACACCGCGTTTGAAGTGAAAAATCAGTTCACGACAGTGCTGCCTGCCGCAAAACAGTATCGCGAAGAAACAATTGCGCTGATTAAACAACATGCGGCAGATGGTTCTGAGGCCCGCATTAAATACGAGTCGATTCTGGCCGGGCTGGCGAACTATGCCAAAAACTATGACGGCATGATCAAGACCTATCAAAAAGGAGCCACCCAGCAGCAAAAAGATGAATTTGAAGCCGTGCTCCATCGCTGGATTGATGCTGATCCTGCGCGCAAAGCCAAATACAAACCGGCGCTGCTGAGCCTGCAGCAGTTACTGGATGCAGAGACCGCGACGCAGCAACGCGATTTGGTGCTGACCTACTTTGGTTACGCGCAGTTATTCAGTACCGGCCGTAAACTGTACCGGTTGGCGCTGGAACAACAAAAACCGGATGAAGAGCGCGAGACCGGTTATCAGCAACGCGATTTGGACCGTTTTAAAGCTGGTCTGAAGCGGATGTCGCGCAGTTTTGATGGCGCCATCGATTTAGAAATTGCTTTGCATTTCCTCAAGCATTATGCGGCGCTGCCAAAATCACAGCGGTTGGCGGCGTTTGACCAGTATTTTGGTATCGCCGAGGCTTTTGACGAGGCCGCAGTCCGCACTAAACTGACGCAAATTTACCAGACTTCGCTGCTCGGTGACGAAATTGAGCGGCTGGCATTGGTTGGCAAAACGCCTGATGAACTGAAAGCCAGTACAGATCCGGCTATTCAGTTTGCGGTGGCGATGGCGGAAACCGATTTAGTGCTGGAAAACGACCAGAAGAACCATGCCGGCAAACTGGCCGTGGCGCGGCCAAAAGTGATGGAAGCAGTCATCGCCTTTAACAAAGCTAATCAAAAACCGGTCTATGCTGATGCCAACGGCACCTTACGGGTCACTTTTGGTGAAGTCAAAGGTTATGAACCACGCGACGGTGTGGCTTATCAGCCATTTACCACTATTAAAGGCATCAGCGAAAAACACACAGGTCAAAGCCCGTTTCAGGCTCCGGCACCTCAGCTTGCTGCTATCGCGGCGGGTGACTTCAGTGCTTACGCCCATCCTGAGCTGAAAACAGTACCGGTGAACTTCTTAAGTACCGTCGACACCACGGGTGGCAATTCTGGCTCACCGACGCTGAATGGCAAAGCCGAATTGGTAGGCCTGCTGTTTGACGGCGTGATTGAGGGCATTATCGGTAATTACGCGTATGACCCGGCGCTTAACCGCTCCATCCATGTCGACAGCCGTTATCTGCTGTGGCAGATGGAGAAAGTCGATGGCGCCACCAATCTGACGGCAGAAATGGAAATAGTCCGCGACTAATCTGTGCTTGTGGTCAAAATTGCGGAAAAAAGGTGCCAATGGCACCTTTTTTGTGCAAAGTCCGGCCGATTTGCGCTATGGGATGCTGGCGCAATTGCAGTATGATAGGGCGCTTTTCACTTAGCCTTAACGTTAGAATTTGCTGGCATGTTATTAGATCAATCCTTATTTAGCGCACTGTTGGATGCTGCGGCGCAAAGTCCGCGCCGGCGAGCCTTCAAAAATCTGCATCAGGATTTTGCTGAAGCAGTGCAGCGTGTGGTCATTGCCATTCAACCCGATAGCTATGTGCCACCTCATCGCCATGTCGAAGCCCATCAGTGGGAATTGTTTGTGGTGTTAGCCGGCAGTATCGATTTTTGTCAGTTTGATGATGCCGGTCAGCTGACGGCTCGCAACACTTTAGTGGCGGGCTCTGCGCTGACCGGGCTCGAGCTTGCGCCAGGAGTCTGGCACAGCATAATCGCAGCAAGCGGCGGGGCCGTGTTTCTTGAAGTAAAACAAGGCCCGTTTGACCCGGCACAGCCGAGGTTTTTTGCACCTTTTGCTCCAACAGAACAAGATACAGAGGCCGGCACTTATCTGGCCTGGTTACGCACCGCACTGCCAGGGGCTCAAAGTCCGGCATGGCAGGAGATGAAGTGATGAAATTACAATTGGTGATCCGCCGTGCGCCGGCCAAAGCTGCGCTGGAATGGCTAAAACAAGGCTGGCTGCTGATGCGCGCCCAGCTACTGTTACTGCTGTTGTTCTGGCTGATGTTGTCAGTCTCTTTGCTGGGCATGCTACATCCGCTGTTGGCGGTGGTGTCCACTCTGCTTAGCCCATTTTTAATGGCCGGCTTTTACGACGGCATAGTGCGGGCGCAACAACAAAAACCATTGACGCTGTCCACTTTATTGCAACCGCTGAAAGACGGGCAACACCGGGCAGCTTTTATCCGGCTGGCCGCAATGAATATTCTGTTTTCTATCCCCAGTCAGTTGCTGATTCAGCAGCAATTGCCACTCTGGCAAGCCGGTCAGGCGGATTTGCTGGCCTTGTTTGCGCTGGTCGCCATGGCGGCTGTCAATGCGATGTTATTTGCTTATGCGGTGCCGGTGATTTATTTTCTGCGCGAGCAACGCTTGTGGCCGGTACTGCAGGCCAGTTTTATGGCGTGCTGGCGCAATGTGCCGGCGCTGACCGTCTATGGCGTGCTGTCGGTGCTGTTAGTGTTGACCGGCCCTTTTACTATGATGATTTCGCTGATCCTGATCTTGCCCTGGCTGGCGATTAGTTTTTTCCTGTCGTTCCGGGAGTTTTTTGTGCTGACGCCGGCGCGGCCGGATGAGGCGGCCGTGTTTGAAGTCTGAAGCAGAAGTTCTGACTCCACAGCAAGCCTGGCAACTCGCCATCGGCTTGCTGAGCCGGCGTGACCACAGTAGCCATGAGCTGCTGGAAAAACTGCAGCAACGCGGCGTGACTGCTGAGCTCGCCCAGGCAACATTAACGCGCTGTCAGCAGGAGCAGTATCAGTCCGACCAGCGTTTTGCTGAGATGTTATTACGCCACTGCATCAGCAAAGGCCAGGGCCTGGCAGTGCTGCGTCAGCTAAGCCGGCAACACCGGCTTGGCAATAACTTATTACAACAGGCGTTGGATGACGCTGAACCCGATTGGTTTGAACTGGCGCGCAGCTGTGCGCAGAAAAAATTCGGTGAGCTTGCGGCCGGTTCAGACAAAGAAAAATTAAAACGGATGGCGTTTTTACAGCGCCGTGGCTTCAATTCAGAGCAGATCCGTTACGCATTACAACATTCAGATAGTTAGGACAGCAATTATGTACATGACCTCTGCGCAACTGCGCCGTGCTTTTCTGGACTTTTTTGCCAGTAAAGGCCACCAAATTGTCTCCAGCAGTTCGTTAATTCCGGGCAATGACCCGACGCTGCTGTTCACCAACGCCGGTATGGTGCAGTTTAAAGACGTGTTCCTTGGCCAGGACAAACGCAGCTACAGCCGTGCTGTGACCGCGCAGCGTTGTGTGCGCGCCGGCGGTAAACACAATGACCTGGAAAACGTCGGTTACACCGCGCGTCACCATACTTTCTTTGAAATGCTGGGCAATTTCAGTTTTGGCGACTACTTCAAAGAAGACGCCATTAAATACGCTTGGGAATTTCTGACCGAAGTGGTCAAATTACCGAAAGAAAAGCTGTGGATCACTGTCTATGCCACTGACGATGAAGCTTTTGATATCTGGACCCAGCAAATCGGTGTGCCAAAGGAGCGGGCTATTCGCATCGGCGACAACAAAGGCGCGCCGTTTGCCTCTGACAACTTCTGGGCCATGGGCGATACCGGCCCTTGCGGTCCTTGTACTGAAATTTTCTACGACCATGGCGATCATATCTGGGGCGGCCCACCGGGCTCAGCCGAAGAAGACGGTGACCGGTTTATCGAAATTTGGAACAACGTCTTTATGCAGTTCAACCGCCACGCCGATGGCCGGATGGAACCACTGCCAAAACCGAGCGTTGACACCGGTATGGGTCTGGAGCGTATTGCAGCAATTCTGCAGCACGTACACAGCAACTACGAAATCGACATTTTCCAAGGCCTGATTAAAGCCGCTGCAGCAGTCACCGGCACCACAGATCTGGACAATAAATCATTGCGCGTGATTGCCGACCATATCCGTTCCTGTTCTTTCCTGGTTGCTGATGGCGTCATGCCATCCAACGAAGGCCGCGGTTATGTGCTGCGCCGGATCATCCGCCGTGCGGTGCGCCACGGTAATCAGCTCGGCGCCAAAGGGGTTTTCTTCAGTAAATTAGTGGCAGAACTTGCCGTGCAGATGGGCGAGGCCTATCCGGAGCTGATTGAAAAACAAGCCATTATCGAAAAAGTGCTGCGGATGGAAGAAGAGCAGTTTGGCAAGACGCTGGAACGCGGTCTGTTACTGCTCAAAGACGCTTTGGCTGCGCTGGGCGACAGCAAAGAAATCCCGGGTGAAGTGGTATTTAAACTCTACGACACTTATGGCTTCCCGGTCGATTTAACCAGCGACGTGGCGCGTGAGCAGGGTTACACCGTTGATCAGGCCGGTTTTGAAGCCGCGATGGAAGCACAGCGTAAACGCGCACAAGCTGCTTCAAGCTTCGGTCAGGATTACAATCAAACCGTGACTTCTGAGCAAGTGACTGACTTCACTGGTTATACGCAGCAGCATGGCAATGCTGTAGTGCTGGAAATTGTGCGCGATGGCGACAAAGTCGAAACAATTATTGACGGTCAGCAAGCGCTGGTGATCCTTGACCAGACTCCATTTTATGCTGAATCTGGCGGTCAGATGGGCGATACCGGTACTTTAATGCTGGCTTCCGGCGCGGTGTTTAATGTGGTCGATACGGTCAAAATCGGCAAAGCTTTTGCCCATCGCGGCACTATCACCGGTACTTTAACCATCGGTGAGCGTGTGGATGCCCAGATTGATAACGAACGCCGCAGCGCTATTCGGAAAAACCACTCGGCTACGCACTTATTACATGCGGCCTTGCAACAAGTGTTGGGGGCGCATGTGGTACAAAAGGGCTCGCAAGTGGGCCCGGATCGCCTGCGCTTTGACTTCGCCCATTTCGAGGCGGTTAAAGCTGACGAAATTCGCCAGATTGAACAGTTGGTCAATTCGCAAATTCAGGCTAACCATGAAGTGCTGACCCGGCTGATGCAGCTTGATGCCGCCAAAGCCGCCGGCGCTATGGCGCTGTTTGGCGAAAAATATGACGACGATGTGCGTGTGTTGTCGATGGGCGACTTCTCTATTGAACTCTGTGGTGGTACCCACGTCGCCCGCACCGGCGATATTGGTCTGTTTAAGATTGTGGTCGAAAGCGGTATCGCCGCCGGCGTGCGCCGGATTGAAGCGGTGACAGGCGCTGGTGCGCTGGCATTTCTGCATAAGTTAGAGCAGCAGGCGCAGCAGGTTGCAGCCTTGCTGAAAGGCGACGTCCTGTCGATTGGCGAACGTGTAGTGCAGACGTTAGAACGCAGCAAACAGCTGGAAAAAGAGCTGGAGCAGTTAAAAGCGAAAATGGCCAGCGCCGCCGGCGCTTCCTTGCTGGAAAAAGCAGTTGCTATCAACGGCACAAAAGTGCTGATTGCTGAGCTGTCGGGCGTCGATCCAAAAGGCTTCCGCACTATGGTCGACGAGCTGAAAAACAATATCGGCTCTGGTGTCATTCTGCTGGGTACTGCCAGCGAAGGCAAAGTCAGCTTGATCGCCGGCGTGACCAAAGACTTGACCGATAAAGTCAATGCCGGTCAGCTGGTAGGCTGGGCAGCAGAGCAGCTGGGCGGTAAAGGCGGTGGTAAACCAGACCTGGCACAGGCTGGCGGTACTGACGTCGCAGGCCTTGGCAAAGTATTGGCCGCAGCCAGCGACTATCTGGCAGCGAAGCTGTAACAAGTGGCATTATTGGTCCAAAAGTTCGGTGGTACCTCAGTCGGGACCACCGAACGGATTGAAGCCGTTGCCGAGCTGATTATCCGCACTGTGCAGGCAGGGCATAATGTCGTTGCTGTGGTTTCGGCCATGGCTGGGGATACTAACCGTCTGTTGGGCCTGGCGCAGCAGATTGACGTCAAAGCTGCGTCACGCGAATTGGATGTCCTGGCAGCCGCAGGTGAACAAGTCTCAGTGGCGCTGTTAGCTATCGCGCTGATCAAACGTGGTTATCCGGCAGTGTCGTTATTGGCCGATCAGGTTTCTATCCGCACCGATAACAAATTTGGCCGTGCCCGGATTGAACAAGTTGAAACCCATCGGCTGCAACAGGAACTGGAGCAGGGCCATATCGTGGTGGTGGCTGGTTTTCAGGGCCGTGATTTCGAAGGCAACCTGACAACCCTGGGTCGTGGTGGCTCTGATACCTCTGCGGTGGCACTGGCCGCAGCACTGCAGGCCGATGAGTGCCAGATTTATACTGATGTTGATGGCGTCTACACCATAGACCCGCGGATTTGTCCGGCGGCAAAGCGGCTGGCGCATATTCCGTATAGCGATATGCTGGAACTGGCCAGTGTTGGCGCTAAAGTGCTGCACTCCCGCTCAGTGGAATATGCTGGCCGTTTTCAGGTGTTATTGCGGGTATTGTCGACCTTCAGGCCGGACGCCGGCACGCTGATGGTGTATGACGATGTCCCGCAACAACCGCTGTTGTCCGGGATCGCCGTTCAGCATGGCCTGACCCGCATCCATCTGGAGCAGGCCAGTCCTGAGCTGACGTCCGCAATGCTGGCATTGCTCAGCAGCAGGAACATTGATATTGACATGGTCCGGACTGACACGGACAGCGTACAACAAGCCGAATGGGTACTGGCCAATGCTGACTGGCAGCAAGTCGCTGAGGAAGCTCGGGATTTGCTGAAAAATTGTCAGGAGGCGACGCTTCGCAGTCAGGCAAATCTTGCTAAACTGTCGGTGGTTGGCTGCGGCATCGGGACACAGGCTGATATAGTGGCCCGCGTGCATCAGTTATTAGATTTGCTGAATATCGAGTTGTGGGCTGTGTATCAGACCGACACCCGGCTTTCAGTGCTGATGGCGGCTGAGCAAGTTGATGCCACAGCAGCAAAACTGCATCAGATTTTGTTCGGCAGCGATAATTAATCGCTGGATTTTCATTAATTTGAATGCTGAGTTATCATTGAAGATAAGGACGCGCTGGCACAAGACCAAGCGTCGTAGTTATCGCTGGGAAATCTGGGATTAAAGGATAGGAGCAAACGAATGCTTATTTTGACCCGTCGCGTTGGTGAGACATTAATGATTGGTGACGAAGTGACAGTCACAGTGTTAGGCGTAAAAGGGAATCAGGTACGGATTGGGGTGAATGCGCCAAAAGAAGTCTCTGTGCACCGTGAAGAAATCTACATGCGAATCCAGGCTGAAAAGGGCACACCAGGCGGTTACAGCCAGGATGATGATCAATAAATCTGTTTTGGTAAATCATTGTTTTTATTGTTTTGTTGCGTGAAAAATGGCCAAGTTAGTGAATAATTGCGCAGATTGTCTAAAAGGTCGGCAATCACACAATCAGGCTCAAAATATTGTTTGACTTATTTTCCTGAAACATTAATATACGCACCGCAACGTAGCGCGGAGAGATGGCCGAGTGGCTGAAGGCGCACCCCTGCTAAGGGTGTATAGGGGAAACTCTATCGAGGGTTCGAATCCCTCTCCCTCCGCCAGTTGTTTTTAGAGATGGACGCATAGCTCAGCTGGATAGAGTACTCGGCTACGAACCGAGCGGTCGGAGGTTCGAATCCTCCTGCGTCCGCCATCTGAAACAC
>SSFI01000001.1 GCA_008015325.1 Rheinheimera sp.
CTCATCAACTTGCGTTTGAGCCAGCTTCCGGCAGATCGGCAAACACACTGAACAGCGACTTCCCCGCTACTTCGCTCAGTTGCAGGTTGCCGTGCCGTTCAATGAAAGCATTCAGATAACGGATATTGTATTCATCATCAATGACAATGACGCCGCTATTGAGTGCAGCGAGAACCGGATTGCAGAGCATCTCCTGAAACATCAATAGGCTTCCAGGATCCGGTCCAGAATGTTTTTGATATTGCTGACCGCTTCACCGGGGATCAGCAAAATCATATCGCAGTTAAAGGAGTGGTCGATCAACTGATAACTGATATCCACTTTTAATGCATGCTCCCAGTGAAACGAGGTATTTTTCAACACGTCCGCGACATTGCCGTGGCGGGATGACAGTATTCTGGGCGCAGAATATGACAGGCTGTTTTCAATCTGGTCGGCTAAACCGTTTAAGAAAGTGGTGGTCAAAATAGAGCTGATGTCGGTCAACATTTCAATTTCTGAAACATCGCCGGCTTCATAACCCAGCAAAGCAGAAATTTTGTGCGCATTCTCCATCTGATACAGCACTATAGCTTCGCCACGGACCCCTTCATTACCAAAAAAGCCCTGGCTGACCAGTGCAGCTTCAGCATCCTGATAACGGTTCTCGAATTCTTCCGGGATATGCATAGCGCCGACTAAGGCAATAGAAGGCACCTGCAGATGGACAAAGGTATTGAGGAAACGGGCTAACTTATCGCTGGCAAGCCCCATAGCGACGTTGATGATTTCCTGCAGGCAATCACGCTGCTCTTCACTGAAGCCAAGTCTATTCATACGAAACCATACTGTTTCAGCACACCGATGATTTTGTCTTCGTTCACCGGTTTTTGCACAAAAGCCAAAGCCCCGAGCTCCATCACCCGCTTTTGCATTTCAGGCTGGATGTCGGCAGAAATCACAATAACAAAACAATCAATGCCTTCGGCCTTGATCGCTTCAAGCACACCGACACCATCCAGCTCCGGCATGGTTAAATCAAGAAACACCAGGCCAATTTCCTGACTGCGCAGCACTGCCAGCGCTTCCAAACCATTACCAGCCGTCTGAAATTCCGCATCAAATGATTCCGGCAGACTTTTTCGCACTTGCTTACGGGCTAAAATTGAATCGTCACAAATCAGGACTGGCAAAGCCATGCAGAACTGCCTCTGTATTTCTAATAATTATTTGAAGTTACGGGCAAAATATAACCACTTGCCCCTTTGATTGCAACATCCGTGCAGCGGCTATTGCAAAATGCAACAGCAGTTTTACCACGCTTCAACCTGCCTCGCAGAGATGGATTTAGACTATAGTTTGGCAACGACAGCGCGACACACGCTCACAAGACCGTTGATACGTCACATACAGCGGTCAAATAATGTAGTAAAGTATTTTAATTATTGTTTTTTTTAGCTAATTTTATAGCATTGACTCTCAGCCCCAGAGCATTGCTGGTGGCGCATGCCGAATTCACAGGATGTCAGATGCAACAAAAAAGCCTTTCGCGTAAGCTGCTGACTAAAGTGTTGTCAGTGTATTTCATCCTGACTTTTGTCGTGACCCTCGGCCAAATCGTCGCCGAATACTTCAACACCAAAAACCACATCAATGGCGAACTCGCCACCCTGCAACAGACTATTTCAGGTTCGCTCACCCGGGCGATTTGGGAGCTTAACACCCAACAGGCGCTGATTATCGCCGATGGCCTGTTAGCCATCCCGTCAATTGAAGGCATCATAGTGCGCGACGACAGTGGCGCCGTGATCACCCAGCTAGGCCAGTATGTCGATATCAGCGAGCGCTACAGCAATCAGCTGGTTAAAGAAGGCGTGCGCCTGACTGAACAACAAAGCGGTTTATTTGGTTATACCTTTCCGCTGATTTTTGAATTCTCTGGTCGCGCCACCCAGGTCGGCGATGTCACGCTGTTTTCCAGCCGGACTATAGTGCTGGACCGAATTAAAGTAGGTATTTACTTCCTGATCGGCAACGCCGTGTTAAAAACGACCTTCCTGATAATCCTGTTTCTGATCGCATTTCGCAAACAGCTGACGTTGCCGCTTTCAGAACTGACCCAACAGATTGAAGAGCTCGAGCTCGACAATCTCGAAGGCACAAAAGTAGAAATCCAGCACGGTGACACCAACGAACTGGCTGTGATGGCAGATGCTTTTAACCGCCTGATAGCCCGGGTGCAGGACTACAAAGGCCAGCTCGAGAGTACGCAAAAACAACTTTTGCAGAGTAATGAAAAACTCGACCAGCACAATCTCATTCTGGAACAGGAAGTTGCCCGCAAAACTTCAGGCCTCAGTCAGGCCATGATGGACCTGCAACAGCAAAAACAAGAGCTCGAAGTGAAACAACAGGCGCTGCGGGAAGAAATCGAACGCCGCCGGCATACCGAAGATGCGCTGCGTAATAAACAAAGCGAGCTGGAAAAACTGGTCAACGACTTACGCCAGGCTCAGGACCGGCTGGTGCAATCAGAGAAAATGGCCGCTTTGGGTGGTTTAGTCGCGGGTATCACCCACGAGGTTAATACACCGGTGGGAATTGGTGTCACCGCCACCAGCTTCCTGGCGGAAAAACTGGCTGCATTAGAGCATTCTTATCAGGAAAAGAGCCTGTCGCCCAAAGCGCTGGAACATTTTATTGAAGAGGCCAAACAAGGCACGGAGCTGTTAAACACCAATCTGGTCAGAGCTTCGGAACTGATTGCCAGCTTTAAACAAATCGCAGTGGACCAAACCAGCGAAGCGATCCGCACTATTCAGTTACAGGATTATCTGAACGAAATTATCCGCTCCCTGCAACCACACTTCAAAAAAACCAAACACCATATCGAAGTCAATTGCCCGGAAAATCTGGTACTGAGCTGTCCGGCAGGCGCTATTTCGCAAATTTTTACCAACCTGTTGATGAATTCCTTGATCCATGGTTTTGAAGACATGGAAGAAGGTAATATCAACATTACAGTGATTGATGAAGGCAACATTGTCGATATCAATTACAGCGACAATGGCAAAGGCCTGACTGCAGAGCAGCTGGAAAAATTATTCCATCCGTTTTTTACCACCAAGCGCGACCAAGGTGGCAGCGGCCTGGGGACACACATCACCTACAACCTGGTCCGGCAGACACTTGGCGGCAGTATTCAGGTGCGCAGCGAACCTGGCCAAGGGCTGGCCTACCATATTCGTTTCCCCAAAGTGCTGAAACGTTAAGCAATCATCCAGCCGGCGACGTTGCTTTCTGACGTCGCCGGGTTGTCGCCTTGCCCTTTCCGGTTATACTGAGCCCCTTTTCTGAATTGCGGACTCTGCTGACTATGTGGTTTAAAAACCTGCGTGTATATCAAATTACTGAACCGTTAAACCTCAATATCGACAAACTGGATGCAGTACTGGCTGAGCATAAATTCACGCCCTGCATGGGCCAGGATGCGCTGAAACTCGGTTTTACCTTTCCACTGCACCCCAGCATCAAATCTTATGCCCACCAGCTGGAGCATCTGTTTGTCTTCGCATTGAAGCGTCAGGAAAAAGTGCTGCCTGCCGCCGTGATCAACGAAGAATTACAGCCAAAAATCGACGCGCTGGAAGCGGAAAAAGGCCGGCCATTAGGACGCAAAGAAAAACAGGCGCTGAAAGAAGAACTAATTCAGACATTGTTGCCACGCGCGTTTAGTCGCTCCACCGTGACGCAGGCGATTTACGATGCGAAAAATAACTGGTTTATTGTTAACACCAGCTCTGCCAGCCGCGCGGAAGATTTACTGGCGCTGCTGCGTAAGGCGCTGGGATCTTTACCGGCAGTGCCGTGGATTGACAGCAATCAGCTCAGTCAGTCGATGCAGCAATGGCTCAGCAATCAGGCGTTACCGGCAGGTTTCAGCCTCGGTCATGATGCGGAACTGAAAGCGCCGGATGAAGAAGGTGCCAAAGTTCGTTTCAGTAACCATCTGCTGACCACTGATGAAGTGCAAAGCCATCTTGAAGATAAGCTGGTGACCAAATTAGAGCTGGTGCAGCCTGAACTGCTGAGCCTGATGGTATGTGAAGACGGCAGTATCAAAAAGCTGCAGTTTGAAGAGCTGCTGGCAAACAAAAACGACGAGCTGGGCTGGGAAGATTTAATCCTGCGGCTCGACGCTGATTTATTAGTGATGGCCAACGAACTGGCGCAAGTGCTGCAGGTCATCAAAGACAAGGTTCAACCGCTGGTCAAAGCCTGAGAACAAACCGGGGCGATGTCATCGCCCCGGTTTAGTTTTAGCATCAGTGCCAAAGCACTGTACTCACGTAAACATAGTCTTAGCATCCTGGTAGTTCTGCGCTATCTGCGGGTCCTGCATGAAATTCACTCTGGGGATCAATCCCTGCGCCAGGTAATACTCCAGCAACTGCGGTTCATTGCTGCGCCGTGGAAACTGTTGCCGGGCAATCGTAGCTAACCGGACAAAATCGGTGTAACACACTTCGTTACTGGTTTGCAGCCCGGCCCAATCCTGCGTCACTTTGATAAAAATGTCAGCAAAACCCCAACTTTGTAAAATCACCACGCCAATACTGGCTGAAAGATCCCGGATGGCATGGCGCAGATAAGCGGGTTCGGCGAAGACAGCCGGATACTTTTCGGCTTCAGTTAAAATAGGTAAAGCACCAATCTGATAGACCAGTGCAGCAAGGGTCAACGTATCGAGATTGAGCGGGACATGTTTGTGGCTTTGCTGGTAGAACTTCAGGCAGGCCATCGCAATGCAAGTGGTCTCAATGGTCTCGCGCCACAACTCGCTCATTTGCTCCCGCACTTGCGGATGCTGGCTGACAAAGAGTTGTTCCAATGCCATGGCAGTCGCAATATTTTTCACCTGAAACAAACCAATGCGAGTCACCGCCTGATTTAAGGTACTCACCTTGATACTGCGGCCTAAGAAAGCGCTGTTAGCAACTTTCAGCATCCGCGCAGCGAGCGCCGGGTCCCGCGCAATCACTTCGGCCATCGAATGCAGATTAATATCCGGATCTTCAGCAGCCTGACGCACCCGAACGGCAATCTCAGGCAAAGTCGGCAGCACCAGTAAATTGTTGCGCAGTTTTTCCGTCAACAACGTCAATAAAGCATTATCCGCCGACATACATACTCCTTTAAACCGGTGAACGTGCGGACCAGCGTCGCTGGATCTCCGTTAATTGTAACGCGGAATACGCCTTGGCAGGATATTTCCCCCAGACAGGGGCAGGCCAGCTCGGATCCTGCACAAACCGGGCTATATGATGCAGATGCAGTTGCGGCACCATATTCCCGAGTGCTGCCAGGTTCAACTTGTCCGGTTGATAATCCTGCCGCAAATAAAGGCTCAGCGCCCGGCTTTCTGCCCATAGTTGCTGCTGATCGGCCTCGGTTAAATCAATCACATCACGGGCGGCTTCACGTCTTGGCACCAGGATAAACCACGGATATTGCTGATCATTGATCAGCCGGAGCTGACACAAAGGCCAATCTGTCAAAAACACCGAATCGGCCGCTAACTGCGGGTTTAACTGAAAACTGTGTTGCATAATTAGACTCTTAAACGTTGGCCTCTGCGTGGCCGGTATGTTGCTGCATCCGCTGAATAATCAGCTTACAGGCAAAAGCATCCAGGGATTTCGCCGACAGCTCAAGCTCCGCCGCCAGTTGGGTAATTTCCGGAAACCCCATGCTACCGGCACAGCCTTTCAGGCTATGTGCCTCGTATTGTAGTGAAGCCAGATCCTGTTGCTGGTGTAACTGCGCAAGTTGCTGTAGTTGTGCCGGCAAACGCTGCGCAAAATCGCGTTTCAGGGCAATAATGGCCGGATCCTGCTCAAGCTTTAACGCCAGCTCATCTTCCAGCTGGCGGTCTTTACGGGTGTACTGGCGGATCATGGCGTAAAAATCGTGCTGCACAATCGGCTTACCCAACAACGCCTGACAACCGGCCTCAAGATAACGCTGATGATCTTCCCGCATCACGTTGGCGGTCAATGCAATAATAGGTACATCAATACCAGCATGGCGTATCAGCCGGGTCGCCTCTTCGCCGCCCATTTCAGGCATCTGCATGTCCATAAACACTAAATCATAGTCTTCCAGCAGCAGCTTCTGTACAGCCTGATGCCCATTAGCAACCATGGTAAATTCAGCATTGATTTTACGCAGCAGCACCGCTACCAGCAGCTGGTTATCGGTATTATCTTCCGCTACCAAAATACGCAACTGCGGCTGGCAATCGGATTCCGGCTGGATTTGCTCAGGGTTTAGCACCGGCTCAAAATGGTCAACCAAACTGATTTGTTGGGTGTCGCAATGCATTTGAATTTCAAAGCAGCTACCGAGCCCTTTCACACTTTCGGCCCGGATGTCACCGTTCATTTGCTGCATCAGCTTCTTCGAAATCACCAGCCCCAGCCCGGTGCCGCCGAAATTACGGGTAACTGTGGCGTCCGCCTGAACAAACGGCTGGAATAACTTGGTCAGTTCCTCAGCACTCATGCCGATACCGGTATCTTTAATCCGGATCAGCAACAACTCGTCGCCGGATTGATAACTGACCTGGATCACGACTTTGCCGCGCTGAGTAAACTTCAGTGCATTACTGGTCAGATTTAATAACACCTGGCGAAAACGCAATTCATCAGTGCGCAGATAAGCCGGCAACGGATAGTTCAGTTCCAGCACGCAGTCCAGCGCCTTGGCCTGCGCCTGATCACGAGTTTGCTGGTAAATATCATCAATCACCTGCAAGAAATTAAACTGAGCGTAGGATAATTCCAGCTTATCGGCTTCGATTTTCGACAGATCTAAGATGTCATTAATCAGATTTAATAAATGATCGCCACTGCGCAGCACGCGTTTGAGGTAATCATTCATTTGCTCTGGGTCTGGTTCCACCAGCGCTTGTTCACTAAAACCGATAATCGCAGTCAGTGGAGTGCGGATTTCATGGCTCATATTGGCCAGGAATACGCTTTTAAGACGGTTGGCCTGCTCGGCAGACTCGCGCGCCAGGATCAGTTGCTGGTTAGCACTGGCAAGATTACTGTTGGCTCGTGCCAGGTCCTGTGTCCTTTTCTGAACTTTCTCTTCCAGCTGCTGCTTATAAGCCCGTTCGCGCTCGCGATAAACACGAAGCTGGCGCACCATCACGTTAAATGCAGCAAACATATCACCAAGTTCATCTTGTTTTTTCACCGTCAGCAATGTGCTGAGGTCGCCCCGCCCTACAGCGGTTTTGGCCTCGGTCAGTACTTTAATCGGCTCAAAAATGTAATGAACCAGCAGCCAGTAACATAACAACGGCAGGCCTACAGCAAACAGAATACTGGCCAGAAATAACAAGACCGGTAAAAACTCGGAAACATCCATCAGTTCAGTTTCGTCGACTGCGCTGACCAACATAAAGTTGCCAGGTAATTCAGCGCCAAGGACATGCATCGGTTTGCCCAGCAGCACAATCGACTGCAGATGTTCGGCACCAACGGATTGCTGCACCTGTGAAAAATTGGTTGGCGCCAGAGCGCTGCCAATTAAATTGGCTTTGTCCGCATAGGCGATAGTCCCGCCGGCACTGACAATTAAATTCACATTGGACGACAACAAACGGTTTTGAACTATTTCGTCCAGCTGATCGACATTCAGGCTTACCACCAGGTAACCCCAAAGCCGATCAATTTCGCTGCCGTTATTCGCCAGCTGGTAAATTTTCTGAGCCAGAATCACGTGTAGTTTTTGCTGTTCCGATTCCCGGCTGATAAAGATACCGGAATCCTCGATCATGCCTTGTAATGCCGTAAAGTAGTCGGCGCGAAAGCGGCTGCCAGGGGGATTTTCAGCGTTTTGCTGTGGCAACTGAAACATCAGCTCGCCATTGAGGCGCAATAATCTAATTTGCTCAACATCAGGATTGGCTTTCTGATATTGCCGGAATTGATCTCTCATCCGAGGGTGATCGGCAGTCTGCGAATCGAGAAAAGCCAAAGTACTTTCGCTGCGGCTCAGGTGCTGCAGGTGCATCTGATGATTATTCAGATAACTGCTGAGTTTTTCTTGCTGGATCTCAAGATGTTGCGCCACCTTGATAAAAGCTTGTTGAACAAAAGACGATTCGCTGTAACGGAATGCCAGGTAGCCGAACGCCAAGGTAGGCAAAACCATCAAAGGAAACATATAGATAACTAGGGTTTCGCGGAGTCTCATTCGTCCATTAACCTGACTCGAACCAGTCGCAGATATTCGCTACAGCATAAACAGACAACAAGCAGCCGACAACCAATTTCCGCCCATACTGAGGGCTGCAGCAGAGTTTACCCCTGCTGCAGCAACGACGATATTAACGCAGATAAGTTGCTGTCAGGCTGGTAACAGGCGCAGCCGAAGGCTTACCGTGTTGCCAATCACCGCCATCAACACCGCTGCCGGCGATATCGATGTGGACATAAGCCAGACCGTCAGACAGAGCAGAATTTTGATCCAGGCCTGCCGCTACCACCAAAAACGCCATCGGGAACTGATGGCCGCGCGCGGTTACTGACGATGGGGCGTTGTTGCAGCTCAGCACATCATCAGCACAGCTGCGGGCTTTGATAAAAGCAAAATCCTCGCGCCGGCTGGAAGACAACTCTGAAGGGTCGCCCCAAATATCGCCCAGCTCAGCAATCTTCGCAGACACACCGGCTTTACGTGCCGCACCGTTTTCAACCAGTGCAGTGTAAGGACCAACAGCACGGGCTGCATGACCGGTCAGGGTTGCAATCGAGAACAACGTTGGGTTGACGGCATCTTTAGCCTGTTGACGTAAGTGCGACATCAAATCAGCCAGCACCAGACGGCCTTCGGCATCGGTATTACCAATTCGCACGCGCACACCTGCGTGGCTGGTGATGATTTCATCGGCGACAAAAGCATCAGAACCGATGCTGTTACGCACAGCACCGATCTCAGCGACGACTTTTAAGCCGGCGGGTTTTAGCATGGCGACAGTTTTCATAAAGCCGGCCACTGCAGCGGCGCCGCCTTTGTCGCGGCTCATCCCGGCCATACCACCATTAATTTTAAGGTCAGCACCACCAGTGTCATAGACCAGCCCTTTACCAGCGAATAAAAGCGTTTTGCTGATAGGGCCAGATGGGGTGTATTCCAACCGAATCACTGCAGGTCGATGCCGCGGCACTGCCAGAGAACTGCGGGCCACAGCCATCAGTAACGGATAGTCCGCCAACAGCTGTTCGGTATTGGTTTCGACTTTGACCTTCACATCAGTGCCGGCAAAGGCATCGACGCAGTAGTCTGCGAAACGCAGCGGCGCCATGCGCTCAGGTTCTGTGCCACATAAATCACGCGCCAGCCGGCGTCCAGCTTCGGTTGCGGCTAAGAAATGCGCCTGTTCAGCTGACAAGCCGAGCAAACCGATTTCTGATACAGGTTCAACCTGCAATTCTCCGCGAGCCTCGCGACCTTCCAATGGTTGCCACAATGCCTGCGCAGCGGCCAGGTAAGCTACAGCTAATGCTTCGCTATAACGTGGGTCTGCCGGCGTTTGCAGCCACAGTAACGGCCGTACCGCACCTGCTGCTTTTGCCTGCAAAATGGCAATTTTGGCAACATCTGCAATACAACGTACGTCATCAAAATCGCGTAACAAAGGGCCAGTGGGAGCCAGGATCA
>SSFI01000088.1 GCA_008015325.1 Rheinheimera sp.
CAGGAGCTTGCTGGACGTGATCGCCGATGATCGGTTGCTGGCGGAGAAAACCGGCTTGAGCGTGGTCGAGGTGCGACAATTGCGGGACGCGGCGGGCGATTGAATTTGCCTTTGCCGATAGCTTGCCGACAAACGATCTCGGGAACGAGGGGATTTCAGGGTCTTGTTTTTCTTCGGGAAGCGATTTCCGGCCCGACCGTTTTCAGATAGGCCACATGGCTGCCCTTGCCCTGTTGGTGGGCAACATCCACGGGAAGTCTGCCAAGCTTATCGGGGGTCGCCGCATTCGCGCCAGCCTCGACGAGAATCCTGATCGTCTCCAGATCGCCGTGACCGGCCGCCCAATGCAGAGGCGTATAGCCGTTGGATTCGTGGAAATCGTGCCGCGCGCCGACCGACAAGAGGTAGCGAACGGCTTGGACACGACCCCACGCCGCCGCTCCAAACAATGCGGTTTCGCCAATCGAATCCCGCCAGTTCACGTCGGCTCCAGACTCCACAAGCTGCCTGACCTCATCGAGATCCCCGGCCCACACGGCAGCGTGTAGCGGAGACTCGGCAGCCCCATCTTTCGCTGTCGAATGTTGGTCAGAATACACAGGCGCCTCCAAAAAATTCCCCGTTCTCACTCCCACGCCGCTAGATCGGCGCGCACGATCCGAATCCGTTGCATGATTTCTTCCCGCTTGAGGTTGAACACCACCATCCCGACGGTGATAACCGTCCCCAGCCCGATCAGAATCAGCGCCCGGCTCAAACTCTGTTCGGGATAGAAGCGGGCCAGTTGCCCGGCCACGTTCAGCACCAGAAACGCCACGCCGGCATACAGGAAGGCGCGCACCCGCAGAGCGATACCGAGAATGATGCCGGTCAAAGCCAGCGCCAGCGCCAAATCGGTTTGCAGGCTGCGTTCATGGAATTCATCAAAAATCAGCAGGTCGACGTCTTCAAGCAGCGGGGCACTCAGCATCTTGCGGATCAACACACCTTCGGTCACCACCAGCAAGCGGGTTGCCGCCGACTGCTTTTGCTCCAGCCTGATCTGATAACCAATCGTTTGGCCCACGGCTTCACCCAGTTGCTGCGCCAGATAAGCGGCAATACTTTTGGCGGCCAGCCGGCGTGGCTCCAGCATGATGATTTTTTTGCCGGCAAAAGCGGGTTGTTGCAGCAGATAAAGTGGCAGATAAGTAGATTTACCGGCACCGGGTGGCGCGGTCAGGATCACCTGTGGGGCTGAAGCCAGCTGCTGGACCAGCGCAGGCAGAATATCGGCAACCGGCAAGGCTGCAGCTGGAACAAGCGTCATAGCAGTCCGTGTCAGTAAAAGATAAACGCGGTGGCACTGGGGTCAGCGCCACCGCAGGTCAGATTAAGCGGTTTCGCGCAGCAGCGTCTCGGCAATCAACCGGATGCCCGTACCAGTTGCGCCAGCGCCCCAGAAACCATTGGCGGTGCCCTGGAAGGCGGCTGCTAAATCAACATGCAACCAACCGGCGCCATCATTAGCAACAAAACGGCTGAGGAAACCAGCTGCATTGCTGGCCCCACCGGTACCGCCACCTTTAACCGGCCGGCTATTGGCAGTATCGGCATATGCAGACGGACATTGCTGTTGGTGCCAGCGCTCCAGCGGTAACGGCCAGGCCGGCTCTGCGACTGCGTTCGCATAACCCAGCACCCGTTGTTGCAGGCCTTTGTCCAGACCAAAAATCGCATTGTATTCAGTACCAACCGCCATCATCGCTGCGCCGGTTAAAGTGGCAGCATCAATGACTAAAGGCGCGCCTGAAGCTGCAGCGATTTGCAGACCGTCAGCCAGCACTAAACGCCCTTCTGCGTCGGTGTTGACGATTTCAACTGTCACACCGTTTTTGTAAGTCAGAATGTCGCCCAGCTTAAAGGCACGCCCATTAATCAGGTTTTCGGCGCAACATAAAATCAGCTGGACGCGCTTTTGCAGGCCCTGACTGATCGCCAGTGCCAGCGCCGCTGTGACAGTAGCAGCACCGCCCATGTCACATTTCATCGTCAACATGCCTTCAGAGGCTTTAATCGAATAACCACCGCTGTCAAAAGTGATGCCTTTGCCGACCAGCGCTGCCGCAACCGGCGCTTGTGAGTCAGCTGACGGATTGTAATCCAGCACCAGTATTGCCGGTGAGCGATCGCTGCCGCGACCAACGGCATGCACGCCGACCCAGCCTTCGCTCAGCAGCGCATCGCCGCTGATCACCCGGTGTGTGACCTTGCCAGCCCCGGCCACCGCACTGATAAACTCAATGGCTTCATGGCAGAGTTTTTCCGGATATAAATCTTCCGGAGCGGCATTGGTTTGTTTTTTCGCCCAGGCAAAACATTGCTGTAACGCCACCAGCTGAGCGACTGTGGCTTCGTCACCGGTCCAGTGCACGCCGCCTAATTTTTTCGCACTGCAGAAGCCCTGATAAAAAGCCCATTGTTTATCTAAAGTCCAGCCGTCGCCAGCCAGTTGCAGCGTCTGTACACCGAGCCCATCCAGCGTGCGGCCGGCTTTTTGAATTTGCCGCAGCACGTCAACGCCACTCTGATGGATTTGATAACCATCGGCAGTGGGCGTTAACAGCGGGTTTTTACCAAAACGGGCGTCAGCAGCAGCGCTGCTTAATTGAATTTGCAACAGTTCAGCCATAACAAAACCTTTTAATCGGGACAAATACCACAGTGGGCCGAGTGTATCACAGCGCTGCGCCAACAGGACAGCAGCGCGGACCGCAGCTGTTAATGGGTCAGAATGCTATGCAGCATTTTTACACTCAGGCCAATCAACAACAGTGCAAAGATTTTTTTTAAGGTCGCTACCGGCAGACGATGCGCCAGTTTGGCGCCAAGCGGCGCGGTAAAAAAGCTGACTGCCGAAATTAATAACACTGCCGGCAGATAGATATAACCCAGGCTAAATGGCGGTAAACCAACCTGATCCCAGCCCGCCACGGCATAACCAATACTGCCGCTCAGCGCAATTGGCAAACCAATAGCGGCAGACGTACCAATCGCCTGTTGTACCCGCACATTACACCAGGTAAGAAACGGTACTGTCAGCGAGCCACCACCAATCGCAACCAATGCAGAAATACTGCCGATGCCGATGCCAGTCGCAGTCATGCCAACAGGCCCAGGTAAATGACGGCTCGGTTTGGGTTTGATATTAAGCAGCATCTGCAGTGCAACATAGGCCATAAAGACGCTGAAAAAAATCGCCAGCGGTAAAGCACTGACGCGTGCAGCAATAAAAGTCGCGCCAAAAGTACCGAGCACAATGCCTGCGCTCATCAGCCGTACCACGGGCCATAACACCGCCTGGTGTTGCTGGTGGGTGCGGGTGCTGGAAATACTGGTCAGAATAATCGAAGCCATCGACGTCGCGAGCGCGATGTGCACCACCTGTTCCGGCAGGAAATTCAGCGACATAAACAAAGTAGTCAGTACCGGCACCATAATAGCGCCGCCCCCCACACCAAGCAGTCCGGCGACAAAACCAACCACGGCGCCTAATAATAAAAATGCCCACCAAATTTCCATGTTGTTGCCAATCCCCTGTTATTTACCTGATTTTCTGCTATTGTGCCGGCCCTTTTCCGCGCATGTAACGGAAAGCGGTGAAAATTGCCACGGTTTGACCAGAAAAACAGCAGAACCGGATGACGGTTCTGTGGTCTGTCTGTATACTTCCGCGGCTTTTTTTAATGTGATTGCGATGGTGCCGATATTCTGCTATCAATAGCCGCCATCTTTTTGCTTGGCACTGTTATACAGGAGACTACCATGCCAGAAGGCAAAACTACCAAATCTCTCGGCCTGTTGGCCATGGCTGGCGTGCAGCCTTATCAGGATGCACCGGGCGAAGAGTACATGAACCCGAAGCAGCTGGAACATTTCCGCAAAATCCTCGACGCCTGGCGTCAACAGCTGCGTGAAGAAGTGGACCGCACCAAAAACCACATGGCCGATGAAGCAGCAAACTTCCCGGATCCGGTGGACCGTGCGGCGCAGGAAGAAGAATTCAGCCTGGAACTGCGTGCCCGCGACCGCGAGCGTAAACTGCTGAAAAAGATTGAAAAAACTCTGCAGAAAATCGAAGACGAAGACTTCGGCTACTGCGATACCTGCGGCATCGAAATCGGTATCAAACGCCTGGAAGCCCGCCCAACGGCTGACCAGTGTATCGATTGTAAGACGCTGGCAGAGATCAAGGAAAAACAACTCGGCGGTTAATGATGACCGCCGACTTCTCCTGTGTCAGGGGCCGGTTTGCGCCATCGCCATCCGGCCCTTTGCATTTCGGCTCATTGGTGGCTGCCCTTGGCAGTTATCTGCACGCCAAATCACAAGGCGGCCAGTGGCTGGTCCGCATTGAAGATATCGACACTCCCCGTACTGTACCTGGCGCTGACGCAGAAATTTTGCGCACGCTGGAACAATTTGGCTTGTATTGGGACGACAGCGTAGTCTGGCAAAGCCAACGGATTGATTTATACCAGGATTATCTCGAAAAATTCCGGCAACAGCTGTATGGCTGTCAGTGTAACCGTGCCCGGATTGCTGCTTTAGGCGGCATTTATGATGGACACTGCCGTAGCTTAGGTTTAGCAGCCGATGCAGGCCCACTCGCCTGGCGCCTGAAAAGCGCAGGGGTCAAAACTGAATTTACTGATTTGTTCCGCGGCCCACAGCAGATTCCAGCCGCGCTTGCCGGGGAAGATTACATCATTAAACGCCGCGATGGTCTGTTTGCCTATCAGTGGGTCGTGGTGATTGATGACGTGGAACAGCGCGTTAGCGAAGTGATCCGTGGCGCCGATTTATTACAGATGACGCCGCGCCAGCAAGCGCTGTGTCGCACTTTTGGTGCACCGGTGCCGGTGTACGGCCATTTACCGCTGGCCGTCACAGCGCCCGGTCACAAGCTCAGTAAACAAAATCACGCCACCGACATTCGCCGTTTTGCCCCGGCGCAAGCGCTGACGGCTGCACTGCGGTTTTTAGGTCAGCCACTACCCGCTGATGCCGAGCTGTGGCCGGTCACAGAGTTGCAGCAGTTTGCCCTGCAGCACTGGCAAGCCGCTGCAGTGCCGAGCCAAGCAGAAATTCAAATCAACAGTTTTAACTGACCAGTTTCTGATTGCAGGCAGATTGCGGGCTGATTACCGGCGGTACTGGTATTTTCATTCATTTTTTCACCAGCCTGCGTTATCATACCGGCAATTTTTTTTCGCCTGTCAGGTGACTGGCCTCCGGCCGCATTGAAGTCTGTCTGTTACCGGAATGCGCTGCCAACAAGTGCCGCAGGAATGCGCCGCCACAACTCACCACAAAACACTGTTCTTGCAAGGAGAAAGGCCATTATTTCCAGAGTGTTAGATTTTTGCCGTAAGCTCACCGGCAAAAAAGCCAAAGCCATCACCGAAGCTGTGGTGGAACAAACCGACAGCCAGCAACCTGCTGAAGCCCCGGAGCGTCGACCACGGCGCACCAATGTTGAGTATCAACGCAACGACAATGGCCGGCCGGGCCGGCCACCGCGTGAACGTTTTGAGCGTAACAAAGACAGCCAATATCAGGGCGACCGTTCGCGCCATGATTCACACCGCGACACACAGCGCGACACACCACGACCACGTCGCGACAACAGCAATCTGGGCCCTAAACTGAATCCTGAGCATCAGTCGGCGATTTTGCCGGCACTGCGCGTCATTCCCCGCGACCAGCACAATATCTCGCGCAAAGATATCAGCCCGAATGCGCTCAAAGTGCTGTACCGCTTAAACGATGCCGGCTTTGAAGCTTATCTGGTCGGCGGTTGTATCCGTGATTTGTTACTTGGCCTTATTCCAAAAGATTTTGATGTCGTCACCAACGCCACGCCCGATGAAGTGCGCGCCGTATTTAAAAACTGCCGGCTGATTGGCCGGCGTTTTCGCCTCGCCCATGTCGTTTTTGGCCGCGAAGTGATTGAAGTGGCAACCTTCCGCGGTCACCACAGTGGCGGCGAAGAGGAAGAAAACATCCCGGCCGGCGTACGCTCTGATCATGGTCAAATTCTGCGTGACAACGTCTACGGCACTATCGAAGAAGACGCCGAGCGCCGTGATTTCAGCATCAATGCGCTGTACTACTCAGTACGCGATTTCGCCATCTACGATTTTGCCAACGGCGTAGAAGCCATCCAGCAGCGCAAAATCGAACTGATCGGCGACCCGGAAACCCGCTACCGCGAAGACCCGGTGCGCATTCTGCGCGCCATCCGTTTTGCCACCAAACTAAATATGGATCTGGCGCCGTCAACTGCCACGTTAATCCCGGAACTGGCGGTCCTGCTGAAAAACATCCCGGCGGCGCGGTTATTTGACGAATCGCTGAAGCTGTTGATGGCTGGCAAGGCGTTTGACAACTTTGTGATGATGCGTGACCTCGGCATCCTGAAACAGTTGCTGCCACAAGTGCATAAAGTGCTGAAGCAGGACAGCGAAGGCAAAGTGTTTCACCTCATCACTAATGCACTGCAGGACACTGACGAGCGCGTGGCGCAGGATAAACCGGTCACACCGGCCTTTATCTATGCTGCCTTGTTGTGGTACCCGGTCGAGCTTAGGATGCAAACGCTGCTGATTGAAAGTGGCCTCAATGACATCGACGCGCTGAATATCGCCATGACCGAAGTGCTGGACGACCTGGTCCGCACTATCGGTATTCCAAAACGTTTTACGCTGGTGGTGCGTGACTTGTGGTCGCTGCAGGGCCGCCTCGGTAAACGGGCCGGCCGGCGCGCCTTTAAACTGATGGAACTGCCGAAATTCCGCGGTGCCTTTGATTTTATGCAATTGCGCGCCAAAGCCGAGGGCGGTCAGTTGGCCGAACTGGCATTGTGGTGGCAGCAATTCGTTAACGCTGATGACGCCGAACGCGAAGAGCTGGTGCTGGATTTAGGTAAAGAAGGCCTGGAGCCACGCAAACCACGGCGCAAACGCAAGCCGGTGCGGCGTAAACCGGCGGCCGATCAGGCATGATCAGGGTGTATCTTGGCCTTGGCGCCAATCTTGACGCACCACTGCAACAACTGCAGCACGCGGTCAACGCTTTGATGCAGTTACCGCAAAGCGAGCTGGCAGCGGTCAGTAGCTTCTACGGCTCCAAACCGATGGGGCCGCAAGACCAGCCGGATTATGTCAACGCCGTTGCGGCGCTGGATACCCGGTTAGCACCGGAAGCCTTACTGGACGAATTACAGCGCATTGAGCTGGAACAGGGTCGGCAACGTAAAGATGAACGCTGGGGCCCACGCACGCTGGATTTGGATATCCTGCTGTATGGTGAGGAAGTTATCGCCACACCGCGGCTGACAGTGCCGCATTATGGCCTGCACCAGCGTGAGTTTGTGGTCTACCCTTTGCTGGAACTCGCGCCGGCACTGCAGGTCCCGGGCCTTGGCGCGCTGACAGATATTGCCTTACAAGTGCCACGCAACGATCTGACGATCCTGGCGGCGCCGCAAGTCTGAGAACAGGCGCTTTTGCGCCAACTGATGCTTGCAGCACCGGGCTTAATATGCCATCTTGCGCGCGGATTTTTTAATGGTCGGATGAGAGCATCATGGCAAAAATTACCACTGCAACTTTGCTGAAAATGAAACAGCAAGGTGAAAAAATCACTATGCTGACGGCGTACGACGCCAGCTTTGCCAAATTGTTCGCTGACAGTGGCGTCGAGACTTTGCTAGTCGGCGACTCGCTGGGCATGGTGTTACAAGGCCAACCCGACACCCTGCCGGTCACCGTTGAACAAATCGCCTATCACACCCGCTGCGTGCGCGCCGGCGCGCTACAAGCTTTCATCATCGCCGACATGCCTTTTATGAGCTACGCGACGATGGAGCAGGCATTTGCCAACGTCACGCCGATGATGCAGGCCGGCGCCAATATGGTGAAAATGGAAGGCGGCGAATTTCTGTTCCCCACCATCAAAGCTTTAACCGAGCGCGGTGTGCCGGTCTGCGGCCACATTGGCCTTACGCCGCAATCCGTGCATGTGTTTGGTGGTTTTAAAGTACAGGGCCGCGACGATGCTGCCGCTGAACATATCCTGCAGCAGGCGATTGCGCTGGAGCAGGCCGGTTGTCAGCTGTTGGTGGTCGAATGTATCCCAACCCTATTAGCCGAGCGCATCAGCAAAGCGCTGCGAATTCCGGTCATTGGCATCGGCGCCGGTGTCGTCACCGACGGTCAGGTGCTGGTGATGCACGATTTACTGGGCATCAGCAGCGGTTATATTCCGAAGTTCTCGAAAAATTTCCTGCAGGAAACCGGTGATATCAAAAAAGCCATCAGCAAATTTGTCGCGGATGTGAAAAGTGCGGCCTTTCCTGGCCCTGAACATAGTTTCTGATACGGGAGCCTTCTGATGCTGGTGATCTCTGATATTAAAGTATTACGCGCGACGGTCCGGGCCTGGCGCCAGGCTGGCCAGACTGTGGCTTTTGTGCCAACCATGGGCAATCTGCATTCCGGGCATTTTAAGCTGGTCGATGAAGCACGTCAGCGCGCTGACCGGGTGATTGTGTCGATTTTTGTCAATCCGATGCAGTTTGGTGCCAACGAAGATTTGGCCAATTACCCACGCACTTTAACCGAAGACTGCGCTGGCCTCACCGAACATCAGGCCGATGCCGTATTTACACCAACGCCGGAGCTGATGTATCCGCGTGGCCTCGACGTACAAACTGCGGTGGAAGTGCCCAAAGTCGGCGACCAGCATTGTGGTGCCAGCCGGCCCGGCCATTTCCGTGGCGTTGCCACTATCGTCAGCAAACTGTTTAACCTGGTGCAGCCTGACTTAGCGCTGTTTGGTAAAAAAGACTATCAGCAACTGGCGGTGATCCGTCAGCTCACTACTGATTTGTCGTTCCCGATTGAAATTCTCGGTATCGATACCGAACGCGCCGCAGATGGCCTGGCGCTCAGTTCGCGCAACGGTTATTTATCCTTGGAGGCCCGCGCCAAAGCACCGCTGATTTACCAGCAACTGCAATGGCTGCGCCAGCAAATCAGCCATGGCTTTGCCGATTTCCGTGCACTGGAACAACAAGCGGCAGATTCCTTGAGTCAGGCGGGTTTCCGGCCGGATTATATTCATATTTGTGATCGCCAGACGCTGGAACTGGCAGACAGCAACAGCCAACCTCTAGTGATTTTACTGGCAGCATATCTCGGCACTACGCGCCTGATTGATAATCTGGAAGTCTGATGCCATCGGCACTGGAGCTTGCTGCTAACCTGCTGGTCGCAGGCTCCATCTGGCTGGCTGCCCGCAACTCGGCCCTGACCTGGTGGGCGACCATCGCCGGCTGTGCTTTGTTTGGTGTATTGTGTTATCAGCATCAGCTTTATGCCGACGTCGTGCTGCAATTGTTTTTCATCGCAGCAGCTGTTTGGGGCCTGTTTAGTTGGCAGGCCAAACAGGCCTTGCCAATTCGCCAACTTCCCCTGAAGTATCTATTGCCTTATCTGGTTGCGGCATTGCTGGTCGCTGCCGGTTATGGCGCTTTATTACATGCCTGGACCGACGCTTATGCGCCGTTTTGGGATAGCCTGGTGCTGACGCTGAGCGTGTTGGCTCAACTGTTGTTGATCCGGCGTTATTTACAGAATTGGTGGTGCTGGTTACTGGTCAACAGCATTGCGATCCCGCTGTATTATCACCGCGGCCTCGAACTGACCGCGGCGTTTTATCTGCTGTATTGGCTGAATGCTGCTTATGGCCTGTGGCAATGGCGTCAGTGGCTGTCAGCAGATCCGACATCAGGCACAGGATCTGCCGACTCATCTGCTGATAAATCCGCTGGCTGAGGCGCGACCCGCTTCACGCGCCCCGCCTTCACCAGCGCATCACGCAGCAAAAACTCAATCTGACCGTTGACGCTGCGAAACTCATCGTCCGCCCAGTGTTGCAGCGCCTGCAACATCTGCTCGTCAATGCGCAGGGCAAATGCTTTTTTAGCCACGGCTCACCTTAATTAAGAATAAATAGTTCCGGTATTAATCACCGGCGACACATTATGGTCGCCACAGAGCACCACCAGCAGATTGCTGACCATCGCCGCTTTGCGTTCTTCATCGAGCTGCACCACGTCTTTTTCCGACAAACGCTGCAGCGCCATTTCGACCATACCGACCGCACCTTCAACAATCTGCTGACGCGCCATCACTACAGCCCGCGCTTGCTGACGCTGCAACATGGCACTGGCGATCTCCTGCGCATAGGCCAGATGGCTGATGCGCGCTTCAATAACTTCCACCCCGGCTTTGTGTAGGCGGTTCTGGATCTCAGTGCGCAGCAAATCAGTGATATCGCTGCCGCTGCTGCGCAGGCTGATGTCGTGGTCTTTTTCCGCTTCATACGGGTAACTGGACGCCAGAAAACGAATGGCCGCTTCACTCTGAATACTGACAAAATTCTCGTAATCTTCTACTTCAAATACCGCTTCGGCACTGTCAACGACTTTCCACACCACCACGGCGGCGATATCGACCGGGTTACCGGCATGGTCGTTGACCTTTAATTTACTGCTTTCAAAGTTACGTACCCGCAGGCTGACTTTTTGTTTGCTGTAAAACGGGTTGGCCCAGCGCAGGCCATTTTCAAAGTCAGTGCCGACATAACGGCCAAATAACTGCAGCACCGCCGACTGATTTGGCTGCACCATATAAAAACCAAACCAGCAGATAAACACCACAATCCCGGCCAGCAACGCCAGTACTTTTAACAGCGGCGGCATGGTCAGCACTATTGCCACAGACGCGATCTGCAGTACAAGTAACACAAACAATGTCGAAAAGCCGGATTTGGCCTGCGCCCGAGTTTCTTTCAGCATAACTCACCTCAATGTGATATCAATTTAATATCACATTAGATCGCATTGGAACACAGTGCAAGCAATTTGTCGGATTTTTCGGCGCTTTAAAAAACAAAAAACCGCCGGGAGCGGTTTTTAACAACGCAAAGCGTCGGCCTGAAAGGTGAGCGCCATGGATGGTTGCGAATCGCAGAAAATTGCTCCTGCATTTTCTGCATACAATCCGTCCCCGGATATAAAAAACCGCCCGGAGGCGGTTTTTTGTTTTTCGAAAGGATCTCAGGATCTTTGAACGATCACACCAAAGTCACTTTGGCGAACTTACGTTTGCCAACCTGGAAAATAGTGCTGGAGCCTTTTTCAAACATCAGCTTGCTGTCTTCCACTTTCGCGTCGCCGTTCAGTTTGACTGCACCTTGTTTGATCATCCGCAGTGCTTCTGAGGTGCTTTCCACCAGGCCAGCTTCTTTTAACAGCTGAGCGATCGGCAAGTTGTCGCCTTCAAGCGTCAGCGTCAGCTCCGGGATGTCATCCGGTAACGCGTTTTTGGAAAAACGCTGGATAAAGTCCTGGTGCGCAGCTTCGGCATCGGCTTCGGTGTGGAAACGGGCGATGATTTCTTTCGCCAGTTCAATTTTGATGTCGCGTGGATTACGACCTTCTGCTGCTTGTTGTTTCAGCGCAGCAATGTCTTCGATAGCGCGGAAACTCAGCAAGTCGTAATAACGCCACATCAGATCGTCTGAGATCGACATCACTTTGCCGAACATTTCTGTTGGGCTGTCGGTGATGCCGATGTAGTTGCCGAGTGATTTCGACATTTTTTGCACGCCGTCCAGACCTTCCAGCAGCGGCACCATCAATACCGTTTGCGGGCGCTGGCCTTCGTCTTTTTGCAGCTCACGGCCCATCAGCAAGTTAAAGCGCTGATCGGTACCACCCATTTCGATGTCGGCCTGCAGTGCTACAGAATCCCAGCCTTGTACCAGCGGATATAAAAATTCATGAATAGCAATGGATTGGTTGTTGGCGTAACGTTTTTTAAAGTCATCGCGTTCCAGCATGCGGGCGACGGTCTGCCGGGCTGCCAGTTTGATCATACCGGCGGCACCGAGTTTCTCCATCCATTCGGAGTTAAACGCAATGCGCGTTTTGGCAGGATCCAGGATCTTAAACACTTGATCCTGATAAGTCTTCGCATTCGCCAGTACGTCTTCACGGGTTAAAGGCTTGCGGGTGACATTTTTACCGGTCGGATCGCCAATCATGCCGGTGAAATCACCGATCAGGAAAATCACCTCGTGACCGAGCTGCTGAAAAGTGCGTAATTTATTGATCAGGACAGTGTGACCTAAGTGCAAATCTGGAGCTGTTGGATCAAAACCGGCTTTAACTTTCAGCGGTTTACCTTCCTTCAGTTTTTCGATTAATTCGTCTTCCAGCAGGATCTCTTCTAAGCCCCGCTTGATCTCGGCCAGGGCCTGTTGCCACTGCGTCATGCGCCAGTTCTCCGGATATTTTTTCAGCTAAAAATCTAAGTCCGTATTCTACTGCAACATTACTCCCGATTAAACGCACAAAAGTCTTGGATCTTGCAAAAAATCGTTATATGCTCATTTTTTACGTGGAAAGAACCATAATAATAAGAGATGCGCCTTCAATGATTTCATCTTTGCCTACTCCGCACCGTGTTCTGATAGCCACATTGGCCACTATTTTGTCTGTGACGCTGCTTTTACCATCGGAAAAAGCCGAAGCGTCCAAAGACAGCGAAAAATCCAGTTTAGAAGTCGGCAAGCGATATAGTCTTGCTGTACCTGTTGTCACTGATTCCCTGCCGCAAACTGCCGAAACCACCATCCCAACTGAAGACAACTCGTTAGAGTGGATCTCCGTTGAAGTGAAAAAAGGCGACATTTTAGGCTCAGTATTCAAACGCGCCAAAATTGACGCCCAAACCATGCAGGCCGTGTTAGACGCCGGCAAAGACGCGAAAAACCTGACCCGCTTGTTCCCGGGTGTACAGGTCGAGTTTGGTCTGGATGCTGAAGGAAAATTACAGGAACTGCGCTACAACCTCAGTAACCTGAAAACCCTGCGCATTACCCGTGACGACGACGGCCAGTTTGTCGCCAAACAATTGCAAAAAGAGATAGAAACCCGCACTGAAGTCGTAGCCGGCATCATCAGCGGCAGCTTCTGGGGTTCAGCGATGAACGCCGGTTTGTCTGAAGCGCAAATTATCGATCTTGCCAACGTGTTCGGTTATGACATCGACTTCGCGTTAGACATTCGTTCAGGCGACTCTTTCAGCGTGATGTTTGAACGTCAGTATGCTGAAGGCCAGTTTATCGGTAACGGCGCTATCGTCGCGGCTCAGTTCCAGAACCAGGGCCAGCTGTATCAGGCAGTGCGTCACACTGATGGTAACTTCTACAAGCCGGACGGCGGTTCGATGCGACAGGCCTTCCTGCGCGCACCAGTTAACTTCCGCTATGTCAGCTCCAACTTTAACCCACGTCGTTTACACCCGGTCCTCGGTAAAATCAAAGCCCACAACGGTGTTGATTATGTTGCGCCAATGGGCACGCCGATTATGGCGGCCGGTGATGGTAAAGTCATTGAATCTGCGATGAAAGGTGCCAACGGTAACTACGTAGTGATCCAGCACGCAAACGGCATCGTGACCAAGTATCTGCACTTGTCTAAACGCGACGTGAAGCGTGGCGACAAAGTGAAACAAGGTGACATCGTTGGCCGTTTAGGTGCCACTGGCCGCGTTACCGGCGCGCACTTACACTATGAATTCGTCGTTGGTGGTGTGCACCGGAACCCACGCACAGTGAAGCTGCCACAAGCCGAACCGCTGCAAGGCGTAGCCCGTGTTGAGTTCACTAAAAACGCCAAACAGCACATCGCCCAGCTCAAAGCCCATGAGCGCGTGGTCCTGGCCGCCAATCAATAATTGGTCGTGACCTATTCAAATGAAGCCCTCTACATCGGCATCATGTCAGGCACCAGCCTGGATGGTGTTGATGTGGTGCTGGTGGATTTCTCCGCAGCTTATCCCAAGCTTGTACACAGCTTATGCCTGCCCTACCCTGCTGAATTAAAAGCAGAATTAGCACTTTTAGCCCAGCCTGGCGCCAATGAAATTGAACGGCTGGGTCTGGCTGAAGCTGATCTGGCTGACTGTTACGCCGCAGCATTGCAGCAACTGTTGCAGCAAGCGCAGGTGGATCCAGCAAAGATCCTCGCGATCGGCTGCCACGGCCAGACGATCCGACACAGACCCAATGGCCGTCAGCCATTCAGCTACCAGATTGGCGACCAGCATCGCCTCGCCATGCTGACGCAAATCCCGGTCATCGCTGATTTTCGCCGCAAAGATATCGCCTATGGCGGACAAGGTGCACCTTTAGTGCCGGCCTTTCATCAGGCGATTTTCGCCGCCGAGGAGCAGGGCCGCTGTATCCTGAACATTGGCGGCATCGCCAATATCACGCTGTTGTTACCGCATCAGCCCGTGCAAGGCTTTGATACCGGCCCCGGCAATTGCCTGCTCGATAACTGGATTGAGTTGCAGCAAGGCAAAGCTTTTGATGCCAACGGCGCTTATGCCGCCAGCGGTCAGCTGGATGCTGCTTTACTTGGCCTGTTACTCAGCGATCCATATTTCCAGCAGACCGGTCCGAAAAGTACCGGCCGCGAATACTTTCAGCTTGATTGGCTGCAACAACAGCTGCAACAACTGCAAGCCGCGACGGGCAAAATGCCGGCAGCCGCCGACGTGCAACGCACCTTAAGTCGTTTTACTGCCGGCACTATTGCCTTGGCGGTCAGTCGTTTTGTCGTGTCGGAGATTTATGTCTGTGGCGGCGGCGCGCAAAACGCCAGGTTATTGCAGGATTTGGCGGAGCTGTTGCCACAGTGTCAGATTAAAACCACGGAAGCCTTAGGTGTGCACCCGGACTGGGTTGAAGCGATGGCATTCGCCTGGCTGGCTTATGCCTATGATCAGCAAATTACCGGCAATGTTCCTGCGGTGACCGGCGCCAGCCGGTCCTTGGTTTTGGGCGTGCGTTACACGCCCTGAGTGTTAGCTGATTATGAGTTGGTAACGGGCGCCATGCTGCTGACTGCAGCAGCAAACTGCGTTATAGCCTGTTGCCAGCCCTGTCCAAGCGTGTCTACTAAGGCCGGATAACCCTCGTCCGGTTGTGGCAGCCGCAACTGAAAGCTCTGGCTTTGCACCTTGTCACCCTTCAGTAAATGAAAACGCCCGCTAACCAGCGCAATGCCCTGCTGCTGACCATGGAACTGCTCCACCTGCACTAACAGCCGCATCGCATCACTACCTGGCTGTTGGCTGGTCACCCGATACGCGGGCAACGCCTGCTGCAAACCGTTCACTAATAAACGTTTCAGTTGTTGGTCCAGCGCTTCCGCCCACTGATGCTGCGTCGTTTTATGCAATTCGACGGCGGAAGTCTGCAAAATCAACGCATTGGTATTGAGAAATGACGCCACCATCACAGGTTCGACATAAAGTACCGGCGCATTGGCAGCCGGAAGTACCGTCACCACAGCGGTTTGCGGTAACTGATAATAGCGCAGCTCCACCGACGAGCTGCAGGCGGCCAATAAGGTCAGAGTGGCCAGTGCGGTAATACCGCTCAGCAAAAACCCGGTTTTCATCGTTCATTTCCTTGCTCAGGTTCCGGATCTGCCGCCGGATCAGCACTGATGATCAGCGCATTACTTTGTTGATTCAGCGTCTGCACGACCGGCTGCAGGTCACGCAGCACTTTGTCCATCGCCTGCAAATTACTGTTGATGCGTTCATACACCGGCGAACCCGGGCTTAAACCGGCCAGCGTTTTACGTAAATCTGCCAAGCTTTTATTCACTTCGGCCGGCAGTTGTTGGGTCGCATCGGCTTTAACCAGCGCATCCAGGCTTTGCACCAGCTGCTGGCTTTGCTGCATCAAATCTTTGGTCGCATTTAAAGTGGCGGAGCTGTCCGCCAGTACTTGCTCGACTGGCAGATTGTTAATCTTATCCAGCGCCTGCAGCACTTTTTGCTCGATATGGCCAAGGCCACTACGGCTGGTTGGCAGAATTTTATAACCGGCAAACTCGGGTAATGGTTCAGGTAAGAGTGGCGTTGCAACAACGGTAGGCGTTGTCGTCGGTTGTTCCGCTGTAGTCGCCACAGTTCCAGTCTGAGTTGCAGACGCTGGGTTTTCTGCGACAGGACTTGCTGCGACAGAACTGGCCGCGATAGTTGCCGGCGCAGCTGTTGCTTTGGTTTCCGCTCCACCTTGCTGATTTAAATCAATATACAAACCACCGGTCAGCAGATTGCCGGTTTTCAGCACGGCACGCAGGCCCAGACTCACCGCCTGATCTAGTTCTGCCTGCAGCTGCGGCAACGTCAGATTGTCATAAAGCCGGCCGGTTTCAATCCGGATCAGCACCGGAATGCCTTTGTTAAAAGCGACCTGCAACGGGTTTTTCATATTAAAGAAATAAGGTACGGAGGCGACGGTGCCGATACGCACCCCCCGGTATTCCACTGGCGCGCCGGCGGTCAGGCCACGGATAGACTCATCGAAAAACAGCAAGTACTCGAGATATTCGTTGTACAGACCGTCCTGAATACTTTTGCGGTTCTCAAACAGCTGGAAGTCGGTGTTGTTAGCGGCTTTGTTGCCGGCCGGCCAACCGTCGAGCACATCAAAAGTCACGCCACCGCCAAGCAGAGTCGCCATCGACGCCATCTCAATCCGCACGCCTTCTGCCGACATATCCAGCGCCATGCCGGATGATTTCCAGAAACGGACGTTTTCAGTAACTAAAGCATCATAAGGTGCGCGGATAAACAGCTGATAGCGCATGTTGCGTTTTTGCATGTCGAATTCGCTGCGCTCAACGGTACCGACGTCATAACCGCGATACAAAATCGGGTCGCCGACTGCCAGTGCTGCAGCATCGCTGCTGCTTAAGAAGATGCGGACACCCGGTGCATCCGGTGGTGCGATAGGCGGCGTTTCCAGCAATTCAAAGAAGAATTTTCCGCTGTCGCCTTTGCCGGGCTGCAATTCGATATAAGCACCGGACAACAACGTATTCAGACCGCTAACACCGCCGCGGCCAATCGTCGGTTTCACCACCCACAGCTGAGATTCATCGTTCAGCAAATTGGCAGTACCCGGATTCATCCGCGCCCGGATCACCACTTGTTTTAAATCCTGCGACAATTCCACCGATACCACTTTACCGACGTCGACGCTGCGGCTTTTGATCTGGGTCTTGCCGGAAATGATGCCCTCTGCGTTGCTCGCCAAAAGCGTCACGGTCGGGCCCTGATTCTGAAAGGTGTGGTACAGCATCCAGCTGCCGATCAACACAGCGGCAACCGGTACTATCCAGATCGGCGACCATTGGCTGATTTTACGTACTGTGGCCTGTACCGGACTGTTTGTCACTTTGTAGCTCCATTTCTGCAGGACTCGGGTCCCATAATAAGCGCGGATCAAAACTCATCGCCGCCAGCATCGTCACTATCACCACGGCGGCAAACACAAAAGTCGCAGCACCCGGATATACACCGACCAGACTGTCAAACCGTACCAGCGCGGCCAGAATCGCCACCACCAGCACGTCAACCATCGACCAGCGGCCAATCCAGTCCACCACCGGGTAAATCCAGGTGCCGTGTTTACTGCGCTCAGACAGCGGTAAGGTGGTCAGATAACATAACCAAAACATCACGACGATTTTAACAATTGGTACCACCACGCTCGCCAGCAACACCACAATCGCCACCGGATAAGCGCCGTCCGCCCACATCAACAAAATACCGCTGATAATGGTCGATTCGATGCTGTCGCCAAGCGACACCGTCTCCATCATGGTCAGTAAATTCGCCGGAATATATAAAATGGTCGCAGTGACCAACAGCGCGATGGTTTTCTGCACGCTGGCCGGAATGCGCGCCCGGACTTTGCTGCCACAGCGGCTGCAGCGTGCCTCCGCCAGCGGCACTAAGGCGGTGCAGCACTGACAGACTTTCAGTTGCTGGCTAAGGCCAGTCAAACCTGCCATAGCACCGGATACCGGCTGCGGTGCCGGCGCGATGCGCGACCAGAGTTCATGCCGGTCGACGACCTGAAAAGTGCGCAGATGCAGCAGGCAAAAACCGCAAAAGGCCCAAAAACTCATGCCCAGCGTCAGCTCAAAATGGGTCAGCAGTTTGACAAAACTAACCAGCAGCCCCATCAGAAAAATATCGACCATGCTCCACGGCTTCAGCGCATACAGCAGACGCGCTATCTGCACTAAGGCCGGCAACTGGTAAAACATGCCCAATTTCAAATAGATAATGGCCATCATACAAAAAGCCGGAATGGCCTGGATAAACAGCCACACTAACACCGCCAGCCAGGGATAATCTTCATCCAGTAATACAGCTGACGTATCGAGAAAGGTCATGTCGCGATGGCTGCCGGCCGCATCCATGCCGACAAATGGAAACAGATTAGTCAGCACCAACATAAAAAGTGCGGATAAGGCGTATAAAATCGGCCTTAACGCCGATTCACGTTGCCGGGCGTCCAGTTCATGGCCACAGCGGCTGCAATGCGCTTCTTCGCCATCGGCCAGCGCCGGCAGATGTTGCAATAAATCACAATAGCGGCACAGCACCAGCTCCGCGGGCGCCACAGGCGGCGCGGCGACCGGAGCCACCGCTTCGTCTGACACCAGGCTGGCAGACACTGGCTTCAGATCGCCTCTTCGTCTTCTTCGCCGGTACGGATGCGGATCACCCGCTCGACATCAAAGACAAAAATCTTACCATCACCAATCCGGCCGGTTTGTGCCGTTTTCATGATGGCTTCGACACAACGGTCGACCTGATCGTCGGCGACAACTATGTCTAATTTCACTTTTGGCAGGAAATCCACCATGTACTCAGCGCCACGGTACAGTTCGGTGTGGCCTTTCTGCCGGCCAAAGCCTTTGACTTCAGTCACTGTCATACCAGTGACATTGATATCCGCCAACGCTTCGCGCACGTCATCGAGTTTAAAAGGTTTGATAATGGCTTCAATTTTTTTCATAACCCGCTTTACCTTTGTTTGCGTAGCGCTGAGGTGATCGGCACCCGGCGATCTTTGCCAAAATTACGTGGCGTAACTTTGGGGCCAATTGCCGATTGCCGGCGTTTATATTCATTAAAATCAATCAGATTGAGCACTCGACGGACTGTGGCTTCAGCATAGCCCATCGCCACTATGTCGGACAGCGATTTGTCCTGTTCGACATAAGCTTCAATCATTGCATCCAAATCGTCATAAGGCGGTAAGTTGTCCTGGTCGGTTTGCCCCGGCGCGAGTTCTGCCGATGGCGGCCGGTCGATCACCCGCTGCGGGATCACCGGTGACAAGGTATTGCGATAAGCCGCAAGGCGATAAACCAGCGTTTTCGGGATGTCTTTAATCACAGCAAAGCCACCACACATATCACCGTAAAGTGTGCAGTAACCGACGGCGACTTCACTTTTGTTGCCGGTGGTCAGCAAAATGCGGCCGGTTTTATTCGATAGTGCCATCAACAGCACACCGCGCAGGCGCGCCTGCAGATTCTCTTCAGTGGTATCGGTTTTGCGCCCGGCAAATAATGGCGTGAGTTGCGTCATGTAAGCGTCGTACATCGGTTCTATCGACACCACATCAAACTCAATGCCCATAATACGCGCTTGTTCAGTGGCATCGTCGACACTCATGCCTGAGGTGTAGCGAAACGGCAGCATTAAGGCCTGCACTTTGTCTGCGCCAATTGCATCGGCAGCAATGGCCATGGTCAGCGCCGAATCAATGCCACCGGACAATCCCAGCACTGCGCCGGGAAAGCCATTTTGTTCAATGTAGTCACGGGTGGCGACCACTAAGGCCTGATAGACTTCTGCTTCGACCGGCTGTGCCGCTGGACGGGCGTGTTGATGCAGAACCTGCCAGCCCTGCTGCTGATGACGCAGCTGCGCGGAGTAAATGCCGGTTTCAAAAGCTGGAGCTGCCAGCGCAATCTCACCTTGCGGGCACACAATCAATGAACTGCCATCAAACACCAACTCGTCCTGGCCTTGCATCTGATTGACATAAACAAAACCAAGCTGCAGCCGTTTGGCGAGAGTGGTGAGCAGATGCTCACGCTGGGATTTTTTGCCAATTTCATAAGGCGAGGCGTTTAATACCAGCGCCCAGTCGGCGCCAGCCGCTTTGGCTGCAGCTGCAGGTTCGCCATGCCAGACGTCTTCACAAATCAGCACGGCAAATTTTTGCTGGTTCAGTTCAAACACAAAAGTGTCGCTGCCTGGCGTGAAATAACGTTGCTCGTCAAATACCCCATAGTTGGGCAGACATTGTTTGAAATAACGACCAATCAGCTGGCCGCCGCGGATGACGGATGCAGCGTTATATAATTTGCCATCTTGTTGCCAGGGATGACCAATTAACAGGGTGCTTGGCAGTTTTGCGGCGGTGATCTGTGCCAACGCCGAGTCGACATACTGCTGTAGATCAGCGCGGAATAACAAATCTTCCGGCGGATAACCGGTCAGCGTCAGCTCAGGGAAAATGACCAAATCGGTACCGGCTTCGGCCGCAAATTGCAGGATTTTGTCACAGTTTTGCTGCACAGCACCGATGCTGAAACGCTGCTGGATCAAACTGACGGAAATGGAATGCGACATATCAGGGTGCCTGTACAACAACTTGGGCGCTATGGTAGCGATTTTTCGCTGTTTTCTCAAACCACAGTGGGCCCGGATTGCCGGAATGGCCCGAGAATTCTGCTACCGCATGCCGACTTGCAAGCCCGCAACCTCACGACTAAGGTAAACAAGTGTCTTCACGGAACCGAAACACAGGAGCATGCCATGGAACTGCCACAATCAAGTCCCCCCCCCGTACCCGCTGTTCACGGATTTTCATTAACAGAACTGATGGTCTGTCTGGCCATTTTCGCTGTGATGTCGCTGTTAGCCCTGCCCAGTCTGGCTGAACTGTTTGCCCGGCAACAGGCGGAAAGTTTTATACAGCAATTTCGCCAGCAACTCAGTTACGCCAGAGTGCAGGCGGTGAGTCTGGGTAGCATAGTCACAGTCTGCCCGCGTCAGCTACAACAATGTGACGGGCGCTGGAGTGAGACGCCGGTGCAAATCTTTGATGCAACGCCAGGAAGCACAGTGCTGAAACAAATCGATGCGTTAAAGCCCAACCACCGCCTGTATTACAACAGAGAACTGCTGGAGTTTCGGGCCGATGGCAGTCTGAACGCGCTGCAAAATGGCACTTTTATTTATTGCGTGGCGCAATATCGCTGGCACGCCAGCCTGAGTGTCAGTCAGAGCGGGCGCAGCCAGCTGCAATGGCATGAAATGCCTTGTCCCTATTAAAAATGCCAGCAATCGGCCGTGGGGCTGCTGAGTTTCTGGCCAGTCTGGTCCAGCCGAAACCACTGACAGGCAACATCTTTGCGCTGTGGCCCAACCGCTTCGGCCTGCAGCAGAAAGCCTTGCGCTGCAGCCACAGCCGAGATCTTATAGCGCCCGCTGGCCGTCAGATAGCTGTCGTCCGGTGCGGCCAGAGATGACAAAGCTGCAGTGTAGTGTTGCTGTTCCAGATAATATTGCTGCTGCAATACGGCAAGACGCAGTAATTCCTGCGTTGCTTCAAAGCGATAGCTGTTCAGTACCTGCTGCTGATAGCCGGGCATAATCATCGCCAGCAAGATACCAAACAGCGCCACCACCACCATCATTTCAACCAGAACAAAAGCGGAAGCGGTGGTTTTCATCAGTACACCTGCTCGCGCCGAAACACGGCAATAGTCTCTTGACCTTGTAAATGTCGCGGAGTTAACAGCTCAGTACACATCAGACAAGCCGGGTCCAGTGTTACTAAACGGGGAAAAACCGGCACAGCACCCGACCACAGCTGCAGCTCCTGCGCCGTCTGTACAAGTCGGAGCGGTGCGCGAGTGGGTAGTGCAAGGCGGATTACAGGCTCGTCGTAGGCTGCAGTGCCGCTATAGAGCTGCAGTGCCAGAATTTGATCATAAGCCGCGTCGCCGGCACAGCCGGTGTCCGCTTTGAGCGGCAGATACAGGACACCTGCCAGCACTTTGGCACGGCTTAACGGCGCCTCAGCAAGTTCGGTGTACCAACCAGCTTTGATTAAATCAGGAGCCATTGCCACATCAGCAAAGGTCAGCGGTTGTTGCATATTTGTGCCGCGCCGCAACACCAACAGCCGGTAGTCAGCGCCTGAACGCGCCAGGATCACAAAAACTTCACCTTCGTACCAGCCGGCCGTGGTCTGCCAGCGGGCAGCAAAATGCTGCAGACTGCCGCTGAAATCCCAGCCACTGCTTTGTAAATCTGCAACCAGACTTGCCTGCCAGCCACTACCAGCCTGCCAGTCAAATTGCCACAACGCGCCTTGTTGGCTGAGCAAATAGAGCCGTTCGGCCAGTCCGTCCTGATTCGGATCTGCCGCCAGCGGCAGCAAAGCAAAGACACCAGTGGTTGCCGGCAGCGACAATTGGCGTGGCAAGCCGCTGTGGGCATCAAACAAACGGATCGGCACCTGCGCATCACCCGGTAACAACAGCCATTCCCTGGCCGAATCGTCGGCAAGCCGTTGTGGTGTTAACTGCTCTGAGCGCCAGGGTGTCGCAGACGGCTGATAGCTGGTCGTCCATTCGGGTTGCCACTGCAGTGGAGCTAAAGTTAATCGGACAGCCCGAAGGATAGCGGTAGCTTCATCCTGCCAATATAAGCTGAACGTCGGCGCGCCCCTGCTGCCAGCAACACTGTGCATTCCCCAAAAAGCAGCATGCGAGGGCGCAGCAGCAGATGCCTCACTGGTCTGTGGCACCAATTGCTGTGGGACTATTTGTAAAGACGGCGCGCTATCCGCGCTAAAACTGAAATACCGGGCATTGAATTGCACCCTGTCATACAGCGGATGTCCGCTCAATGGCCTGCTGAGATATGATGGCGCATGGCCGGCAGCACAGCCAGTCAGCAAATTCAGCACGGGCTGCAGTTGCAAAGTACCAGTCGATGTTTCCTGCCAGACTTCAGCCGTCACCGTTGCTGTCATCAGACTGCCAACGGCGGCAGCCCATACCAAACGATTCTTCATAATTCCCCTCCTTGGGTTCGTGGGTCGATTTGCCAGGTCAGGATGACACCAGCATCACTATCGGTTTTGAGATCAGTGTTGACTGCACGCCTGAGCTGACAGGTCTGCCAGGCAGAAGGCCACTGACTGAATTGTGGCGGGCAAGGCACTGGCAGCACTTGCGCCGCGGCACCTGCCGATGTTTGCGGCAGCTGCGGGGTTACAGGCCTCTGCTTTTGCCACAACACAGCCTGATTAAACTGCGCACTGAGCGCTGTCAGCGTTAAAGCGGCAAGCGCCAGCGCGCTGCACAGCAAGCCGAATAACAAGCACATCACCAGCACAAATCCTTTTGTACACATTAGAGTGGCTCCTGCTGCAGGCTATGGAAATGACACAGAACTGCTGATTAGCAAACGCCGGTAGGGGTCGCCCGGTGCCTGAAAACGCCGCAGCCCAAGCTGATATTGCTGCTGATTGCGATAGCCGGTTTCAGCTTGCAGCGCACGCAGCAACACAAAATAACGTACCTGGCTGATGCGATGAGGCTGACGCCATTGTGCAGCAGTCAGCTGGCTTGCCGGCAGAAACTGTTCAGCATAGCCATCGCCGTCCAGATCCAGGCCTATTTCAAACACCAGTAACTCGACACCGTCGAGCACTGCGTGAGTGTCCACCACAAAACTGCCCTGCGCGTTTCGAATCAAACGCTTGCGCATCAATGCCGGAGTCCCGGCACCGACCAGAGCCTGGCCGGCCACATAATATAATTCGTGTACATAAGGCCAATACCAGGACTGGACGTCTAATCCGGCATCGTTGCTGCTGACAAAGCGACCCTGCCAGCCTGTTTGCTGCAGATAAGCACGGTTATTGCGAAGGTCAGCCAGCGATACAGGATCTCCGGCCAGATGCTTCAGTTGAATAAAGTCGGATTGATTGCTGGCGTTGGTAAGACAGGCCGGTGTCAGAGCGCTGCCGACAGTACCGGCGAAAAATGGCAGCCATTGTCGGGTGGTCGTTGGGAAACTGCCACTATCGGGTGCAGCACTGGGACAATCGCCGGATACTGGCACTGAAGAGGGTACCAGCTGTCCATGCGGCAAACCGGCCCAAAACTGGCTGTTACTGAGTTCACGCTGTAACAAAGCGTGCAGTTGCACTGCAGTCTGTTGCAGCAACGTCAGCTGGCTGTGCTGGCGAAACGCCTGCCACTGAATCACCAGCGCACTGCTGAACATCAGCAACAACAATGCAGATAACAGCAAAACCACCATCTGCTGGACTAACAAAAAGCCTTGCTGCAGTGGAAAGCGCCGGCTCATTCGGAAAGCTCCAGCATCACCTGGCGACGTCCACTGTTACCGCCACAGCGCTGTCGCGGATCTGCAGCAGGAACCACGGCACTTTTCCAGCTTAAGATCAGGCGGCGCTTAGTGGCGGCGGTTTCAGTACAGAGTTCGGGATCTTTGAGCCGCAGACCCGGTCCCTGCGTCAACATAGCCGCTGCGGATTGTAAATGCTGTATGGTTAAAGCGTCACAACCCGGGCAAGCGGCAAGGGTCGCTGCCACTGATTGCCCCGGCACAAAGCGACGGCTGTCGGTACTGTGACTGATATCAATTAACAGATGCATCGCTGTCATCTGTTCAAGGCTGACCTGAAAACTGCGGCGGGCAAACCACTGGCAGCTGAGCGCCGATAATAACAACAGGCAACTCAGTGCTAAGGCCAATAAGGTTTCCAGTAAACTAAATCCTTTAGTAAACACAGGTATATCCTTACACCTGAAATTTACATTTAATTTAACTTAAATTTTCAAATATGCCACTAACCCCAGCATTTTTTGATCTGGTCGGGTGTGCTGTCCCCGGCGGCACTGCGCACCCCAGCCTCATTGATGGTCAGAGTTCCACAGGCTGTATCGCCGCTTTGTGCGCCTTTGGGCGCTGCAGAGATGGTGTAACTTTGTGCGGCTACCGAGAGGTCGAAGGTATAAGTGGCATTCAGTGTCTGCTGACATGTCGTAGCCGGCAGCGCTGTGGCCACACCGTTATTGAGGTTGTATACCATACTGGTGGTATACACTCGTTCCATAAATTGAGACAGCTCGACTAGGCAAGCACCAGCCACAGCCCGGCGGTTGCCATTGAGATAATTCTGGTAAGAAGGCACCGCCACAGCGAGCAGGATACCCGCAACCGCAACCGCAACCATCAGTTCCATCAGACTAAAACCCCGTTGTTCAGACTGCATATTTCACCTGTTAATTCGTCAGTTCACGCCAGGACTGCATGCCGACATTGCGCGTCGGATCTATAGCCCGGGATTCGATGCAACCGCCTTCGCAGTTGTTAAAACTCTTGATCAGTTCACCCACTTTCGCCAGACGGGTAACCGAGTTCAGACTGCTGACTTTAATGCCACTGACGACAGTCGGGTTACCGGCCACGCTGACTTTGTCGTTTGCATCAAATTCGTTGTTGTTATCAATATCAAAAAAGGTCTTTTTCAGCCGACCGCCGGTGTAAGGCGAAACCACCATCAGATAACCGGAACCGCTGGGATTACAGACGTTAGTATCCGGAATAGTGGTATTCATCACCAGCTCAGGCCCGACCATCAGCGGCATATCAACAATTCGTTCGCGGGTGTCGATTAAATCCATGTACCAGCCTTTTTTGCCGAGCGTCATGTTATTGACTTCAGTGATCACCCGCTGGTTTCCGACGTTGGTCATAGTCCGGCTTTCCAGTTCAGTGCGGCCACTGATGGTCGCGCCGTCGATCAGACCATACCAGGTCTGCTGGTCATTATTGCTCGGGTCGTTGACATTCAGATAACGGCCGGTGCCGAAGAACAGCCAGACTTTGCCTGTGGTCGGTTCCACACTGGACAACACCCCACCAGTGATCATCTGCCGCGTACCACTGCCATTTTTCGCCTGAAACAGCGGCTGTCCGCTGTAAGCAATATTCCAGGCAGACGTAGACGCAGCCGACAGGTCAAACTTCCAGACATAACCTAACATGTCACCACCGTAGACCCAATCGGTATTGCCGTCCGCATCAACATCCAGCAAGTTCACTTCCGCCATGCCATTCGGATCACCGGCACTGCCCTGGCCGGTCGCGAGTTGTTTGACGATATTTCCGGTTGCAATATCAATCACCAATAATCCCGATTGATTGGTGCTGTTGTTGTAGCCATAGCCGGCAATAATCACCCATTGACCGGATTCAGTCCGAGTGACCTGCGGCGTGCCGAGGTAAGCGCCTAATTCATTGAAAGATTTATCCCATAACACTTTACTTGGCGTGATACTGGCGGGATCCGTCACATCAATAACAAACATACTGTTGCCGCCACGCCCCTGCCCACCAATCAGCAGGCTCTTCCAGCTGCCGCCGACATAGACGTCCGCCACCACCGGTGAACCGTCCACCGAGAATTTATGGCTGTAGTTGGGTTCTGAGTACTTTTTCAGTACGTTCACAGTTTCGGAGGGCAAAGGGGCCATCACCGCTTTGGGAATATAAGCAAAGACTTCCACGCCAGTCTCGGCATTAAATCCATGCAACATACCGTCATTAGAACCAACATAAAGCATAGGTGTGCGTGATTTCGCCGGGCCTTCAATAAAACTGCGATAGGTCGAAGCGCCCGTCCAGTTGTACCTGTGGTAGCTCAGATCATAAGGGGCTTCCACCAGTTCTGGCGAAGAGTTCACCAGATCGCCGAGGATCTTTCCACGATTACGGTAAATACCCCCCGGATTGCGTTTTTCCAGCGTGGTGTCGCCGCGGATATAATCAAGCACTGTGCTGACATTGCTCAGCGCGGTTTTTTCCGCCGTGGACAAGTTACTCCAGATAAAACTTTTGGCCGCGCCGCTGTCTGCACCATAGAGTAAATTTCTGCTGTCAGAGGCCGGCAGCACATCACCGGCTTTCCAGATGGGTGTGGTAGTGTCATCAGTGTCATAAGCCCACAGGTCGCCGCTCCATTCACCGGCGACATAACGCGCCTGATACAGATTCGACTCGGATTGCAGCGAGTTAATCGCAGTTGCCGCAATATTGGACGAGGTACCAATCCGTTCGGCGATAGCGCTCAGGGTGTCGGCTAAGCCCTGTGAAAACGCCACCGGATCGCTGGCAGCGAAAAAGCCACCGCGGCCATTGACCGAGGCATGCAACAAGTCATCGATTTTGCCCGGATCTGTACTGGTGCTGGGCCAGTTGATACTGGCACCGCTGCTGATAGCGTTAAAAGCCGTGGTTGGATTGATTGAACCCTGCACACCAAAACCGACACCAAAGGTGACCATATGTTGCCAGAATGCCGGGTTTGCGGCTGAAGTCGGCACGGTATTTTCCATTTTTTTCGCGGCAGACCAGCTGGCATCGGCGTCGTTTTTCCAATAGTTCATCGCAATATCAGCCAGTGTATGCTGGGTACTGAAAGCAAATGGGCTTTTTGGCGTGTAGGTATAAGTTTTACCTTTTGGCCCGGTGATGGTCGTGCCGGCACTGTTGTCGTGTTCACCGCCCTGGTTGCTGTCATTGTAATATCCATCGGTCATCAGGATGGTAAAGCTCTGACGGCATTCCAGCAGCGCGGATGACGAGGTCGCCGGGTCCACCCGCCATGGCTCTTCAGTTCTGAAGTAGTTACCGGCACTGATTAATGCACTGCGCAGCGGGGTGCCGCCAGAATCTGGCGGCAAGGTATACAACCAGTTAAAAAACGCGGTTCTGTTGCTGCCGCTAAATTGGCGCACCCCAACTTTCGACGCCATCTCATTGATGGAACCATAACCAACCCGCATTGCCGTACCTTGCTGGTGAAAGGCACTGCCGATCCCGGCTTTGGCGGCAAGCAAACGGGTGCGGTGATAGGAAAACCAGTTGGCAAAGTTTTGCTGTTCTTCTGGAGTGATCAGGCTTTTTTCCGTGTAACAGGAGTCGCTGTAGACGCTGTTGATACAACCCGTGGTGTAAGTGTAATAAAATGCCGGGCTCACTGCTGCACCGGGGCTGATTGCAAACACAGTTTTGGCACCAGTCCCCACACTGCCCGCCGCCATGATAGCCCGGTAGCTGGTACCGAGATTAACAGTGGTTGAGGTCGCGATATAACCATCTATCCGTGCCGCACCGAAACTGGCCGGGCCATAGGTCGTGCCATCGGCCTTGGACGGCACCGGATAAGTTACGCTTGGGTTGTAATACAGCTTATTCAGATGTGAAGACGCCAGATACTTACGACCAGCCACATCGTAGAAACACATGCTTTGGCTGGCATAAGTTTTCTTCGAGCAAGAGTCGCTGACACTGGCATTGTCTTCCAGATTCTCCGGCATCATGCCCTGCAACATCGACCCAGAATCATCAATCACGAAGAAAATATTCGGGTCCACTGTCGAGCCGGTTTCCAGCGGTGCAGAGGCGATATCGATAGCGGCCTGAACAGTTCCGCTGGCCAGCAAAGCGCCACAAAGAGCCGATTGCCAATGCCAAGTTTTCTTTGCCATCATCCTTCTCCTGTCGACTAGGGCGTGTTGACGTGCAGTTAAATCCGCCAGACGACCTGCACTACGACTGCGGCCCGACCATTGACTGGCTGGTTGCGCACTGTGATGCGGTAAGTCTGACGTTCACACAACGGATTTTCTTTCGGTTTACAGGCAGGGTCCTGCCGGCTGGTCCAGAATCCCATATTTTCGACCAGAAACTGGCCGTTATAGCTGACACCGTTCACCACCACAGCCACAGTGCCGGCATTGGCCCAAACCAGCGGATTGTTCCAGCGATCAGCGGAGCCCTGCACCGGCGCGGGGATAGGCGCATTGAACCAGGCACTGCCAGCGGCGGGCGGTAATAAGGTACTGACCTGACGTAAAGTGGCTTCTGTCACTTGCTTCGCCACTTCACGGTCGTTCAGATTGGCTGCCATCTTTTCCTGCAAAGTAATGCCGCGCATGGCACTGACTGCCAGCAAGGTGATCGCCACCAGCATCAGTAAACTCAGGACTAAGGCGATTCCGCGTTGATGATTCTGCTGCATAGTGCTGGCCTCAGCGATTGCGCAGGTTAATAACCTGAGTGAAAGTCCGAAGCCCGGCGGCGACCGGCATTTTGGTGTCGTTGCTCAGCGTCAGTGTCGCACGCAGCGCCACCACCTGCTCCCAATCTGCCACTGCATTGGCATTGACATAGTTAGCAGCACCGCGGGATAAATACTGAATTTGCAGATTTTCGACGCCCGGTAAAATTTCTTCGGTGCGCATCTGTCCGGCCACCAGCGCCACCCGGTACAACGAATTGCCATCGCTGTTCGTGCCGACAAACCAGCCGACGCTTTCCAGCGGCATCACAGTTCCGGCGTCTGATGACAAACTTTGCGAAAAATTAGCTCCATTGGCACCAAAACCAAAGTTCAGCGAGGCATTTCCAGGAGAACCAGCGCCAACGGCATGACTGATGTTGTTACCAGCAATCGCTGTGACCTGAAAAATCACCGCCATTTTCGAATCGCAAGCCAGCACGATGTCGTTGGCGACTATGCCGGCGACATTTTGATTAATCACCATCGGCGGATTGCCCACCACGTTGTGCGTGACAATCGAAGCGCTGGTGCCACGGCCATACATCAGCTGCACCCCATCCGCCCCCGCCAGTGGCACAATACCGGCGCCGGCAAATTGCGGGACCGCGCCTTGCTCATAACCACGGATACCGGCAGTCCAAATCGCCCACCAGGCCAGTGGCGGGTTTAACACATTCACTACCCGTTGTGGGATCATGTTGGCGCAGCCGGAAAAGCCGGCGTGCATCGCATCCCGGCTTAACAGCTGAAAGCCGATTTGGCTGGCCTGCTGCGACGACATTAAGCGCTGCTGCACTTGTCCGGTGTGAATATTTGACACATAGACACCAACCACACCAGCCACCAGAAAACTGCCCAATACCAGCGCTATCATCAGCTCTGTCAGCGTAAAGCCCTGTTGATGCTGAGGTTTCTGCATCCACATCATTAAATCCTTACCTGCTGACGCAGATTCATTGTGCTTAAACCGCCTAAAGCGCGCGAGTCATCCCAGCTCACTATGATGGTGTACATGCGGTTGGCCGCGTCATAACTGACTTCCCCGCAACTGGTGCCGGCAGTGCCGAGAGCGAGTAAAATTTCTGCAACCCACTGACCGCGTTCAATATTCTGAATAGAACCGGCAGCACTGATGCTGCTGCAGGTTTTCGCCAGCGCAAAGGCTCCGGTTGCGGCAATGGCGGTGTTGGCACGGATACGTTCTGCCATGCTGCTGGTCAACATCACAGCCATAGTGCGTTGATGCGCACTATGGCTGTTCTTTAAATTGGTCGTCTGTAAACCAGCCACGCCTAATAAGCCAATCGCCAGCACCAGCACGGCGATCAGCGTTTCGAGCAACGAAATACCCCGCTGACGATGCAAAGTATTCATGGGCAACTCCCGTCGGTATCTGTGACGATTTGGCGTAAGCGGCCACCGGAATTAAACCGCACTTCATATAGATTCGGTTTTAAAGATGCATCGGGGATACACAGATTGATGCTGTCACTGAGTGGCGTGTTATTACCGAATATCCGGATCAGCCCTTGCGAATTAAAGCGCAGCGCGTGTTGTGCACTGGCGAGCACACTGCCGGAACTGACTTTGACTGTAGTGTCAGAAAACTGGTTGGCTCGCAGGACAGGACCGGTCTCAGCGCCGATAGCTGCGCCGGCGGGGATCACTAACCAGCCGCTCCAGCCGGCTGATGGCGGCGCGGAACAGACCAGACTGTCGGCGCTGTGACAAAACAACACATTCTGATTAAGGCGGATTGCTTCAGAGCGGGCGAACATCAAACCATTCTGGATCTCCCGGCTTTGCGCTTCGAGTTTACTGCTGCCGCCGAAGGTCGTGAGACCGGGGCCAGCAATCACAATACCAATGGTGAGGACGACCAGAGCTACCATCAATTCAATTAAGGTCACCCCGGCATGCGGCTTTATCTGGTTCACTTTTATTCCTTGCTAAAACATTTCAACTCAATAGCGCCCGATGTCTTATGACCTGATCTGCAAAGCCTGCCCACGTCACGTAATCAGACTGTGCGATTTGCATGAAATACCCGAACGGGCCCTGATAACAACACCGGGATGTTAACGATAATGATTTCTATTAAAATTTATTTTTGATTGTCAATATATTACAACTGAAACAAACAATGTCTTTTCAAACCAATTTTATCGCTATTTTGTTAAACAAATATCAACATTTCAATCCACTGGTCAGTCGATATTGACCGTTCATCCGACTCCCGATGACACTTTATTAAGTTGCCCTAATATAGAACTTGGATATGTCAGAAGAGCTGAGCGCCGATGAAACGACCTACAGGTTTTACGTTAATTGAATTAATGATCGCAGTAGCAATTGCCGGAATTCTGGCGTTTGTTGCCCTGCCCGCTTACCAGCAACACATTTTAAAATCGAACCGGGCGGATGCTATTGAGACGCTGGCCAACACCGCTACTACGCTGGAACGGCAATTTACCGATACCAACAGTTATTTGGGGCTGGCCCTGCCAACCCAATCGACCAACAACAACTACAGCATTACGGCAGTGGTCACTGCGACTACTTTCACGCTGACCGCCACCGCCAAAGGCAAGCAAAGTAAAGATACTGAATGCGCCACTTTCAGTCTGAATCAGGCTGGCGTCAAAACTGCAACTACTGCCGGAGCATGTTGGTAATGCGCGCCAAGCAAAGCTCACGCGGTTTCAGTCTGGCCGAATTTATGGTTGCGCTGATTATTCTGTCGGTCCTGGTTGGCATTGCAGTACCGGGTTTTATGGATTTTTTACGCCGGCAAAAAGTGTCCTCCAGCGCCAATTCTGCTCTGGCGATGTTGCAGTATGCCCGCTCTGAAGCGATCAAACGGCAATCCGATATTGAAGTTACCTTTGTGGCGGACAGCTCGGGCTGGAGCATCGAAGTGCGCCGTGATGACACCGACGAACTGCTCAGAATTCTGAGAAAAGACGACACCCAGACCGAGTGGTCCGGCACTAACCGGGTACTGTTTGATTTACGCGGGCGTCCGGCCGCGGCCAGTTGTATGCAACTGGCCGTTGATGGCGACAGCAGCCTTAATCGTCAGATCAGCGTGCTGAGCGGTGGCAAAATCGCGGTCAAAGAAGGAGTCTGTATATGAGTTGGCAGATCCGTAACTCCAAAGGATTTACGCTGCTTGAGGCTTTAATCGCTTTATTAGTGCTGTCATTTGGTTTGCTTGGGCTTGCCGGCCTACAGCTGAAAAGCTTGCAATCCAGCCATTCATCTTATCAGCGCGGGCTGGCCAACATTATTGCTGCCGATGCGGTGGAGCGGTTATGGGCCAATATGGCCGCGGCGGCACCACTGACCTCGGCGCAGGTACAGGCGCAGTGGTTACAACACTGGACCAACACCGCAAACAACCGTCTGACATTACCGGGGCTTGGCGGCGTGATCGCAGCTCCGGCTGCCGGCGGCACGCAATATTCAGTCACTGTCACCTGGACGGAAAATCGTTTTGGCAACAACGGCAACAGCAGTTTTGTTTACAACTTTATGTTGTACCCATAGGAGGCCAGATGAATATCCACAGACAGAACACTCAGAGCGGCCTGACCCTGATTGAACTGATGATTGGTCTGAGCCTGGGTTTAGTGATGCTCGGCTCCGTGATCAGCGTGATGGTCGCCGGCAATACGTCGTATCAAAATGCTCAGCGCTTCAGCAACCTGCAAAGCGAATTTGGTTTTATCAGTGACAGCCTGATGGTGGATTTACGCGGTGCGACTGCGGTGGCAGTAACCGGCGGCAACACGGTACTGACTATCACTACGGCCGCAGGTCCTGTGGTGTACCGGCTGGATGCCAACAATAATCTGCAGCGGCAGTTGAATGCAGACCCGGTCAGCCTGATCGCCGAAAATATCAACCTGTTTAACCTGGCCTGCCTGGATGAGACCCGGGCAGCGGTGAATTGTGCTGCAGCGGTCACCGTCGAAACCACAGTAGAACTGCGTGATGACAGTGCTGGTGCAGAGCAACTGCACCGGCTGATCTTTGCTACCACCCTGCGTAACGCCATTCTGGCGAAAAAATTCGCGGCGATTTAAGGAGACTAAAATGCACCACAGTGCCAAAGGCTCAGTCCTGATTGTTGCATTGATGCTGTTGCTGATCACCACACTGGTCAGCGTCGCCGGCATTACTAATATGCAAACCAACGAAAAGCTGGCTGCCAATAACAAACAAGTCTCCGAAGCCTTTCTGGCAGCGGAAAGTGGCATGATCCAGATAAAGACCTTATTAGATGACGAAGATAATGCTGCGCTCTGGGGCGATTCTCCAGCCACATTAGAGGCGATCAATGCGCAAAACCGCGATCTCGGTAATATGGTGCAATGGCAGATAGAGTCTGTTGATTATGTGACTGTGCCGGGCTTTGCCGCGATTGTCAGCGTAGGGACTGTCACGACCACCGGTGTGCAGCGCAAAATCGCCGCAACCTACAGACCGAAAAAAGCCTCAGGTAACCTGGGTGCGATGAACATCATCGGTGGCATCAAAATTTTTGACACCGCCAACAGCAACAGTTTTCAGATCATCGGTGAGAGAGATAGTGCCGGCAATTTAATCGGACCCGCGCTGGCCACTAATACCGACGCCAACTACGACATGATTGTTGACGATATCAATGATAAAGGCCGGATGGCCAACTATATTGGCGGCATCAAAGTGGTAGATTTCGACGACCCCTTTGGCGATCCGGAAAAAATGAATCAGTTTATTGCGTCGATCAAAGCCGAGTACAACGCGCTGCCACTGGCGAGCCGTGGCACAGCGCCAAACGATATGGGCACCCCGGCGGTGCGTGATTCCAGCGGCAAGATCACGGTGCCTGCGGTAGAAAAAATTACCTATGTGTCTGGTAATATTGAATTTAAAGGGCAAGCCAAGGGCGCTGGCATTCTGGTGATCGAGGGCAATCTGACCATTAGCGGTAACTTGCTGGAATACGAAGGGCTGATTGTGGTGCGCGGTCAGTCGTTCCAGATGAACGGCGGCGGCAACCGCGAGTTGCTCGGCTCCATTGTGTTTGCCAATCCAATTAAAAATGCCACCACCGGCGAATGGACTTTCGGTAAGGCCGAAGCAACTTTTGTTTTTGATATTAATGGCGGTGGTAACGCAACCTTCGAATATAACGAAGAGACGTTAGTCAAAGCCCGTAACCTGCTGTCTGATAACAGTGCGGCCAAACAGCTGTGGCAGGTCGGTTCAGGCACCGGCGGCAAAGGGGGCGCTTCGGTTAGCGGCATGATGAACTGGATTGAGGTGCATTAAGCCCACGTCACTTTTTAACAAGTGCCGGCGTGACTGTTAAATCATTGCCGGCAGCTTTGCTTTTCCCGCCAGTTTTTATTTACGCACCGGTGCCTATCAGCTCACGAATATGCGCCAACTCCCGGCGGCTAATCTCGGGCTGGTCGGGACAATCCCGCAGTAACACCAGATGCTGCCCGTTGGCAGAGCGGCCGATGCCACAGATCCGCTCTGCAACCACCAGCGTGTTGCGGTGAATACGGACTAATTGCTGCGGAAATTTCTGCTCTAGTTGTTTCAGACTGGTTTCAGTCAGCGCCTCGCCGCCCTGATAGACCAGTCGCACATATTTGTCTTCCGCCTACAGGTAAAACAACTCACTGAGCAGAATGCTGCGTTGTTCGAGTCCAATGCGAAAACTCAGCCGCGGCGCACCGGCCTTCTGTTTTTCCAGATGCACGCGGGTGCTGACCCCCAGCCGTTGCAGACATTGCTGCAACGCATCCAGCCCCACAGGTTTGAGCAAATAACCTGCCGGCGCCACCTGATAGGCCGCCAGTGCATGTTGCGGATGCGCTGTGGCAAAGATCACCGCCGGCGGCGGTTCATTCTTGCCGAGTTCAGCCGCCACGCGGAGCCCGTCCGCCCCCGGCATTTCAATATCGAGAAACACTAAATCCGGGTTCAGTTCAGCACAAAGCTGAAGTGCCTGCTGGCCGTTTTCCGCCTCAGCCACCACCTGATAACCACCGAGCTGCGTCAATAAACGGCACAGCCGGCTGCGGGCTAAAGGTTCATCATCAACGATGAGCACGCGCATCAGCGCCCTCCTCTGCCAACGGCAACGTCAGTTTTAAACCATAACTGTCTTCGCTCATCACCGCCACAAGCCGGGCCTTATCGCCATACATCAGCTCCAACCGGCGGCGGATATTCCCGAGCGCAATGCCATTGCCACCGGAATGGGGCAGATTCTGCCCGCGTGGGTTTTCAATCTGCAAACTGACCGCGTCTGTCCCCAGCGTCAGCACCAACCGGATCAGACCCGGTTCCGAGCGGGTTTCGATGCCGTGGCGTACGGCATTTTCCAGTAACGGCTGTAAAGTCAGACAAGGAATTTTGATTTGCGGTAACTGTGCAGGTACCTGCCAGTCCAGCTGCAAGCGGTGTTGCAGCCGCAGTTGTTCCAGCGCCAGATAACGCCTGGCCAGCAGCAAGTCTTCTTCAAGCGTGACCGCGGTATCCGAATGCAGTGCAGCGCGAAACAGGCTGGCCAGATCCAGCAAAGCCTGTTCTGCCAAATCAGGCTGACTATGGGTCAATTCAGCGGCAGTGTTCAGGCTATTAAACAAAAAATGCGGCCGGATCCGCGCTTGCAAGGCATCAAGTTCAGCACGCGCCTGGGCATCAAGGCGCAGCCGCTGCTGCACATATAAAGTACCGAGCTGGATACCGATAACACCCACCAGCAGGCTCATCAGCAGCACTTGTAGCAAAAAAGCATAATAATCACCGGCACCAGGCCAGCCACTGCTTTGTAAAAATTGATGGGCGAAAGTGCCGACCAAAAGGCTCAGCAATAACAATAACAGCAGGAATAACCAGGCCAGTGCGGGTGGGCTGAACTGGCGCCAGCGCCGCTGAAAGACACAAAGCAGCGTTAACAGCGGTAACGTCACCCAATGCACAAATAAGGAAATGAGACCAAGCCGTGACCAGAATTCGGCGGTCACGCCCGGCACCAGCGCCAGCAAAATCGCCAGCGCCTGCGCCAGAATGATGATACGCAGCACAGTGCCGCTGCGGCAAAACTCCGGCAGTAATTGTTCTACCGGCATGCGGGGTGCTGCAGCATTGCGCTGCAGCTCTGCAACGCGCTGCGAATTAGCACCGCGCTGCCGGCGGCTCACTCAGCGCAGCTCCGCCGGGACGGCAAACACCACGTTTTCTTCCCGGCCCGGGTGTTCAATCACTTGTTTCCCGCCCCAGTCTGTCAACTGCTGTACCACTTGCTGCACCAGCACTTCGGGTGCAGAAGCACCGGCGGTGACGCCGACAGCTTTCACATCTTTGAGCCAATCACGCTGAATATCTGCTGCCGTATCAATCAGGTAAGCACAGCAGCCCATTTTCTCGGCCAGTTCGCGCAGACGATTGGAATTACTGGAGTTTTTCGCGCCAACCACCAGCAATAACTGCACTTTGGCAGCCAGCTCGCGCACCGCGTCCTGGCGGTTCTGGGTGGCATAACAGATATCGTCTTTACGCGGGCCTTCGATTTCGGGGAATTTCTGCCGCAGCGCGTCAATCACATCAGCGGTATCATCGACTGACAAGGTGGTCTGGCTGGAGAAACACAGCTCAGCCGGGTTTTTCACCTGCAGCTTTTCTACATCTTCAACCGATTCAACCAGATAAATGCCGCCTTCCGGATTATCGTATTGGCCCATAGTGCCCTCGACTTCCGGGTGACCGGCGTGGCCAATCAGAATGCACTCCACGCCTTTGCGGCTGGCGCGGGTCACTTCCATATGCACTTTGGTCACCAGCGGGCAAGTCGCATCAAACACTTTTAGGCCTCGTTGCCGGGCATTTTCCCGCACCGCCTGCGACACGCCGTGGGCCGAGAAAATCACGATATTCCCGTCCGGCACTTCATCCAGCTCGTCAACAAACACCGCACCGCTGCGACGCAAACCATCGACAACAAATTTGTTATGCACCACTTCGTGACGCACATAAATCGGCGGTTCGTAAAGTTCCAGCGCACGGGACACAATACTGATGGCCCGGTCGACGCCGGCACAGAATCCGCGCGGATTGGCGAGAAAAATATCCATAATTAGTTGATTACCTCAACAATTTCGACGTTAAAGGTCAGGGTCTGACCGGCCAGCGGATGATTAAAATCGATGGTGACCGAATCGCCGACCACTTCGCGCACCAGCCCCGGTAATTCCGAGCCGTCTGGCATGGCAAAACCGATGATCATGCCGACTTGCGCCGGCGCATCCAGCGAAAATTTACTGCGGTCAACATAATAAATATTGTCCGGATTCGGCATGCCATAAGCATCCTGCGGCGCCAGCGTAAAAGTCTTTTTGTCGCCGGCCTGTAAACCGGTTAATTCCGCTTCAAACGCCGGTGATAACGAGCCATCGCCCATCTGCAGCTTCGCCGGCTTGTTATGCACCCGGGTGCTTTCGGCAGCGCTGCCGTCAGCCAGTTTGATATCAAAATGAAAAATGACGGTACTGCCTGCCCCAATCATCCGTTTGTCCTCGTTTGTGCGGCTTCTTCATCGGACGTAAAACTGTCCCAAATAAGTAAACCGGCACCAATAGTAATGGCACAATCGGCGATATTAAATACCGGATAGTGCCACTGCTGGTAATAGACATGAAGAAAATCAACCACATAACCATAAAGGCTGCGGTCAATTAAATTCCCGATAGCGCCGGCAATAATCAGCACCAGCGCCAGGCTCAGTTTCAGCTGCGAACGTTGCAGCCGGCTCAGCCAGACGCTTAGTACGCAAGTCACGACAATTGCGATCGCTGTAAATAACCAGCGTTGCCAGCCGCCGGCATCGCCTAAAAACGAAAAGGCGGCACCGTAATTGCGCGCATAGGTAAAATTAAACACCGGCAATAACTGAATTGATTCGCCCAGTGTGAAGTTCTGTAATACCCAGATTTTGCTGAGCTGGTCGGCGACCAGCACCAGCAGCGCTATCCACCAGAAGCGCCAGCCTGTGTCGTTTAACAACCGCATCAGGCAAAAATCCGGTGTTCGCCAGCGCCTTCAACGTTGTCGACACAGCGCAGACAAATCAGCGGATGTGCCGGGTTGGCACCAACGTCATGGCGGTGATGCCAGCAGCGGTCACACTTAGCGGCCGTAGAAGTCACCACCTGTACCGCAAGGCCGGCAATGCCGGTTGCAACCGCATCAGCAGGCGCAGCCTTCACTTCAACAGCGGCAGTTGATGTCATCAGCACAAACCGCAGTTCATCACCGAGTTGCAACAGCTGCGTACCCAGTTCGCCTTCAGCAAACAACGTGACTTCAGCCTGTAAAGACGCACCGATCTTGCCGTCTTTACGCGCCACTTCAATCACTTTATTCACTTCATCGCGCACCGCCAGCAGCTGACGCCAGAACGCATCAGACACTTTGCCGGTTGGTACTTCAGCAAGGCCTGTATACCAGACGCCGGTGAACACAAATGGCTCAGTACGCGCCGGCAAGGCTTCCCAGATTTCCTGCGCGGTGAAGCTCATAATTGGCGCCATCCAGCGCACCATGGCTTCAATGATGTGATACAGCGCAGTCTGACAAGAGCGGCGCGCCAGACCATCAGTTTTGGCGGTGTACTGGCGGTCTTTAATCACGTCTAAATAGAAACTGCCCAGTTCCACAGTACAGAAATTCATCAGCTTTTGGCTGACCAGATGGAACTGATAATCCAGGTAATCCGCTTCGATTTCTTTTTGCAGTTCAGCCGCGCGCTGCACCATCCACAGGTCCAGTTCAACCAGTTCGTTCAGCGGCACTAAATCAGTGGCCGGATTAAAACCGTTCAGGTTGGCCAGAATAAACCGCGCGGTATTGCGGATGCGGCGGTATTTGTCCGCAGCACGATTCAGAATTTCATCAGAAACGGTCATTTCTGAGGTGTAGTCAGTGGTCGCTACCCACAACCGCAGAATATCGGCACCCAGTTTGTTCATCACATCCTGCGGTGACACCACGTTGCCGAGCGATTTCGACATCTTGCGGCCTTCACCGTCGACAGTGAAACCGTGGGTCAGCACTTGCTTGTAAGGCGCATGGCCTTTGATGGCGACGCCGGTCATTAAGGAAGACATAAACCAGCCGCGGTGCTGATCTGAACCTTCCAGATACATGTCAGCCTGCGTCGCGCCGCCAAATTCAGGGCGTGGATCGATGACACAAGCGTGGGTCACACCAGAGTCAAACCAAACGTCCAGCGTGTCGGTGACTTTGACATAATCGGCCGCTTCAGCGCCTAACAGTTCTGCCGCGTCCAAATCAAACCAGGCCTGAATACCAGCCTGCTCGACTTTAGCTGCCACCTGCTCCATCAGTGTTTTGGTGTTTGGATGCAATGCACCGGTATCTTTATGCACAAACAGCGCAATAGGCACACCCCAGGTACGCTGACGCGAGATACACCAGTCCGGCCGGCCGGCGACCATGTTTTCAATACGCTGCTGACCCCAGTCCGGGATCCAGCGGGTGTTGTCGATTTCAGTTAAAGAAGTTGAGCGCAGTTTGGCCTGATCCATGCTGACAAACCATTGCGGCGTCGCGCGGAAAATAATCGGCGTTTTATGGCGCCAGCAATGCGGATAGCTGTGTTTGTAAGCTTTGTGTACCAGCAGCGCGCCGGCCTCTTTCAACGCTTCAACCACGGAATCATTGGCTTTAAATACATGCTGACCGGCAAACATTGGCGTGTCAGGCAGATAAACCCCGTTACCACCAACCGGGTTGGCCACTTCCAGACCATATTTAAGGCCAACCACAAAGTCTTCCTGACCATGGCCAGGCGCGGTGTGTACAGCGCCGGTACCCGAGTCGGTCGTGACGTGGTCGCCGAGCACCACAGGCACGGTGAAGTCGTATAACGGGTGCTTAAGCTGCACCAACTCCAGCGCTTCGCCTTTGGCAAAACCCAGTGCATGATATTTTTCAATACCGGCGCGTGACATCACGTCTTTGACTAAATCGGTCGCCAGAATCAGCCGTTCAGCGCCATTCGGGCCCTCTTCGACCTGCACGAGGCTGTAGCTCAGCGCCGCATTGAGCGCCACAGCGCGGTTAGCCGGAATAGTCCAAGGAGTGGTCGTCCAGATCACCACAGAGATTGGGCCGGAGCCTGCATGACCGGCCGGATGATCGAATTTGTCGGCAACTGCTTCATCAACAACACGGAACCGCACGTCGATGGCTGGAGAGACTTTATCCTGATATTCCACTTCCGCTTCAGCGAGTGCAGAACCACAGTCGGTACACCAATGCACCGGCTTAAAGCCCTGATGCAAATGACCGTTTTCGATGATGCGTGACAGCGAACGGATAATATTGGCTTCAAAAGCAAAATCCATAGTGCGGTATGGATTGTTCCAGTCACCAAGCACGCCTAAGCGGATAAAGTCAGTTTTTTGTGCTTCGATTTGCGTCAGCGCGTATTCGCGGCATTTTTCGCGGAATTCGGCGGCGGATAACTTCACGCCCGGTTTGCCGTATTTTTTCTCGACCACCAGCTCAATCGGCAGACCATGACAATCCCAACCCGGCACATAAGGTGCGTCGAAATCAGCCAGGGTGCGTGATTTGACGATAAAGTCTTTCAGGATTTTGTTAACGGCATGACCGATGTGAATGTTGCCGTTGGCGTACGGAGGGCCGTCATGCAGGATGAAGGTTTTTTTGCCTTTTTTCGCGGCGCGGATCTGACCGTATAAGTCAGCCGCAGTCCAGTTTGCTAACATTTGCGGCTCGCGCTGCGCCAGATTGGCGCGCATCGCAAAGGCCGTATCCGGCAGGTTCAGCGTTGCTTTGTAATCACTCATCCGATCAATCCCGTGTTGGCTGTCTCAGCCCGCCTGTGGCGGTGCTGGTATTAAAGCAAAGCGGCAAAATAATCGCGGGCGGCTTGCGCGTCCCGCTGGATTTGCTGCTGTAATTCGTCGACCGAACTGAACTTCTGTTCAGCGCGGATTTTTTTCCTGAGCACCACTTCGATTTGTTGGCCATATAAATCGCCTTTGAAATCAAAGAAATGCGCCTCTAATTGTTCAACCCGCCCTTGCACGGTCGGGCGTAAACCGATGTTGGCGACACCGCGAAAATGGCCCTGAGCGGTATGGGCTTCAATGGCAAACACACCATGCAACGGTAATTTCTTCCGGTACAGCCAGACGTTGGCGGTCGGAAAACCGAGTTGCCGCCCCAGCTTCTGACCATGCCGTACCCGCCCCATCAGCGAGAATGGCCGCCCCAACATAGCTGCGGCGCTGTCGAGATCATCTGCCGCCAGCGCTTCGCGGATCAGCGTGCTGCTGACCCGATGCTGTGCCAGTTTCAGACTGGCGGTCGGTGTGAGGCCAAAACCATGTGCGGTGGCGGCTTGTTGCAGCAGCGCAAAATTACCAGCGCGGTTTTTGCCAAAACAGAAATCGTCGCCGACGATTAAATGCCGCACATCGAGTTTTTCCAGCAATAACTGCCGGATAAAATAATCCGGCTCCTGGCCGGCAAAAGCCCGGTCAAATTTGACACAGAGCAGACGGTCTAAACCTTGTTGCGCCAGCCAGTGATATTTTTCCCGAAACCGGGTCAAACGCGCCGGCGCCAGTTCCGGTTTAAACAGCTCCAGCGGCTGAGGTTCAAACACCATCACCACTGCCGGCAACTGCAGCGCGGATGCGATTTGCCTGACCTGTGCCAACACCGCCTGATGCCCGAGATGGACGCCATCGAAGTTGCCAATGGTCAGCACACAACCCCGGTGCTGCGGCAGAATATTCTGCAGGCCACGAATCAACTCCATCCGTTTGCGCTTCTCTGTCTTGCTGTCTAAACGGCCGATTATAACGACATCAGTCGTGACTTTCAGCAATAGTTTGCCGTTTCAGGTCACGCAGCCGGACACCAAACAATGCCAGTGCAACAAAATACAACGGTACCGCAGCAATGATCACCAGCCCCACCGTCTGCGCCCGCTCGCCAAAACTGCTGGCACGCAGCATCGCCATATCAGGTAACAGATACCAAATCAGCGCGGCCATGGCCGTAGCGGCCAATAAAGCCCGGCCTATCGTCAGTAGTGTATGGCGGGATAACTGGTAGATGTCAGCTTTTTTCAGGCCCTGATACAGCAACCAGGCGTTGAGTGCACCGGACATGGTGGTTGCGAGCGCCAGACCAACGTAACTGATAAAAGGCGCCAGCATCAGGTTAAATACCATGTTGGCGATCATCGCGATAATACCAATCCGCACCGGCGTTTTGATGTCCTGGCGGGCATAAAAAGCCGGCGCCAGCACTTTAATCAGCATCAAAGGCACGAGGCCAATGCAATAGGCAATCAGACTCCAGCTGGCCTGCGTGGCATCATGGGCCGTAAATTTACCGTGGGCAAACACCGTCAGCAAAATCGGCTCTGCCAGCGCAATCAGGCCAAACATCGACGGAATACCCAATAAACAAATCAGGCTGATGGACCAGTCGAGCGTGGCGCGAAAATCTTTTTGATTATCGAGCGCATGTAAACGCGACAAGTTCGGCAGGATCACTGTCGCAATCGCAATGCCAAACATGCCAAGCGGAAATTCCAGTAAACGGTCGGAGTAATACAACCAGCTGACGGAGCCGGTCTGCAGGAAAGACGCGATAATCGCATCCAGTAACAAGTTGATTTGACTGACTGAGACACCAAATAACGCCGGCAGCATCAGTTTGCGGATGCGGATAATGTACTCGTCCTGCCAGGCCCAGCGTGGTAACACCAGCAAACCAGCTTTGGCCAAAAACGGCAGCTGGAACAGGAATTGGAACAAACCGCCAAGGAACACGCCCCAGGCCAAAGCTGCGGCCGGGTCTTCAGTGTAAGGCGTTAAAAATAACGCCGCGCCAATCATGGCAATATTCAGAAATACCGGGCTGAACGCCGCCACCGCAAATTTGTTGTAAACGTTCAGCACGGCACCGGACAGCGCAACAAAAGTAATAAACCACAAATACGGAAAAGTGATTTTCAGCAGCACACTGGCTTGTTCATATTTGGCGCCGTCTGGACCGCCTTGCAGATAATCTTCAAACCAGCCCATGCCAAACAGCGCCATCAGCACCGGAGACCCCAGCATCGCCAGCAAAGTCACCACAGTGACAATCATCCCCAACGTCCCCGCCGCTTTTGCCATCAGCTCGCGCACGGCATCATCACCATGCCTGGCTTTGACTTCAGACAGCACCGGCACAAAAGCCTGCGAGAATGCACCTTCAGCAAACAGCCGGCGCAAGAAATTTGGAATACGGTTGACCATCAGGAAAACGTCAGCGGCAGCGCCGGCGCCTAATACGTTGGCGGTGACCACGTCACGGACCAGTCCCAACACCCGGGAAATCAGCGTCATCACGCTGACAATCATGCCGGATTTCAATAACTTCGCAGACAAGGGAAACTCCATCTTTTGCTTCTGGCGCTATTGTCACTAAAGCATCTGCTTTATGCCAGCTTCCTGTGATTTTAATCCGTTCAAAATCACTGAAAACAGCCGCAAAATGATTTGACACAGGGCGATAAAATAGGCATATTATGCGGCCTTTAAAGAGTCCCGGTTTAGTTTTTAGGAGTGTTACCTTGGCTAACATTAAGTCTGCTAAGAAACGCGCTATTCAATCAGAAAAGCGTCGTCAGCAAAACGCAAGTCAGCGCTCAATGATGCGTACTTTCATTAAGAAAACCTACGCAGCAGTGTTAACTACTGATGCAGTAGCCGCACAAGAAGCGTTCAAGAAAATGGTTCCAGTTCTGGACCGTATGGCAGACAAAGGTCTGATCCATAAAAACAAAGCAGCTCGTCATAAGTCACGTTTAAATGCCCACGTTAAGGCATTGGTAACAGCTGCTTAATTGATTAGCTCACAAAGAAACGCCGAAAGGCGTTTTTTTGTACCTGCGGATATCGTCAGGCCGCAGTAGCCAATGTCGTTGAATATCTGATTTTGATTCGGTCCAACGACAAGAAATGAAAAAACCAGCTGAAAAGCTGGTTTTTTATTTTGTCTCAGTAGCGCTCTGAATAAATGCTTGTTCAGGCGGTCTTCGCGCAGTACAGCGAATGCATCAGACCTATCACTGCTTCTGCTTCTTTACTGTTCATACTGTAAAACACTGTTTGCGCTTCTTTGCGGGTCTTCACCAGCTTATTGCGGCGTAATAACGCCAAATGCTGCGATAGCGCTGACTGACTCAATCCCAGCTTTTCATTCATCTCTCCGACCGATAATTCACCGCTCAGCAGATGGCACAGGATTAACAGCCGGCGCTCATTCGATACAGCTTTCAGCAGTCTGACCGCTTTAGCCGAATTATTCACCATATCTTGTAAGTTCATGTTGTTTTCACCGTGCATGTCTAGACGTCTCATTATCTAACAGGCAAGCCGTAGCTTACAATAGCTATTTTGTGAATTAGTTGCTTATTTTTTTTAATTAATTAACTTTCAAAGCTTTTTAATTTATAAAAAATAACATCGCAACATGCATAAAAAATTTAAAAAATTGCGTTGAAAGCCTTATTACACAAGGGCTTTGCTAAAAAATTTCAAATTATACCGCGCTAATAAAGCAAATGCACACCTACAAAATGTTAACTTTTGTATATTTTCGCTGCCCACAACTGCGACTAAATCCCCGGGAAACGGGTCATGCAGCCCTTCTGGTGACTGAGGACGCTATGTTAGATTGACCACTACAACACACAGAAAATTCCAGGAACTTTATGAATGCGCTGAAACCCCTGTTCTTCAGTCTGATACTGACCCCGTTCTGCGGCCTCGCTGCCGCAACTCCGTTCAATGACCAGCTTGCTTACCAGCTGACCGAAAGTCTGACCACGGAAGTTGGCCCGCGGCTGGCCGGCAGTCCGGGCGATCGGGCGTCGGTTGCCTGGGCCACCAAAAATCTGCAAGCACTGGGGTTTGACAAAGTCTGGACCGAAGAGTTTGTCACACCATATTGGCAGCGCGGTCAGGCACGGCTGGAAATTCTGTCGCCGTTTCCACAAGCCTTAGTGCTGACCGCTTTGGGCGGGTCTGTCGGCACGCCGGCCAATGGCATTGATGCCAGTCTGGTGATGTTCGACAGCCTGGAAGCCCTGATGGCAGCCAAACCTGAGCAAGTGAACGGCAAAATTGTGTTTATTAACAAAGCCATGACCAAAGACAAAGCCGGCTCTCAATACGGCAAAGTGGTCGGCGCCCGCGCCAAAGGTGCAGTAGAAGCTGCCAGACTTGGCGCTAAAGCTTTGATTATTCGTTCTGTTGGCACCAGCAGTAACAGGTTTGCCCACACCGGTAAAATGACTTATGACCCGGCAGTACCGAAAATTCCGGCTGTGGCCATCTCAGCACCTGACGCGCAGCAGTTAGCGCGGGTCCTGACCAAAGCGCCAGAAGCGAAAATCAAACTGCAGCTTGACACTCAACAGACTGAGGATGCCATCAGTCACAATGTCATCGGCGAAATCACCGGCTCAGAGCGGCCGGACGAAATAGTGCTGATTGGTGCTCACCTGGATTCCTGGGATCAGGGTACAGGCGCACTGGACGACGGCGCTGGAGTCGGTTTGGTGATGGCAGCCGCTGCGATTATCAAACAACAGGGCCAACCGAAACGCACGATCCGCGTCGTGTTATACGGCAATGAAGAAGGTGGTTTGGTCGGCGCGCGGGCTTATGCCGCAAAACATGCCAAAGAACTGGATAAACATGTGTTAGCGTCCGAGTCGGATTTTGGTGCCGGGCGTATCTGGCAATTTTCGACCAACTTCGGTCCGAAATCCTTAGCATTTGCTGCCGAGCTCCAAAAACAGCTGACGCCGCTGCAAATCCAGCCTGGCAATAATGATGCTTTTGGTGGGCCAGACGTGTCGGTGTTAAAAGCGCTGGGGGTGCCTGTGGTCAGTCTGGAGCAGGATGGCTCAGATTACTTCGACTATCATCACACACCAAACGACACGCTGGATAAGATTGACCCGGCAGCTCTGCAGCAGAATCTGCAAGCCTGGATCCGCATGACCAGCGCTGTAGCCAACAGCACTGTGGATTTCCGCAAGTAATTGATGATCCGGGCCCGGCCAACACCGGGCCCGGATTCAGCTCAGCCCGACACCCGTTTTGGCGTGACATGATGGCTTGGACGGCGTTGCAATGCCCGCATCACCCAAACCTGAAAACCAATCACTGCCAGCACCACAGCCGAGGGGTACATCAACATATTTTCACTGTACACCAGCAGTGACAACCCCAAAGTCAGAGAACTGAATGGCAGCAATTCATAACACCAAAATGGCAACGAGCCATGCGACTGCGGCGTCAGACGATGGCGGATGCGCCGGTGTTCCGAGCGCACCACCCAAACGACGGCCCCTGCCAGAATAAATAGCAATGCAGAGGACAAGGCATAAGGATTTTTTACCGAACATAAAATCGCAATACCAAGCCCCAGATAAAGATAGGGTAAACTCTCATAAACGCGCTGTGACAACATCGCTCCGCCCCCGCATTGAAAACCACGATCTCTTTGCAGTCTAGCTGAAAGTGCCCCGGCTGCCAGCTGAGCTTTGTGCCCTTTTAGCTGGAGGAAATCACAATGCTGCATGGTCTGACCGCGACAGGCCGCGTATAATCCCGCGTATTCCACATTGCTGATCTGAAGTATCGAACATGGCCAATGATGAACTCGAGTTGTTTTTACAGGAAATGTCCGGCGTTAAGCGACTGGATGCCGACGTATTAGCCGGCGAAAATGGCGCCGGAACGCCTACACTGGCGCAGCTGGCGCGACGCAAAGCGGCGGAGCTGGAGCCGGAATACGACCCGAATTATCTGAGTATGGAATACGTTGATTTAGTAAAACCCGACGAAATCCTTGCCTATAAAAAAGATGGGGTGCAGGAAGGTGTCTACAAAAATCTGCGATTAGGCAAATATCAGGTTGATGCCACGCTGATGTTGTTGGGTAAATCGCTGGTGGAAGCGCGTTCGGCGCTGGCGCAGTTTGTCTTGGATTGTCATCAACGCGGCATCCGGACTCTGCTGGTGCATCACGGCATGGGCCGTGACAGCAAACCACATCCGGCGATTTTGCGCAGTTATACCTTTAAATGGCTGCAGCAAATTCCTCAGGTGCTGGCTTGTCACACCGCCTTAAAAGCGCAGGGCGGTTACGCAGCAACTTATGTGTTATTGCAGAAAAACGCTGAGCAAAAACGCGAAAACCGCGAGATGCATCAAAAAAGGTAAGGTCATTGTCAGTGTATAGCTCAGGCCAGTATCAATACCGCGGCTTCTGCACTGGTGAACAAGGCCGAACAGGCCATCAGGATAACGAGCACTGCAATGGCAGTGAAACCAAAACCACGGCTGGATGTTTTACGCATGGGGCCCCTCATTGCTTTTGTTGTCAGGGTAAATACCACACCAGGCTGGAGTTACGGCCAAATAGCCTGCGCTGACCAAAAGGGGTCAACTGTTCCAGAACCGGGATCCTCGCCAGTGTAGAGCGTTTAAAATTGGATCACAACAGATCTAACCTTTTGATCCGACAATTTATTCAGTTTTGTTTAAAACGCGCTAACCGGCTGTGTGCGAAAGCCGCATCAAGGATGGCAGTGGTGTAATCTGGAGGTACCGCTGAAACTTCAGTCTCTGTTTGAACCAGTACAAAACCCTGCTTTTGATAAGTCGCTAACGCCGCCGGATGATCGTCGCTGCAGGTATGTAACCAGACCCGTCCCTGGCTCCACTGCTGCGCCAGCGCAATAGCAGCTTGCACTAAAGGTCCGCCCAGCCCCTGCCCGACAAAAGCCGGTAACAGGCCGAAATATTTAAGCTCAACACTATTGTTATCTTCCGGATGGCGACACAACTCAAAAAAACCAGCCGGTGTACCGCGCTGATACAGCACAAAAGTCCGCACCTGGCCCGAACTCAAATGTTCAGCCCACTGCTGATAAGTCCAGCCAAGCCGGCCATACCAGCGCCAGGGCGCACCAACAGCGACAAACAGGAATTGGCTCAGCTCCGGGCTTGGTACTTCTGCCTCATGGAGATAAACACCTGCCGGCCAGGCCGGCAATGTCAGCTCGGGCCCCTGATAATCCAGATGCCAAGTGGTCACCAGCGGTGGCAGTTGTGTGGTTTGGGTCATTCAGTCGATAAATCCTGTCAGTTATTTTTTTGGATACGGGCCAGTAAGGCCGCAATATGCTGCTGCGCCGCATCGGTCTGCAGCGACTGAAATTGCTGGCGAAACTCAAAGGCCACAGCATCATCCTGCCGGTAGCAGCTGCGCAATTGCAGCATCGAAGTTTTGGTTTGGCGTACCAGAGCCGTTGGTATCGTCGATAAATGCGCACATAGCTGTTTGGCGCGCGTCAGCAGCACTTCTTCATCGACCAGTTCTTTAACAAAACCCTGCGCTAGTGCCTGCTGGGCCGACAACCGTTCGCCGGAGAAAATCATCGCTGCGGCCTGCTGCCAGCCAACCAGTTGTGGTAACAACCAGGTGTGGCCACCGCCGGGGTGAATGGCCAGATTAAAAAACCGGCTTTCAAACCAGGCTTCCGGACTCGCCAGACGAATATCACAAGCCATCGCCAGATTCATACCGGCGCCTAAAGCCGGGCCGTTCACCAGCGCTATGGTAAATAAGGGGCTGTGTGCCACTGAAGTAAAAGCCGAATAAATCTGCTGCAGCTCTTCACCATCGCCCTGCGCAGCCTGTTGCAGCGCCGTCAAATCAGCACCGGAACAAAAAGCACCGGCGCGCCCCGTCACCGCTAAGGCTTTGACTGCCGGGTTGTCCAGCAAAGCTTCCACCGCTTTGGCGATCTCGAGTGCCGACGCCGGTGTTAACAAATTGCGTTTTTCGCTGCTGACTAACGTCAGTACAGCCAGATGATCAATGATTTCTAAAGTATAAGCAGCCATCAGTATCCTCTTATGCGGTCGACCTGATTGACCATCGGCAGGCCAGCCTGCACCCGGCGGTAATTTTCGGCAATTTGTGCCACAGCGGTATCGGCATTAGTCACTGCCGAAATATGTGGTGTCAACAGCACACCCGGCGTACGCCAGAACGGGTGCGCCGTCGGTAAAGGCTCTGTGCGGAACACGTCAAGACAAGCAGCGGCAACGTGGCCACTTTGCACGGCCGCCAATAAAGCCTCGTCATCCACAATAGCACCACGCGCCACGTTAACCAGAATAGCGCCGGTTTTGAGCTGCTGAAGCCGCGCCTCATTCAGCAGATTTTCGGTCGCTGGCGTTAACGGCAACAGACAAATCAGCATATCAGCTTGCGCCACTGCGGCGGCAAACTGCTCAGGACCGGCAAAACACTGTACGCCGCTGATCTGGCGTTGACTGCCAGACCAGCCGCTGACCTGATAACCCAAAGCGGCAAAATGTCGCGCAGCTGCAGCGCCGAGCTCGCCTAAGCCCAATACACAAATCTGCTGAATTTTTCTGGGCGAGCGCGGTTTCCACAGCTGTTGCTGCTGATTGGCGCTGAACTCGTCAAACCGCAGCCGGTAATAATTCAGCACCGTATCCAGGTATTGCAGCATAGACGCGGTCAGATGCGGGTCGACGATTCGGGCCAGCGGTAAATCTGCAGGCAAGGTGCTGTCAGACAGAATACTATCGACGCCGGCGCCAAAGGACTGCAAGGCTTTAAGATTCGGTAACGCAGCCACCACGCCGGGCGGCTGCTTCCACAGCACAGCAAAATCGACCGCAGACGGGTTTTGCAGCTGCGGCCAGACTTCAATCGCCACATCCGGCAACTGTTGCTGTAATGCGGCAATCACGCCATCTAGTTTACGGTCCGGAATAATCAGCGCAATGCTCATAACTAGCTCAATTGTCAGAAGATATGGCTTCATTCTAAACAGCCCTGTCACTGCCTGACCAGTCAGAAATCCAATCGCCCGGCGGAAATTTCAGCAAATTGCCATAATTCTGTGACCGCACTGTCATACAGCCTGCTTAGCCTTGGCGTGATACCGAATGACCCGGCACCGAGGCAAGCATGTTAAATGTGGAACAAGTCGTCGAGCGGCACCTGCCGCAACTGAATAACAACAGCTGGCTGGCCAAACCGGTCAAAGGCGCGCTGAAACATCTGCTGCATGAAGATGAATTTCAGCGCTTTGCAGCGCAATATCCGCATCTGTTTGGTCTGGAGTTTGTTGAGCAGGTGCTGGATTATTTTGCCTTTCGCTATCAGGTACGCGACAACGAATTAGAGCGCATTCCGGCGGCTGGCCGGGTTGTCATTATCGCCAATCACCCGATAGGCTCACTCGACGGCCTGGCGCTGATTAAGCTCGTCAGCGATATCCGGCCTGATGTCAAAGTGGTGGCCAATCAATTACTGAGCAGCATAGGCCCGCTGCACGACCTGCTGCTGCCGGTCAATAACATGCAAGGCAATACGGAGCGCAGGATGCTGGATAATATCGGCGCGCATCTGGCTGCAGAAGGCGCAGTGATTTTGTTTCCGGCCGGCGAAGTGTCGCGGTTAAAACCCAACGGCGTGCGTGACGGTAAATGGCATGGCGGCTTTTTACGTTTTGCCCGTGCCGCCAAAGCACCGATCCTGCCGATTTATATCGATGCCCGCAATTCACTGCTGTTTTATGGCGCCTCAATGCTGTACAAGCCACTGTCGACCATGTTGCTGGTGCAGGAGATGTTTAAGCAAAAGCATAAACATATTGGCCTTCGCATCGGCGACATGATCCCTTACGACAGCTTTGCCCAACCACTATTTGACCATAAAACCATGGTCAAAGTGTTTAAAAAACATCTGTATCGCCTCGCCAAAGACAAAACACCGCTGCTGAAAACCCAGTCGGCTATCGCCCACCCGGAAGACCGGCAAATGCTGAAAAAGGCTATCAGCCAATGCCCGCGTCTCGGCGAAACGGCAGATGGTAAACAAATTTATCTGTATCAGCCGGAGCCCGGTTCCGTGCTGCTGCGTGAAATTGGCCGGCTGCGTGAATTCGCTTTTCGGGCCGTGGGCGAAGGCAGCGGCAAACGCCGCGACACCGATAAATACGATAGTTATTACCAGCAGCTGATTTTATGGGACAACGACGAGCTGGAAATTGTCGGCGCTTATCGTTTTGCCGAAGCTGCACCTGTGTTGGCCGAGCACGGCCCGCAGGGCCTGTACACGGCATCGTTATTTCAGTTCAGCGCACAGCTGCAACCGGTGCTGGCGCAGGGGCTGGAACTGGGCCGCAGTTTTGTCCAGCCGAAATACTGGGGCAAACGCAGCCTGGATTATCTGTGGTACGGCATCGGCGCCTATTTAAAACAAAAACCGCATATCCGGTATTTATTTGGCGGCGTCAGCCTGTCGAACAGCTATCCCAAAGCTGCCCGCGATTTGCTGGTGTATTTTTACACTTTATACTTCAGCAGCGAAGATGATAGTGCCCTGCCGAACCGGCCATATGCACTCGACATCACCACTATGCAGCAGCTACAACAGCATTTCAGTGGTAATAACTACACCGAAGACTTTGTCGAGCTGAAACACTTATTGGCCAATATGGGCTTAGCGGTGCCGACTTTGTATAAACAATACAGTGAATTGACCGAACCCGGTGGTGTGCAGTTTTTATCTTTTGGCGTGGACCCTGAGTTCGCTGATTGTATTGATGGCCTGGTGCTGGTGGATATCAGCAAGATTAAAGCAGCAAAACGGGCGCGATATTTGAGCGAGGCATAAAAAAACGCCGGCAGAAACCGGCGTTTTGTTTTAAAACAACATGCTAAATCTGCGGCTGCTTAATCTTCGAGCCAACCAGACCGTAATAACAGATATAGACGTAGCAGAATACCGGCACGATAAAGCTCAGTTGCAGACCAATGGTATCCGCCAATACTGCCTGTAACACCGGAACCAGTGCGCCACCGACAATTGCGGCGCACAGCACGCCACTGCCGTTACTGGTGAAACGGCCAAGGCCTGTTACCGCCAGACTGAAAATCGTCGGGAACATAATAGAGTTAAATAAACCAACCGCCAGCAGGGACCACATCGCCAGCGGACCGCTGCCAACAATAGCCACTACCACTAACAAAGCTGCAACCACGGCATTAAAAGCCAGCACTTTCCCTGCAGAGATTTTTTGCATCACCGCAGCACCAATGAATCGGCCGACCATAGCGCCGCCCCAGTAATAACTTAAGTAGGCTGCTGCTTGTGCTTCCGGCATGCCGGCGATATGCGGCTCGCCGAGGAAATTTACCAGATAACTGCCAATCGACACTTCACCGCCGACATAAACAAAAATCCCCAGCGCACCCAGTACTAAGTGGCTGTATTGCCAGGCAGAGCCTGGATCGGCATTTACTTTTTCATCGACATGGTGCTCAGACACTGTTGGCAGCTTTAATTTGGCAAACACCGCAGCCAGCACCAGTAAGGCACCAGCCAGCATCAGATAAGGAATTTGTACAGCTTCAGCTTCCTGTAGTTTGTGTTCAGCAGTGCCAGCGGCCGCTGTCACTGCGCCCATGATCATCAGACCACCAAACCAAGGGGCAATAGTAGTGCCGAGCGAGTTAAAGGCTTGCGTCATCGACAAGCGGCTTGATGCGGTTTCAGCACGGCCAAGTGCTGTGACATAAGGATTCGCCGCCACTTGTAAAATCGTGATACCTGCAGCGAGCACAAACAATGCGCCTAAAAACAACGCATAAGTCTGAGTGGACGCGGCCGGATAAAACAACACACAACCACTGGCCGCGATCAGCAGACCAATGACAATACCACGCTGATAACCGGCACGACGCACCAGCAAACCGGCCGGCAGCGACACCAGAAAATAAGCGCCAAAGAAACAGAACTGAATTAAAGATGCCTGGGTGTAACTCAGGTCAAACACATTTTTCAGGTGCGGGATCAAAATGTCGTTCAGACAAGTGATAAAACCCCAGATAAAAAACAAAAACGTCAGGCTGGTCAGGGCAAAACCATGATTCTGCCCGCTGGCGTCGGTTTTAAAAGCCTCGCCGGATGGTGTGGTTACTGACATACAAATTCTCTTGTTATGGAAGTGTCTATCCTGTGCGTGACTAAAACGGCCGATGCGGTCTCTCCCCTCTGTCAGTCAGTCCTGACGAAGCCCGCAGCCAGATTTAGCTGTTTGTACTATACGCATCAATCACCGCCTTGCAAACACCCCAACACTGCCATACGTATGTAAGTTTCCAACATTTTGTCGAAAATGTACCTCTTTATTCTCCAACTGCTACCACTTCAGCAAAGTTTGTTTCATATCAAACTTTGGCGCTGCAAAGGGGATTGTTGCGGTAAAAGCTTGATCCAGCCCAAAGTTTTGCCTGCTCAGAAGCGCACAATGCCTGCAGTTAAACAAGACCTGTGTCTCTGAAGGAAAATAATATGAACACCAAACTGAACCTGTTTGCTCTGGCCCTGGCTGGTTTTACTACTGCCGCTTCTGCCAATATCTCTGTCAACGTTGGCGCCATTACTGTGGCACCAAATGACAGCAGCAGCTCATTAAACGTGGTGGAAAAAGTTGCCGGTTTACCAACAGGCTCCACAGCGGTCTCGGTCGACAACAACACCCAGCTGGGCCTGACTATCGACTACAAATTCAATAAAAACTGGACCGCAGAACTGATTGCTGCCACACCTTTCAGCCACGACATCGCAGTGAAAGGCTCAGCCATTGACGGCCTGGCGATTGGCAATACCAAACATCTGCCACCAACTTTAGTAGCGCAATATCACTTTGACGTCGGTAACAGCAACTTTGACCCATTCGTCGGTGTTGGTCTGAACTACACCAAATTCTTTGATGAATCCGCCTCAGGTGCATTAAAAACCACACTGCAGGCGCTGAAAGTGACCACAGCTTCTGATGATGTCGACCTGAAGTTAAAAGCAAGCTGGGGCCTGGCGCTGCAAGCTGGTTTTAACTACAAACTGAGCGACAACTGGGGTGCTCACTTTGCGGTCAGCAAAATGGATATCGACACTACTGGTGAAGTGCGCGTCAATGACAACGTGATCCAAAGCGTCGACGTGCAAATCGACCCATGGGTTTATATGGTTGGCGTGCGCTGGAGCATGTAAGCAAAAATTTATCCTGCGGCAAACAGGATAAAACGCCGGCAGGCAGCCGGTGTAGCAGCACGGAGGGTGCAGAATAAGGGGGAACAAAACAGCGGCTTTGCCGCTGTTTTTATTTTAAAAAGCTCGTGAAACTACTTTATCAGCCCGGCCCTTGCTGTAACGCCGGTAACGTCAGCACCCGGTCAGCCGAGGCAATAGTTTCAGGCCGGTGCGCGATAATAATCCGCGTGATCTGCAATTGTTGTAATGCACCAGACACCACAGCCTCTGTCGCCATATCCAGATGACTGGTCGCTTCATCCAAAAATAAAATCTTTGGCCGGCGGTACAAAGCCCTCGCCAGTAAAATCCGCTGTTTCTGTCCACCGGATAACGCCGAACCCATATCGCCAATCAGACTGTGATACCCCATCGGCATCCGGCTGATGTCTTCATGCACGGCGGCCAGTTTGGCGCACTCTTGCACCCAGTGATCATCCGGCTCATCAGCAAAAAAGCAGATATTGTCGCGGATAGAACCAGATAACAGCTGGTCGTCCTGCATCACTGCGGCAATCTGATTGCGATAACAGGCTTGATTCAGCTGATTGAGCGGCACACCGTCGACCCGCACTTCGCCTTGTTGCGGCGCAAAAAGCCCCAGCATTAGCTTTAACAACGTGGTTTTGCCACAGCCGGATGGCCCAACCACTGCCACAGATTCACCGGCGGCAACTTCGAGGCTCACCTGCTGCAACACCGGCGCGCCCGTGCTGCTATAAGCAAAACTTAAATTATCTACGCTGATTTGGCCGCTTAATCCCAGCTCGCGCTGCGCTGCAGCACTTTGCTTATCTTCGCGCGGTGTGGCGACAATATCTGCCAGCCGGGCAAAATGCAGATTGAGCATTTTAAGTGCCAGTCCCTTATCAATCAGCCGTGACATCCGCTCCATAAACTGGCTTTTATAGGCGATAAAAGCGAACAACATACCGGTACTGAAACCACCGTCCAGCACCAGCAAAGCACCAAAATAAATCACCAGCACATGTTCAATACCGGTCAATAACTTATTGATATGCTGGAAACTTAAGTTAAACACGCCGAGCTGAATACCCCGATTGGCGGCAGCAACATACAAATGTTGCCAGCTGGCTTCGCGTTTGGCCTCAGCACTAAAGAGTTTTAATGTCTGCATCGCGCGCACGGTTTCAATCTGATGGCTTTGCACCTGCGCCTGCGCCACAATTTGCTGCTCTGACACTTTGCGGTACTGGTGGTACATCAGCAATTGCACCACGCCGTAACACAGCAGCGCCAGCAGGACAATCAGACACAATAACGGGCTGTACCACAGCAATACCGCCAGAATAGCCAGCGCCATCAGGCCGTCGATTACAGCTTCCATCACACCACTGGTCAGTAATTCCCGCACCTGCTGCAGCGAGCCAAAACGCGACAACACATCGCCAATCTGGCGTTTTTCGAAGTAACTCAATGGCAGGCGGATTAAATGATGCAGCAGATTGGCCGCCATCTGGATATTCATCGCGCTGTTAAAATGCAGCAGCACAAAAGCCCGTAAAACGGAGGTGCTGACCTCAAACAGCAATAACAACCCAAAACCCAGCGCCAGCACCAACAACAAACTGCGGTCCGCGCTTAACAGCACATCGTCGACCACCAGCTGCAGGTAATAAGGCGCGACCAAAGTAAACAGCTGCAATAACAACGACAAACTCAAAATCAGCGCCACCGAGCGTTTCAGCCCGCTGATACCGGACCAGAAATTGCGCAGCCGCAGGCCTTCGTCGGCCGGTCTTTGGCTGAAATCCTGCGTGGGTATCAGCTCCAGCGCTACGCCGGTGAAATGCTCTGATACTTCAGCAAGGTTTAGCGTACGCTCGCCGCGCGCCGGGTCGTGGATCACCACTTTGCCGCGCCGTACGGCTTTGAGCACAACAAAATGATTCATATCCCAGTGCAAAATCGCCGGCAGCTGTAACTTACCGAGCGCTTGCGGTTCGAGCTTCAAAGCGCGGCTGCTGAGCGCCAGAGTGCTGGCAAATTCGACCAAATCTTTCATGGTGCAGCCGGCAATCGAGCTGCCAAATAAAGCCCGCAGTTGCTGGATATTCAGATGATGGCCATAAAAACCAGCCACCATGCCAAGGCAAGCAATGCCGCATTCGGCTGCTTCGGACTGCAATAACACCGGCAACCGCTGGGCGGGCCATAACTTCAATTGACTGGCAAGCTGACTCATCAGAATTGTCCCCGTAAGGCCAGGATCGGGTCAAACAACCACTGCCATAAATTACGTTGTTCGGTGATTAAATCGGCCTGCAATGTCATGCCGGCTTTGAGTGGCAATTCCCGCTGATATGCCTGAATTGACTGGCCATCTAAGCGCACTTTCAGCCGGTAACTCGGCTGCTGCAGTGCTACTTCCGCTACTTCGGCCGGCAATAACACGGTGTTACTCAATTCATGTACGGTACCGCTAAACACACCAAAACGCTGAAACGGGAAAGCGTCGTAACGAATCCGCACCGGCTGACCTGTGCTGACAAAAGCAATAGCCCGGGTTGGCACATACAACACAGCTTCAAGTTCAGCATTGGCCGGCAATAAAGTCAGCGCCACAGCCCCAGCATCTAAGCTTTGGCCAGCACTGACGCGCAATGCACTGACCTGACCATCCACCGGCGCGGTCAGCCAAATCTCCTGCTGTTGCTGCAGCTCAGTTTTTTGATTTTTTAACGCGGAAATGGCGTTGTCGAGCTGCGCCAGTTCAGTTTGCTGCCGCAGCGGCAACTGGCTGAGTAAATCCTGATTTTGCTGTAGTTGTTGCTGCAGTTTAAGCTGTTCCGACTGCAGGCTTTTTTCCTGCTGCTGCAGCGCCAGTAATGCGTCTTTTTGTTTGTTGATCTCAAGGCCGGAGATATAACCGCTACCGGATAGTTTCTGTAACTGCGCCAGCTGTTGCTGATTGATATTGAGCCGTTCGCGAAAAGTCACCAGCTGCTGCGCCAGTTCGGTCAGACGGGCTTTATCATTATCGATTTGATTCTGCAGTGCCTGTAGCTCGAGCTGATGACGCTGCTGTAGTTGCTGCTGCTCGGTAACTTTATTCTGCAGCATCCGGTCCAATTCTGTTTGCAGGCTTTGGCTTAAATCGGTCTGACCGGCACCGATTTTACTGCTGCGCAGTTGCAGCAGCGGCGTGCCGGCTTTCACCAGCTGGCCTTCCTTCACATTGAGTTTGCTGACCACGCCGCTGTTTTGCGCCTGCACTTTGACCTGGCCCTGCACCGGCTGCAGCAAACCTTGCACGGTTTCTCTGCGGGTATAGTCGGCGCTGAGCAAAAAACTGATGCTGAGCAGTGCAATTGCAAATAACAAGCCACTCAGCCATACCAGCTGCGGCGGTCGGGTCAGATTGATTTGGCCTTGCAGTCGTTGCTGCTGTCGGGCCAGCACTTCGGGACGAAAAATGGAAGACATCGGCTCGCTTCTGTTGGAATTGTTATAGCGCGTCACTGCGAAGGGTTCAGCTTAAAACGAAGCTATGGCCAAACGCAACCGGCAATAGCCACTATG
>SSFI01000078.1 GCA_008015325.1 Rheinheimera sp.
GAATGGCCGCAGGCAAGGCAGATTTTTGAAGCTTTAGTGGTTCTAAAGCGAGAAAATTTAACGCCGCATGCGGCCATTCTGGTATCGCCCGTCCGGGAGCGCCTGTAATTGCCTTATGCAGCGTTGCCACAGCTCGAAAGAGCACCACTATTCCTTCGCCGTGTCGCCTTGCCTGAGGCAATTTCAGGCCGCTCTGCTGTTCGTTTATTAAACTATATGGTGCTCTAGTCAATCCGAAACCAGCCGGCAATGCTGTAACGGGTTGAATATGCAGGTAATACTTCATGCGGAAATCTGGCGCTTTCGAACAGCACCAGGGTGCCCGCCTGTGGTTTTACCTGCAGCAGTGGTTGGTCATCTTCATTATAAATCTGCAATTCGCCGCCGCGGTCGACGTCATTGAGGTAGCAGACCGTGGTTAGCACCCGGCTGGAGCGACCGACAAAGGCATCGAGATGTTTCTGGTAAAAGTCACCTGACTGATAACGGGCAAAATGAGCTTCGTGATGTGTCAAACCAAGAAAACAACGGCGGTTGGCGGCTTGCTGAATGTACGCCATCAGGCTCAGATACTGCTGCTGGGCCGCGGAGCTGCCATCAAGCCACAAGGTGTGGTCGCGGCGGATCTCAGGGTTCAGTTGTAACGCCTGACCGCGGCCAACACCGGCTGGCAGCAGGCTGGCTTGTTCGGCTTCGGTGAGCAGCTGCTGACAGAGTGCTGGATCCAGTGTTGTTGGCAAGATCACCAGCCCGCTTTGATAAAACTGCTCTATGGCGCCGGCGAGCCAGGCAGGCTCTGACAAGTGGCTGACAGACATCGCAAATCCCCGCTAGCTATCGGATGTGGGCAAGGCTTTTTACGCAGCAGCGGCTGTGCTGTCAAGGCTTCGGCTGGAATAATGTCGGGGACAAGCAGGAGGATTAAGGCAGAGCCGCAGTTGCGGCCCTGCCTGAAGCGGCTTAATACTGATAATAATCAGCTTTTTTCAGTAAGGCTTCAGCGCCGACTTTGCCGCTGATACACTGATTTATATCAGATTTTTTAAATACCCAATAAATATCCCTGCTGTCGCGGCCACCATCAGTCGACAGTTGCAGCGAAACAAATTCATTGTCTTTCAGCTCGCGCAGACTGGCACCATAATCACACAAAGTGGCGGCAAATTTGCTGCCGACCTGCGCAATCAGTTCTGTTTGTTTTTGCTGGGCAATTTTGGCTTGTTCCTGCCGTTTTTTCAGCATTTCCTGTTCCGCTGCATCGTATTTTTGCTGCATATCTTTGACCTGCTTAGCGAGCGCGGCTTCTCTCGTGCTCAGTTGCTGCAGTTGTTTTTGCTGTTCCGCATCAAGTTTGTCGACTTTGGCCCGAAATTCGATATCGCGTTTGTCGCGTTGCACATCGCGTAAATCGCGTTCCAAATCACGTTTTTGTTCGCGCAGCTCGCGGCTCTGGTCGCGCATCAGTTCATGTTGTTCCATCATTTGCTCGGCGGCGAGTTCAGCTTGTTCTGCCATTTCCTGCAGCTGATCTTCGTCCACAGCGTGACCGGCTAAGGCCGCCTGGGCTACGGCATGGGCGTGATCGGTAATGGCTGCCAGATCTGGTGGCGAAATCGGCGCGACCGGTGGAATAGGGGCCGCAGGTGCCACCGCAAAGAAACGGCCAAAGCCACCGGCGGTGCGGGTCTGGAACAACACACCTTGCCCGGCCAGATAACTCAGCTCGATGCGGCCGACGCCGCTGGAGCGGCCGGGTTGCTCCATCGATTTCTGCAGAATGTCGCGCATAATCTCCAGATTTTGTTTCAGTTTGTCGCTGACCTGCGTGGCCGCCTGGCCCCCGGTCGATAAGCTCAGCAGCACTGCAGCTGCTATATAAGAAATAAGTTTCATCAGACTACTCCATCAAAAGCGGCGTTAATTTTGGCGAGTGATGCGGTTATCCGGACTGTAATTCAGCCTTGCCTGACTCGGCTGGACATTGTCCTGCCAGTATTGCCAGTCGGCCTGCCGTTGCTGGTTTAAATATTCAACCAGCTCCAGCATGTCCCCGCGTCGGTTTTTCTGTTCGGCTTCGGTCAGGTAATCCTTCAGCAGGATCAACTGCGACGCCTGTTGTTGTTGCTGTGTCTGCAGCTGTAACTGCAGATACTGTTGTTGTTCGGTTTTGTAGCTGGCCAGTTGTGCTGCCACTTGTTGCTGTACCTGTAATTGCACTGCTGCCGGGTCGACGTCACTCCAGCGCAGCGCAATACCGCCGTTTTGCATTTGCAGACTTAACGGCGACATGCTGATCACCAGTGCCATTGCTGACATGCCGACACTGAGTTTTGGCCACCAGGATGTCTCCCGGGCAGTTTTGTGGCCCCATTGCTGGCGGAACATAGTGCTGGTATCGACCTGCGGCACCGGCGGATAATCCGGTTGCCGGGCCAGCTGCTGTAACTGCGCGGCGGTTTCAAATCGGGCCCGCCAGACCGGATCATGCGCCAGTGCGCTGCGGCAGGCGTCGGTCGTCAGATCACCGGCGAGCCAGGCGTCAAAAACTTGCTGACTGTTCGACATCGTGGTCCTCCAATTGCACCCGAAGTTTGTCCAAGGCGCTATAAAATCTTGATTTGACTGTATTACTTGAAATTGCTAACTGGTCGGCAATTTCGTCAAAGGTAAAATGCTGATAAAACCGCAGCTCAACCACCAGCTTTTGTTCCGGTGGCAGCGTCTTCAATTTTTGCTGTACCAGCACCTGGATTTGTTGTTCAGAAAGCAGCTGCTCGTGACTCTGCTGGTCTTCGTGTTCCAGCTCCGGCAAATCGTCTAAATCCTGGGTCGGTTTGCGTTTACGCAGCATGTCCATCGCGCGGTAGTTGGCGATGCCGAATAACCAGGTTTTAAAACTGCTGTCGCCGCGAAACTGCGCCAGATTGCGGCACAGCACTAATAACACATCCTGCAGCAGGTCGCGGGCATCATCAGGGTTACCCATCAACCGCAGGCTGTAATAGTACAAAGCCGACTGATAACGGCCGACCAGCTGCTGCCAGGCGCGCTCATCACCGTGGATGGCTTTGTCGATTAAAGTTTCGTCGCTGCGTTTAAACACTGTCTGGTCTGTTTCTGCGTTGTTGATATGCCTTGGTCGCGGCAGGAGCTGATTAAGTTTGGCCAATCCGCAAAAAAGCCAAAAAAAATTAGAAATGTTTGGAAAGTTATTTTATTTCATATACTTCCAGTTTCTAGTTTTGTGCTCAGCCAGCCATTCCAGCATAGTGCCCAGCCGTTTTTGCCGGGTTAAATCGGTTTTGGCATCAAGTAGCCACTGAATATAGTCATTTTGCTGGGCAATAGTCATTTGGCGGAAAAAGCTAGCAGCCTGGTCGTGCTGCTGCAGCGCCTGCGCCAAGACTTCTGGCATTGCCAGACTGACTGGCGCTTGTTTGCGCCGTGGCGTCACTGCAACGGGCGACCCGTCCAGCGCTGCGGCTTGTAACAGTAGTGTCTGTAAGCTGGCGTTAGGAGGTAAGTCGTTACAACTCAGTAGTTTACCAAATTGGCCCATGCCTTTTGTGCTACCGGTTTCTGGTACTTGCAGACCTAAGGCTTCCGCCCGCCAGAATCCAAAACCGCAGTGTGCTTTAAAAGCCACCATAAAACACAGATTGTGCTGCAGACAGAAAAACGGCATACCCCATTTGAGCTGTTCTCTGACGCCCGGCAGCGTCCGATGTACCTGCAGGCGCAGCTCAGTCAGGATTGGCCGGGCGAATGGCGCGGCGCTATCGATATATTCGTCTATATCCGGTTTCATCTTTAGATCCGGCAGATCCGGCGAGGCTGTAACCCCGTATCGAGCTGTATGACCACGACCATTCCGGACCTTCTGATGAAATTTGTGATTTTGCCCGCTATCCTGCTCTCGCTCACTGGGTGCAGTCAATCGCTGGATGACTATCAGCAGATGCAGCCAAAACTGACCTTACCCGGCTTTTTCAGCGGCAGCAGTCAGGCATTTGGTGTGCTGCAAAACTGGCGTGGCCAGCAGACGCTGCATTTTTCTGCCGAGCTCTGTGGGCAGTGGCAAGGCAACCGCGGTGATTTATACGAGATTTTTCAGTACAGCGATGGCCGTACTGATAAACGCCATTGGCAATTGCAGGTCGCTGAGAATGGCGATATCAGCGGCAGCGCTGAAGATGTTATAGGTGAGGCGTCCGGCCGGATTGCCGGTAACACCTTGTATTGGGAATACGTGCTGCGGATACCGCAGACTGATGGGTCTATCGATGTCGCCGTCAAAGACTGGCTGTATCTGGTCACACCGCAGCAGCTGGTGAACCGCTCTACTTTACATAAATTTGGCCTGACGGTCGGCGAGTTGACCTTGTCAATCCAGCAGCTGGACCCAACAGCGTCCTGCGCTGAGTTTATTCAGCGTTACCAACAAACCGAGAGGTCAGCACCTGCAGCCTGAGTTTTAGCCGGAGCCCTCATCCGGAAATGCGTCGCGGATCGCCAGAAACTCGTCGAGGTGACTGAGCAAAATGTCGGTCAGCACCGGGTCAAACTGCGCGCCTTTTTGTTCATGCAGATATTGCACAACTTTGGGCATAGGCCATGCCGGTTTATAACAGCGTTCACTGGCCAGGGCATCAAATACATCAGCCAGCGCCGTGATGCGGCCTGCGATATGGATGCCTTCACCTTTGAGGCCGCGCGGATAACCCATGCCATCCCAGCGCTCGTGGTGTTCGTGCGCGATCACCGCACCGTATTGCAGAATCTCATTTTGTGATTTTTGCAGGATCTGATGCCCGATTTCGGCATGAGTCCGCATAATGGCCCATTCGTCGGCGTCATGTTTGCCAGGTTTGTTCAGGATGTAGTCTGGAATGGCGATTTTGCCGACGTCATGCAGTGGCGATGCCAGTTTGATTTTCTCGGCGTCGTAGCCGGACAAACCATATTTGACTGCCAGTAAATGGCTGAAATTAGCCACCCGTTTGACGTGACTGCCAGTTTCTTTCGAGCGTTTTTCTACAGCTTCACCGAGGATGTACGATAGTTCGCGCTGACTTTCTTTAATCAACTCGCGCAGCCGTACGTTTTCATAAGCCACCGCAATATTGCTGGCGAAATAACTCAGTAAATGATGATCAATCTGGTCAAATTTACTGTCTTTGCTGACATAGAGAAAATTTTCCAGGCCGCGATTAGTGGTGAAATAACCAACAAAATAATCGTCGCCATGATAAGAGCGCTTCAGTTGATGCACCTGTGCCAGTTTTTCCTCGACATCTTCGGGCAGCTGAAAACCCGGGCCGGTGGAGTGGCCGGATGCGGCGATAATGTCGAGTGATAACTGTGGCTGGCGCGGGTCGCCGGTGGCAGCGCAGCAGAAGATTTGTGAATGCTCAAGACCAAGCAAACTGGCGGCCTGGCCGAGAATAATTGAAGCGAATTCCTGTAGGCTGTCGCATTCAAGAAAACTGACGGTTGAGGCAATGACGCGCTCCAGGCCTTTTTTGTTGTTTTCAATGATGCAAATGTCGCGGTAGGAGCGCAGGGCCGAATACAGCAAGGTTTTCAGTTTAATCGCAGTGACCTCAGTTTTATTTTTGTAATCGTTGATGTCGTAATCGCGGATCACATGTTCTTCCGGCGCTTCGCCGGGCTGCCCGGTGCGCAGGATGAGGCGGATTTGATGATTCTTTAAATCGCTACGGATAGTTTTGACTAAATCCAAACCGGCATGGTTGGATTCCATTACCACATCAACAATAGCCACTGCGATATCCTGATGTTGCTCCAGCACCAACAACGCGGCTTTCGCGCTGTAGGCATGTAACAACTGCAGAGGCCGGCCTTCAAACTGGAAGCCTTTCAATACCAGATTGGTGATTTGATGAATACTTTCGTCGTCATCAACAATTAATACCAGCCAGGGGACTGCTGGCGGCATGGTTTGAGTTGTTTCGGTATGGAGCGAAAAATCCTGATCGGCACCAAACAGAAAATCCTGATTTGACATAAAGGCGACCTGAAAATCGGTTCATACAACCACAGCTTTGAATGTAGCAGGCCTGCCAGAAAAATCCTCTGTGACAGACCGTATCAAGATTGGCGGTCTGCTGCTTCCAGCGATTCCAGCTCGATATTAATCGCATTGCAGGAGATCTGGATTTCATACAAAGACACGGCGAGACTCAGCACCAGACTGGCCAGACTCGCGCCAAAAAACCATTGGCCGGCCAGATCCCACTGCATAAACAAACTGAACATCGACAAAGTGCACAGAATAAAGCTGATCACGCCCCAGCGCTGCATCGAGCGGATCAACACAATACGTTGGCGTAAATTTTCAATCTGGCGTTTGGCCAGATCCCGTACCTGATCGCCTTCCCGGTTATTCAGTTGCCGGATTAACTGGGCCAGTACCAGAAAACGGTTGGTATAGGCCAGCAACAACAGCGAAATGGCCGGAAATAATAAGGCAGGGGTGGTAATGGTCATCATAAGCTGGCTCCTGAACCGGCGAATGCTGCGCCGTTATCCTGCATAGTGCGAAAACAGCTGCAGCAGTGCAAGTTTTTGATCATACTCAGAACTTCTGCAGCAAAACATCGGGGTACTGGCATGGCGGTTGATTTGTGGAGCGCGATGCTCACCTTGTTCCTGATTATGGACCCACTTGGCAATCTGCCTATTGTGGTGGCTATCTTAAAAAACATCAAAGCCGAACGCCGGATGAAAGTACTGGTACGCGAGCTATTGTTATCGTTAGTGATTCTGCTGTTGTTTTTATATGGCGGCCAGGCTTTCCTCAGCGTGTTGGGGGTAAAGGAAGAGGCCGTCAGTATCGCCGGCGGTATCATTTTGTTTTTGATTGCGCTGCGGATGATTTTCCCGCAGGAAGGCGGTGTGATTGGCCTCAAAGAAGGCGAAGAGCCGTTTTTATTTCCATTGGCGGTGCCGATGATTGCCGGCCCGTCGATATTGGCGGCGTTGATCCTACTGGCCAACCAGCAGCCCGGTCAGATGATCGACTGGACTCTGGCATTGGTAGGTGCCTGGCTGGTCAGTTCCGCGATCCTGTTATTTGCACCTGTTCTGCACCGGGTGCTGGGCGAACGTGGGTTGACAGCGATGGAGCGGCTGATGGGCATGATTCTGGTTATCATTTCTGTGCAAATGTTGTTAAATGGCATTGGTCATTATTTTAAGTGGGACTGAGTGATGCAACAGGATCCAGTGATTCAGCAGTGGCTGGAACAGGCAGAGCAGCAGCTTAAAACTCAGCTGGGCCTGCTCGCGCAGCAAATGCAGCAACAACAGCAGCAGTGGCAAGACCAACAACAACTGCAATTGGCCCGACAGGCGGCGCCGGAACTGGCCGCACTGCAGAGCGAAGCCCAGCAACTGAGGCAACAGTTGGATGCGCTCAGACAGCAGGAACAAGAGCGTGCTGCAGCCCTCAGTCAGGCACAAACGCAAAATAAAGCGGCGCAGGATGAACGTGATGAAGCCTTGGCTGCGATGCGACGGCTGGCCGATCAGCTGCGGCTCAGTCAGGACGAATTCCGCCAGGAGAAGTTGCAGGGCCTGTCGTTGCAGCAGCAGCTGGTACAGCAAGAACAGCAGCTGAGTGCTGCCTTACAACAACAGCAACAACTGCAACAGCAGTTGGCGTCAGTTGAGGCAACGCTGGAGCAAACCGAACAGCAAGGCCAAAGCGCCAGATCTGCAGAGTTGGATGCATCACAAACCGAACTGGCCGAAGTCCGTGCCAGCCTTGCGGCGGCTGAAAACGCCGCATCGCAGCAGCTGGCGCAACTGAATCAGTTACGCCAGCAATTGCTGCAGATGACCGACACTGATCAGCAGCTGCAGCAACAACTGCACCAGCAATTACAGCAGCTCGATAACGCTGAATTGCAGCGCCGGCAATTAGAACAGCAGCTGGTGGCTGCTGCCGGTGACAGTCAGCTGCAGCAACAACAGGCTGAACAGCTGCAGTTGCTGACAATTGAGCATCAACAGCAACAGGCGGAACTGCTCAAATTACGGGATGCGCTGGCGCAGGCGCAGCAAGAGCAACAGGCGCTGCAGCTGCGACAACAAGAACAGCTGCAACAAGAGCAGCTTCGGGCGCAGCAGTTGTTGGATGCGGTCCGTGCTGAGTGCGACACCGCCCGGCAGGAACGGCAACAACTTCAGACGCAACTGGTGCACCTGCAGCAATTGCAGCAGGAATTTAGCCTGATGCAACAAGAACAGCAGGCACTGAAAGCCGAGCGCGACGCCTTGCTGGATTCGGTCACACAATTACAGCAGCAACTGGCTGACACCAGTGATCAGTTTGCAACGCAACAACAGGCGCTGCAGGCGCAACAACAGTTACAGGCAGAAGTGGACGCCTTACAGCAGCAACAGCAGGACTGGCAACAGCAGCAACACAAGCTGGAAAGCCAGCTGTTCCGCGCCCAAGCCCGGGTTGAAAGTATTGAAGAGCGGCAGCAGGCCGAAGCAGAACAGTCGCGCGAAACCATCCGGCAGTTGCGGCTACAGCTAGTGCAGGAACAAGCGACGGCGCAGGAACAAATCCAGCAGTTGCAGCAGCAGGCTACCGAATTCCGGCTGAAATTTGATTACGCGCAGAAACAGCTGCAGCAACAGTCGCAGCCATAATGCCGGCTATCACAGCACGAACAGTCAGGGACTGAACTGGCTGCAGCGGCTGGCATTGTGTATCATGGCCGCCAAGACCTAAGCCCGTCACGGACTCTTTACTCATGTCAAAAGCCAATAATTTCCAGAAGATGCGTGAGCTGAGCTTTTATCAGCAAGCCGCGGTAGCCATTGTCCTGTTAGAACGGATGCTGCCGAATTATCAGTTATTTGCTGAAGTCAGCAATTTTGGCGCCGCAGCGTTGCCGCGCCATACGCTGGATTTAGTCTGGGAATGGCTGCAGGTGCGCCGCGCTAAAATCAATTTTGAACGGCTACAGGAAGAGCTGGAGCTCATCACACCGGAAGTCAGTCACTTTGATATGTTTGGCGTTTATCCGGCGGTGGACGCGATGATTGCCCTCGACAGCATGCTGAACGGCATCCGCGAGCAGGACAGCACAGAATTTATTAACGTGGCGAAAATTTCGCAGGCTTCAGTAGCGCGGCTGATTGAACATGAATCAGCCGACTTGGATATCAGCACTGAAGCTGAACTGAAAAAAGTGGTGCGCGATCACGAACTGATGGCGTACGAGATGGATTGCCTGGCCGAGCTGATTGAGATCTGTGGCGCAGTGCAGTCGTTTGACCGCGAACAAATCCAGCAACTCAAAGCCTGGGTCAAAGAACAGGGCGTGACTAATCTGGGTATGGAACTGAACTAAGCTCCACTGGCCTCGGTTCAGTTCGGTGGTTTAGTATCAGCCAGTTTGCTCAGGCTGATACTGAAACAGCCGGTACGCCAGCTGACCGGCGATTTTATCTTTTAACAGGCGCCAGCCTGGTGGTAATTCGCTGATATCTAATTCTTTTTCCGTCTCCAGATAAATCAGTGCGTCCGGTTTCAGCCAGCCGTTGCAAAGCAGTCTGGCGCAAGGCAATGCTAAATTCTGCCGAAACGGCGGGTCAATAAATACCAAATCAAATTGCTGCAGCACAGGCCCGGTTAACAACTGCATGGTGTCACTCTGCCGCACTTCGGCATTGCTGCAGTTGAGCCGCGCCAGATTTTGTTTTAGCTGCAACGCGGCTTTTTGATCGCGTTCAACCAGCAAAGCGCTGTGGGCATAACGCGACAACGCTTCAAACGCCAGACTGCCGCTGCCGCTGAAACAATCCAGCACCAGCCGGTCCCGGGTGTCCTGCATCAGCCAATTAAACAAGGTTTCTTTGACCCGGTCTGTGGTCGGTCTTAAGCCCTGCACATCCAGTACCGGCAGTTTGCGGCCACGCCACTGCCCGCTGATAATGCGGACTTCACCGGGTTGCGCTGTTGGCGCGGCGGCGGTTTTACTGCGGGACTGTGGGCTGGAGGCGCGGCTTTTCATCAGGGTTTATGCACTTTGAATAAAGGTGATACTATAAGCGGCGATTTTACCGCAGTTTCGACAATCTGACAGCGAACCTTATGACTAAACCGAATAAACTGTTATCCTGGCTGGGTTTTGGCAAAAAAGATCCGGCTCCGGCTACGCCTGAAGTGGTGGCGGATACTTCTGCTGCAGCAGCGCCAGCCACACCAGAATCACCGGTCACGCCGCCACCCGCTGCGCAGCAGCCGGAAACCACTTTACCCACACCAACGTTGCCTGAAGAGGCTGCTACAGCTGTCACTACAGCGCCGGTGGAACTTGTCGAGACAGCATCTGCTCAGGCTGCAACTGCCGCAGTTGTCATAGCCACCGACAGCGTAGTGACTGTTACTGCAGAGCCAGAGCCAGAGCCAGAGCCAGCTGCAGCGCCGGTGGCGCCCGTGCTGCAGCCGGAAGAACCAGCGAAAAAACCAGGCTTTTTTGCAAGGCTGAAACAAGGCCTGGCCAAAACCAGTCAGAACCTGGGTTCAGGCCTTGCCAGTTTATTCCTCGGCAAAAAAATCGATGACGAGCTGTACGAAGAGCTGGAAACCCAGTTGCTGCTGGCGGATGTCGGGGTTGAAACCACGCAGAAACTGATCAAACAGCTGGTGGTTGATGCCAACCGTCGTGAATTAAAAGACGCCGAAGCCCTGTACGAAAAGCTGCAGGACGAAATGGCGTTATTGTTAGATAAAGTCGAACAGCCGCTGCAAATCGACAGCAGCACTGGCCCTTATGTCATCCTGATGGTCGGTGTCAATGGCGTCGGCAAAACCACCACTATCGGTAAACTGGCGCAGCAATTGAAGCAGCAAGGCAAATCCGTGATGCTGGCGGCCGGCGATACCTTCCGCGCGGCGGCGGTTGAACAGCTGCAGGTCTGGGGTGAACGTAACGAAATCCCAGTGATCGCCCAGCACAGCGGCGCCGATAGTGCCTCTGTCATTTTTGATGCGTATCAGGCCGCGAAAGCGCGCAAAATCGATGTATTAATTGCGGACACCGCCGGTCGCCTGCAGAACAAAGCGCATTTAATGGAAGAGCTGAAAAAAATCGTCCGGGTGATGAAAAAAATCGACGGCGCTGCACCACATGAAGTGATGTTGACGCTGGATGCCGGCACCGGTCAGAATGCACTCAGTCAGGCCAAACTTTTCCACGAAGCGGTACAGCTGACCGGCATTACGCTGACCAAGCTCGATGGTACTGCCAAAGGCGGGGTGATTTTTGCCATTGCTGACCAGTTCAGTTTACCGATCCGATATATCGGTGTTGGCGAAGGCATTGACGATTTACGCGTATTCCACAGTAAAGACTTTATCCGCGCACTGTTTAACAGGGAATTCTGAGCATGCTTCGATTTGAGCAGGTGAGCAAAAGCTATCCAGGTGGTTTTGTCGCGCTGGACCGCGTCAGTTTTGAACTGCAAAAAGGCGAAATGGCCTTTTTAACCGGTCATTCCGGCGCCGGCAAAAGTACCATGCTCAAGCTCATCAGCCTGATCGAACGCCCTTCGGCCGGCCGTGTTGTGATCAACGGCATTGATTTATCTGGTATCAGGTCCGGCCAAATCCCTTATGTGAGACGTGATATCGGCATGATTTTTCAGGATCACCGCTTGCTGATGAATCACACTGTATTTGATAACGTGGCTTTGCCGTTGGTCATTGAAGGCTTTACCGGCCGCGATATGGCAAGACGGGTGCACGCTGCGCTGGACCAGGTCGGTTTACTGGACAAAGCCCGTTGTTTGCCAGCGACTTTGTCTGGTGGCGAGGCGCAGCGCGTTGGTATAGCCCGGGCTGTAGTGAATAAACCGCCACTGTTATTGGCCGATGAGCCGACCGGTAATCTGGACCCTGATTTGTCGAAAGATATCATGCGTGTGTTTGAAGCTTTTAATCAGGCCGGCGTGTCGGTGCTGGTGGCGAGCCATGACCTGAGTCTGATTGCGCGGATGCGCTATCGCACTATGACGCTCAAAAGCGGCAAAATGATTAACGATGGCCTGCTGCACAGTGAGGATGCTGAATGAGTATTCTGTTTAACGGCCGCGCCAGCGGTGCCAGCGACAGTGCACCGGGTCTGGTGCAAAAATTTCTGATGGGCATCGTCAGCCATATGCGTCAGTCAGTGTCTAGTCTTGGTGAGTTGTGGCGCAGCCCGGTCTGGACCTTTGTCACTATCGCCGTGCTTGGTATCAGCATGACCTTACCGGCCACTTTGCATGTGCTGGTGAAAAACTTGCAGCAGGTCAGTAGCAGTTACGACCAGTCGTTTGAGATCAGTCTGTTCCTGAAAAACGATGTCACTGAAACCGATATCGCCACGCTGGTGACGCTGTTACAGGGCGACAAAGATGTCGCCAAAGTGCGGCTGATTGATAAAACAGCCGCAATGGCCGAATTTAAACAGGAGTCCGGTTTTGGCGAGGCTATCAGTTTCCTTGATCAAAACCCGTTACCGGATGTGCTGCTGGTGACGCCGGCACAAAGCCAGCCGGCTGCAGCCGAAGCGCTGCTAAACAAACTGCAAAAAGAACGTTTTGTTGAACTCGCCAAGCTCGATATCAGCTGGCTGGAACGGCTGGCGGCTATTATGTCGCTGGTGCAACAAGTGGTCTATACCATTGCCGCTTTGTTACTCTGCGGCGCTTTGCTGGTGATTGGTAACACCATTCGACTGCTCATTATGGATAAAAAAGCCGAAATTGAAGTGATGAAACTGGTCGGCGCAACTGACAGTTTTATTCAGCGGCCATTTTTATACACCGGCATCTGGCTTGGGGTGTTTGGTGGTTTTCTGGCATTTCTGGTGATTGAGCTGATGTTGTACTGGCTGCGCGGCGCCATTGCCAATGTGACGCAGCTGTACCAGAGTGGTTTTGTCCTCAACGTGCTGACTTTACAGGAATTTGGTCTGTTGATGGCGATTGCCGTCAGTCTGGGGCTGGTCGGTTCTTATCTGGCCGTGCGCAGCCACATCAAAGCGATAGAGCCCTGCTGACGGGCTCTGCCCGTAGCCTGAATGTGTCAGTCAATCGCTGCTTCCTGCATCAGGCCATGTGCCCAGCTGACCGCGTCCAGGTAGGTCATGCTGAGATCCCGCGCTGTGCCAAACAATTGCGTCGTTAATTGTTGTTGTAAGTCCCACTCGCCATCTTCAAACGCCTTAGTTAACTGCAGATAGAGCCCGAGCCGGCCCTGATGTTCCAGCAACGCCGCTTTGATTTCCGGCAGTATTGGTAAATCGTCCAACAGTTGCTGCAGTGGCTGTTCTAAAAGCGCATCAACCAGCGAAAATAAACCGGTCAGGAAAGCGGCCGGCGGGTTGTCGGCATCACCCATCAGTGACGCCAGCTGATCACAGAATCTGGCCCGCACTATCGACATATGCAGCAATTCAGTGGGGCCATCTTCTTTCAGGTTGGCGAGCGCCAGCAAAGCAATGAATTTTTTCAGCTCACCTTCACCCATGTACACCATGGCGTGTTTTAACGAGCCAATCGGTTGTTTGCGGGCAAAGCTGGCACTGTTAACAAAACGCAGGAGCTTGTAGGACAAGCCGAGGTCGCGTTCGACAATCGCCGTAAGCTTTTCAAAATCCAGCCGAAGTGCGCTGGATTCGGCAATCAGCAGCAACAAATTTAATTTACTGCTGGCGATTTTTTTATGCTTCAGCATCTCAGGCTTGGCGAAAAAATAGCCCTGAAACAAAGTAAAACCAAGTTGTTGCAGCTTTTCGTATTCGGTCTGGGTTTCGACTTTTTCTGCCAGTAAAGTGACCTGGTGATGTTTGACCCGCGACACATACTTGCTGATCTGCAGAATATTAAACTGCCGTACGTCCACTTTAATAAAGCTGATATAAGGCAGAAAGATGTCCCATTTCGGGTCAAAATCGTGATCATCCAGTGCCAGCTTGTAACCCATGCGATGCAGCTCGCGGCACGCTGTCAATAGTTCCGTACTGATCGGCACAGTTTCCAGTACTTCAATCACCATACTGCCGGGATTAATTGAAGTCGGGAAATGGTGAATGAGCGTATCGGCGGAGAAATTAATAAAAGCCTGATGACCACCGGTGATTTTCTCAACGCCCATCAGCAGATGATGTTCAGTAATGAGTTTGGACGTCGCTTCGTCGGCGTTGATATCGGGAAAACTGTTTTGCACCCCATCGCGGAACAACAGTTCATAGCCAAATAAGTTTTTATGTTGATCAAAAATTGGCTGGCGTGCCAGGTAACAATACATCGACGACTCCTGAACCAAAGGCCGAATAAGGCCGTAAACGAGCTGGTACGCAGGTCTGGCGGTGCCAACGTCCGATGTTTTATAAGTGGACCAGACTTCTGTTGAGATGCTCTGAGCATATCGGAAAATTGCCCTTTGTCTTATGCAGATATATTCTGAAATTCACTTTTTAATATAATTTGGTTCTTAAAAACGCGGGAACCGGCATTAGCACTCTCTGTCAAAGAGTGCTAACATGAGTCCACTTTCACATCTCCACAGGAGTTTGTTCATGACCAAAGCGAATCAATTGATGACATTGTCAGTCGCAGGCAGCGGTAGCCTCGAGGCTTATACTCACGCTGTCAGTACTATTCCGATGCTGTCGGCTGAAGAGGAACGCGCTCTGGCTGAACGTCTGCAGCAACACGGTGACCTGGAAGCGGCCCGTCAGCTGATTATGTCGCATTTACGTTTTGTGGTGCATATTGCCCGCAGCTATTCAGGTTACGGTTTGCCGATTGGCGATTTGGTACAGGAAGGCAATATCGGCCTGATGAAAGCGGTAAAACGCTTTGACCCATCAGTCGGCGTGCGCCTGGTGTCTTTTGCTGTGCACTGGATCAAAGCCGAAATTCATGAGTTTGTGCTGAAAAACTGGCGCATTGTTAAAGTGGCAACCACTAAAGCGCAACGCAAACTGTTTTTTAACCTGCGTAAATCAAAGAAAAACCTTGGCTGGTTCAGCCAGGATGAAGTGAAAAACGTGGCGGAATCTTTAGGCGTTCCGGAATATGAAGTGCGGGAAATGGAAGCGCGGATGAGCAACCATGACTTGGCTTTCGATGCGCAGGACGATGACGACGACAACAACTTCAGCGCGCCGGTGTATTTCCTCGATGATAAAACCTCAGATCTGGCGAACAACTTTGAAGAAGATCAAAGCGAAGGCGCAGCCTTAGAGCGTTTGCAGGCCGCAGTGCGCACGCTGGACGAGCGCAGCCAGGATATTATCCGTGCCCGCTGGCTCGATAATGAAAAACTGACACTGCAGGAGCTGGCTGATCGCTATCAGGTATCAGCGGAGCGCGTGCGTCAGCTGGAAAAAAATGCGATGAAAAAACTTCACGCTGCTATGGTTGCCTGAGTTTTTTCCCGCGGATAAAAAAATGCCAGAGCTTGCTCTGGCATTTTTTTATGTCCATGGAAGGACGGTATGGTGAAGCAGGGCTTTCGAAACGCCAACAGTTTGGCGTTTCGCCTGATGAACGCCATTCGCTCTGCGAACGGCTAAATGCAGGCACGTGGTGCCCAGAGCTTTTTCGGCGATGTCCATGCAAGGATCAGTTCAACGCAGCAGCAGAACCGGCGATACGGCAACCGGCGTTTCGGCCGGCTGCGGGTAAAAACGTCGCCACTCTGGCTCCGCAACCGGCGCCACTGCAGGAGTATCAAAACCTGGCAACTGCGGCAAATAAGGGGGATGCCAGGGGATAAGTTCAGGCACTGGTTCATTGATCTCAGTGACTACGGCGGGAGCCACTGTAGTCACTGGTCCTAATGCTATGACCTGAGTGCTGATTGTTTCATCAACAGTTGCCGTTGTTGCCGCTTTTGTTTTCACCGGCTGTGGTTTGGTGGTACCCGCAGTATTGGCAATTAACAGCGCGGGTGCCGCCGGTAAATCAAGTAACGCCGACGCCGGTACAACTTTAATGCCTTGCTGGGCCAGACGCGGTAAGTTTTTCTTCAGATAACGATACGTCTCCGGATAGGGATGACCAATAGCCACAGCATGGCCATGCTGTTTCGCCAGCTGGATCAACTGATTAAACTGCCGGTCCAGTGCTTTGTAAGATTTGTCGTTATCAAGGAAAACATCGCGGCTGCGGGTTTTCACGCCGTGTTTTTGTGTGATAGCAGCGACTACACTTTTCCCGGTGGTTTTGCTGTCAATAAAATACAGACCCCGCGCCGCCACGACCTGCATCACCCAGTCCATTTGTTCTGGCAATGCCGTATACAGGCTGCCCATATGATTATTGACGCCGATGGCCTGCGGCACACTATCCAGCGCCTTATTCAGTGCCTGCTGGACCTGTTGTTTATTCATTGGCCGGCGCAGCGCACCTTTACCTAATAAATGGTTTTGCGCGACGGCTTCCATCGGCATATGCAACATGATTTCTTTGCCATGCTGGCGGGCAAGGGCAATCATGTCATGGCCGTTTGGCGTAAAAGGCATCACCGCCACAGTCAGGGCGTACGGCAGGCGGATAATATCCGGGTCGACTTTTTGATAACCGATATCGTCGATAATAATCGCCACTTGCAGAGGCAGAGATTGCGCCTGCACCGGCAGCGACAAGCAACAGACAACTGAGAAAAGCTGGAAAATACGCACGCTGGAATGATTCACTGATCTTGGCAAAGCGCCGGCTGAATTTCAGGCCGGCATTATGCCTGTTGTTAAGGATTTCGCAACCAGCGCAGCGGGTCTACCGCCGCACCTTTTTGCCTGATCTCAAAATAAAGCCCACTGCGGTCTCGGCCGCCGCTCTGGCCGACCAGTGCAACATGGTCGCCAATCCGCACCACGTCACCGGGGGATTTCAGTAAACTTTGGTTATGCCCGTACAGACTCATCAGGCCATTGCCGTGGTCCAGCACTATGACCCAGCCATAGCCCCGCAACCAGTCGGCATAAATCACCTGACCATCGGCGACCGCCCGCACCGGCTGGCCATTGGCAGCCTGAATTAAGATACCGCTGGCCGTGGTCTGGCCGCCTTGGGCTGCACCAAACTTCTGCACTAAATTGCCTTGTACCGGCCAGGGCAGTTGCCCTTGTTTTTTGCCTTTATACGCCAGCCGGCGGTTGGCGGCTTCAGCTTTTAGTTTGGCAATGGTGCTCTGCAGACTTTTTTCATTGCCTTTGAGATACGCCAGTTGTTGTTTCTGCTCAGCCAGCAACTCGCGCAGTTTGGCCACACTTTGTTGCTGCTGGTTTTTGGCCGCGATTAAATCCTGCTGTTGCGACTTCAGCTCATCGAGCCGCAGGCTTTGTTCGTGGCGGGTTTGTTGCTGCAGACTGGCCAGCTGCTCCAGTTCGCCGACGGTTTGTTTCAGTGCCTCTAACTGCTTGATTCGGGCGTTATTAAAGTATTGATAATAGGTCAGTAACCGCTCCAGTTTTAACGCATCCTGCTGATTTAAAAGCAGTTGTGTGTAGTCGTGACCACCGACCTGATACGCCGCTTTAACCTGTGCTGCTAAAAGTTGTTGCTGGGTTTGTCGCTGCTGTTCCAGCTGTTGCTGGCGGGTCGCCAGCTCTGCCAGTTTGGTGTCCAGTTGCAGCAGCTGCTGCTGTTGCACTGCGACAGCTGCCGCCGCTTCTGCCAGCTTCACGTCAGCCTGCTTCAGCTGCTGCTCGGTGTCGCGCAGTTGCTGTTGTTGCTTCGCCCGCTGTTGCTCGGTGCGGGCAATATCCTGCTGCACCGACTTCAGTTCCTGCCGTGCTTTGGCGGTGTCGGATTGCTGCGCCTGCGCCAACGGCGCAAGCAGCCAAAGCAACAGGCCAGATATGACGATGGCAGGTTGCGCCCACTGGCGCTTCGGGATTATCACCGTAGCTGAAACAACACTTTGCCGGTCATTTCTGCCGGTACCGGCATGCCAAGCAGTGTCAGCATCGTCGGTGCTATATCACTCAGGATACCACCATCAACCACATCCGCCGGCCGGCCAACATAAATCAGCGGCACCGGATCAGAAGTATGTGCTGTGTGCGCCTGGCCGGATTCGTGATCGACCATTTGCTCCGCATTGCCGTGGTCGGCAGTGATAATGCATTCGCCGCCAACTGCCGCCAGTGCTTCAACCACCCGGCCAATGCAGTGGTCGACCGCTTCCACCGCTTTAACCGCAGCTGACAAAATGCCGGTATGACCGACCATATCGCCGTTGGGGTAATTGCAGATAATGACGTCAAACTGTTGGCTGTGAATGGCTTCGACCAGTTTGTCGGTCAGCAGCGTCGAGTTCATTTCCGGCTGCAAATCATAAGTGGCGACATTTGGCGATGGGATCAGGATACGCTCTTCGCCCGGAAATACGTCTTCGCGGCCACCGCTGAAGAAGAAGGTGACATGGGCATATTTCTCGGTTTCAGAAATCCGTAGCTGGGTTTTCTGATGTTTAGCCAGCCATTCACCGAGCACGTTATTCAGGCTCTCCGGCGGATAAGCCACCGGCGCTTTGATGTCGGCGGCGTATTCAGTCAGCTGAACAAAGGCACCGAGCGCGACCACGCGTTTACGCGTAAAGGCATCAAAAGTAGGTTCAGTGAAAGTGCGGCTGAACTGACGGGCGCGGTCGGCACGGAAGTTCATAAAAATCAGTGCATCGCCATCTTCTAATTGTACCGGCTGGCCGTCGTTGCCAACGATAGCAGTGGCTTTAACAAATTCGTCGTTTTCACCGCGCTCGTAGGCCGCGTGCAGGGCCGAGACGGCGTCCGTTGCCGTATAAGCGGCGCTGCCATCAACAATCAGGTCATAAGCCTGTTCCACGCGATCCCAGCGTTTGTCCCGGTCCATCGCATAATAGCGGCCAACGACAGAGGCGATTTGGCCTTTGCCCAGTTCCTGACAACGTTGTTGCACCCGTAATAAGGAAGCTTCGGCGCTGCGTGGTGGGGTGTCGCGACCATCGAGGAAAGCGTGCAGGTAAATCTTGTCAGCACCCTGACGGGCGGCCAGTTCAATCATCGCAATTAAATGGTCTTCGTGGCTGTGCACGCCACCGGGCGATAATAAGCCCATCAGATGCACCGCTTTGCCGGCTTGTACCGCGGTTTGCACGGCGCCGGCCAGGACCGGATTGGTGAAAAAGTCGCCATCGGCGATGGCTTTGGTGATGCGGGTCAGTTCCTGATATACCACACGGCCTGAGCCTAAATTAACGTGGCCGACTTCAGAGTTACCCATTTGACCGTCTGGCAGACCTACGTCCATACCAGAACCGGAAATCAGACTGTGTGGATAATCGCGCCACAACCGGTCCATTACCGGCGTATTGGCCTGAGCGATAGCGTTATCCGCCGGGTCTTCGCGATAGCCCCATCCATCCAGAATCAAAAGTACCAGGGGTTTGCCAGACTTCGCCATAACTTGCTCCGCTTATCAGTTACTTGATCTCGTTACTTGATCAACATTTTTCCCGTATCTAATCCGTGCTCATCTTACCGAAATTCAGCGGTGACTCCAATCGCTGCTGTGCAGAAACTGTGCAAACAGCCGGGCAAGCCGATGGCGGATGCACCCTGGGGACGGCGGAGGGCTGTTTTTGCCATTGAAACCCGTTATACTCCGGCGCTGATCCTGTGACCAGATGAACGGAATGTTATGCAACAATACGTCGAATTTGCCGGAAATCACCCGATTTTAGTGGTGATTTGGATAGGTCTGCTGCTGGCGATTATTGTCAGTTATATCCAGGCTATGTTTTCAAAATTGCAGTTCGTCACGCCGACTGAGCTGACATTATTAGTTAACCGCGAAGATGCGCTGGTGCTGGATATCCGCAGCAACGATGATTTCAAGCGCGGTCATATCACCGGCGCCCGCAATATTCCGCTGGCGCAACTGTCCGGCCAGATTGGCAGCCTTGAAAAGGCCAAAGACGCACCCATTATAGTGGTCTGTCAGGCTGGTATGTCCGCTCAAGGGGCGGCTAAACAGTTGTCAGCTGCAGGTTTCAGCCGCGTTGCGGTGCTGACCGGCGGTATGGGTAAATGGACTGAATCCAGTTTACCTGTGGTAAAAAAATAACCGGAGCAGAGCGATGAGCAGTCCCAGCGTCACTATTTACACCAAAGATTATTGTCCGTATTGTGTGCGCGCAAAGGCTCTGCTCAGCCACAAAGGCGTCGAATTTCACGAAATAAAAATCGATGCTCAGCCTGAACTCAGACCAGAAATGATTGAAAGATCAGGCGGTCGCAGCACTGTGCCGCAAATCTTCATCAATGACCAACATATCGGTGGCTGTGATGACCTGCATGCGTTAGACGCGCAGGGTCGGTTAGACACACTACTACAACTTTAAGCATATTCTCAGGGAACCATCATGGCCGACGAACAACTGAACACAGCTGCGGAAGAGCAGCAAGTCCCATTTGCTATCCAGCGTATTTACGTCAAAGACATCTCTTTTGAATCACCAAATGCACCAGCCATTTTCCGCAAGGAATGGCAGCCGGAAGTTAAATTAGATCTGGATACCCGCAGCGAAAAACTCGAAGACAATATGTTCGAAGTGATTCTGTCGCTGACAGTAACCACCACTGTAGGCGGCGAAACTGCATTCCTGTGTGAAGTGCAACAAGCCGGTATCTTTGCAGTACCAGAACTGCAAGACGCGCAGATGGCGCATATGCTGGCTTCATTCTGTCCAAATATCCTGTTCCCATATGCCCGTGAAACTGTGGCCAACCTGGTGAACCGCGGTACTTTCCCACAACTGAACCTGGCTCCGGTTAACTTTGACGCGCTGTTTGCTCAATATGTGCAACAACGTCAGGCGGAAGCCCAGGCACAATTGCCAAACTAAGCTGCAATCAGCATGACTTTGCATTCGGCAATTACGGTTTTAGGCGCCGGCTCTTACGGCACGGCGCTGGCGATCTGCCTGGCACGTAACGGCCATTCCACGTTGTTGTGGGGCCGCAACAGTGCTGATGTTGCCGCCATGGCGCGGGACCGGATTAATCACCACTATTTGCCGGATATTGTGTTGCCGGAACAACTGGCGGTGACCGATGACCTGCAGGCGGCTGTTAAAGCCAGTCAGAATGTGCTGGTGGTGGTGCCGAGTCATGCTTTTGCCGACACTTTACGGCAAATTAAGCCATTTTTACTGCCGCATGCCCGGGTCGCCTGGGCGACCAAAGGCCTGGAACCGGACACTGGCCGGCTGCTGCAGGATGTTGCCCGCGATATTCTTGGTGATGAAGTATCACTTGCCGTTTTATCCGGGCCGACTTTTGCCAAAGAACTGGCGAAAGGCTTGCCAACTGCGATCTCGCTGTCGTCAACTGACGCAGAATTCATCACAGTACTGTCTGATTTGTTGCATTGTGGCAAAACCTTCCGGGTCTATACCAATCCGGATTTTATCGGCGTGCAGCTCGGTGGTGCAGTGAAAAACGTCATTGCTATCGGCGCTGGCATGGCCGACGGCATCGGTTTTGGTGCCAATGCCCGTACTGCGCTGATCACCCGTGGTCTGACTGAGATGTGCCGGTTGGGTTGCGCTTTAGGCGCGAAAAAAGAAACTTTTATGGGCATGGCCGGTTTAGGCGATTTAGTGCTGACCTGTACTGACAATCAATCCCGTAACCGCCGCTTTGGTCTGTTACTGGGGCAGGGTGTCGGTGTTGACGACGCCATCTCGCAAATTGGTCAGGTGGTTGAAGGCTATCGCAACGCCCGCGAAGTTTATAACCTGGCGACTCGTGTTGGCGTCGAAATGCCAATCACTGAACAAATTTATCAGGTGTTGTATCAGGGCAAAGACGCCCGGGCCGCCGCACTGGATTTATTAGGCCGGGAAAAACGCGACGAATAAATCAGCTGGCCTGCTGCCATTGCTGCTGCAGGCCGTAGGGTAACTGCTGGCCACTGACTGGTCGCATTTTACTGAAATGTAAACCGCGGCAACTAAAGCAACCCATCACATGCAGCAGATAAGCCTGCATTTCAGTATCCACACCTTGTACACTGACTTGTAACCCCTGATTGATTAATAACCTGATCAGACTCGCGCAGGCATTGCGCTGGGTGTCAGATTCTTCCAGTTGCCGGATCATCTGCTCTGATAGCTCTGCAGCCTGCCAGTAGGATTGCTGTAACAGCTGTAATGCCCCAACACCATGCCCGACCTGAGTTATCATCAAACCGAAACCTGCAGCTACCAAAGCTTCGGCCTGGGCGTTAAATCCGGCGGGATCCTGCAGCCAGCCCTCTTCAGTCAGACACAATACAAACTGACTGGCTTGCAGTTGATGGTCGTGCAACAGACTTTGTAAAAAAGTCAGCAGGCCGCTGTGGCGAAAATTGGCTGCCGACAATTCAACTTGGACCGGAGGCAATTCGCCAAGCCGGTGCCACAGTTCCAGCAACTGGCAGCTCTGGCAGAAAGCCCAGCGTTCCAGTGCCAGCAACTGCCCGGTTTGCCCGGCCAGCGGCTTCAGCACTGCGTAATTCAGTAAGCCCCGGCCTGGTGACCGCCAGTGCAGCTCGAGCCTGACGGCGTGGGCCAAGCCGCTCGACAGTTCAATAACGGGTTGTGACCAAATCTCCAGCTGGTATTGGGTCAGCGCTTGCTGCAATTCAGCCTGTAGCTGAATACCTGCCACTGTACTTTGGTTTTGCATTTGCCACAGATGCAGCTTGTCGGGCACTGTGCTGGCGATTTGCAGCGCCTGCGCCGCATGCGTTTGTAATTCGTCAATATTGGGGCCGGCATCGGGAAATATGGCAATACCGGCGTGGCAATTCAGCCGGACTTCGGCGGCTGGGATCACAAAAGGGCCCTGACAGAAGACCAGGATCTCACGGGTTAATTGCAGCGCTTGCTGCTGTGATTGTTCATTATGACCATCAAGGCTTAATAAAATTGCCAGTTGCTGTGGCCCCAGTCGGGCGAAAAATGCTTCCGGCGGCATTTCACTCTGCACATTTTTAACCAGCTGCTGCAACAAGCTGTCAGACGCCACACTGCCAAAGTTGCGTCGGATGGTCTGCAATTCGGCGATATCCAGCAAGACCAGCGCAAAGCTGTGATAACGCAGCTGATGGCGGATTAACTGCTGTTGCAGCCAGTAGCGCCATAACGCCTCTGCCGGCCAGCCGGTCACAGTGTCCAGACAGGCGTCAATCTGGCTTTGCATCTGATCCAGTTCAGCTTGCAGCGTCCGCCAGCGCCAGAGCAAATACTGGCGCCGATAACCGGGGATCACGCTGACCTGCAGCTGAAACGCCTGCCTGGAGTGCTCGCCCATCCATACCTGTCCCTGCCAGTGCGGGCTGATTTGCAACATTGCCATAATGTCGGGGAGGCCGGGATGCTGGCCATCTGCCGAGAAAAAAAGCTGTGATGCTATATGTGTGGTAAGTGGCGGGAAGCGGGTTTCATTGTTATGCCACAGCTGTTTGCCGTCGGCATCAGTCAGCCAGAAAGCAGCAGACTGTTGTTGCAAATAGCCCAGTAATGCCTGATTTTGCAGAGGGGTGCGCTGTAAGATCCAAAGCCGCAGCACCAGAGCGGTGATCGCGACGGCCGCAAAACCGGTCAGTATCAGGTAGATCCATTCCGAGATTTCCATCTGAGCATTCCTTGCACAATGACCTTTGCCAACTATAGAGGTCCGTCGAAAAAATCGCCACTGCGGAAGTTTGGAAAGTACTGGTTTTAAGCAACAGCGGTTTTCAACCACAACCCCTGGGGTATAATCGGTTTTTTGTCTGCGCCGGAGTCGCTGTGTTTCATATCGCGTTATTTGAACCCAAAATTGCGCCAAATTGTGGCAATATTATCCGTCTGGCGGCCAATACCGGCTGTGCTTTGCATTTAATAGAACCGCTGGGTTTTGATTTTGAAGAGAAAAAACTGCGGCGCGCTGGCCTTGATTATCACGATTTAGCCAATGTCACCCGGCACGCCAGTTATGCCGCTATGTTGGCGGCCGTGGCGCCTTCACGGGTGCTGGCGCTTACCACTAAAGGCAGCCGGCCGCACACTGAGTTGCAATATTTGCCGGGCGATCTGTTGTTGTTTGGCTCAGAGACCTCAGGGTTGCCGGATGACATTCGCAACGCCATTCCGGCTGAATTGCGGCTGCGCATTCCGATGATGCCGGATGCCCGCAGCCTGAATCTGGCTAATTCGGTTGCTATTGTCTGTTATGAAGCCTGGCGTCAGCAGGGTTTCATCGGTGCTTTGTAACCAGCGCGTTATCCTATCCGGCACAGGAGCCTTGGATGAATAGTCAGGAATATAATCTGTGGGTCCGCCGCTCCGGCATGCTGACCATCGCTTTTGCTTTGACGATAGTCGCGATCAAACTGTTTGCGGCTATTGATACCAATGCCGCCTCGATGCTGGCGTCGCTGATGGATGCGATGATGGATGTGGCTGTCTCGCTGCTGAATTTTCTTGCCCTGCGTTACGCACTGAAACCGGCCGACGATGAACACAGATTTGGTCATGGCAAAGCAGAAGCGGTGATGGCGCTGTTTCAGTCAGCATTTCTGGCCGGTGCCGCATTTGTGCTGTTATACCAAGGCTTTAACCGCTTTTTTGTGCCGGCTCCAGTTGGTGAGATCAGTAATGGCATCTGGGCCATGCTGGTGTGCAGCGGCCTGACCCTGACGTTGGTGTTGCTGCAACGCTGGATTATCAAAAAAACCGGTTCGCTCGCGGTCAATGCCGATCAGGCGCATTACCGCGGTGATTTACTGATGAATGCCGCAGTGCTGCTTGCGCTTTATCTGGTACAAAACAGCCTGTTATGGGCTGATGCGGTGATTGCAATTCTGATTGCTGGTTATCTGCTGTTAAACGCCGGCCAGCTGCTGCGCGAGAGCATGGTGCATTTATTAGATGAAGAGCTGCCAGAGGCGGAGCGGCAACGCATTCTGCAACATCTGCAGCAGATGCCGGGCGTGCTTGGCGTCGAACAGCTACGCACCCGCCGCGCCGGTCCCCGGGTGTTTGTGCAGCTGCGCTTGTTATTGCCGCAGGACTGGAGCCTGCAAAAAGCCCATCAGGTGACAGATCTGGCCGAGCAGCAAATTGCCGCTTTATATGCCGATGCCGAAGTGATTATTCACCCGGACCCGTTGCCCCATGCTGCGCCAGCCAGCCATTGATGAGCTGAAACACCTGTTCACGTTCAGCGTCGGTGCCAGCCAGTAACTCATGTTTGGCGCCGGCGATTTGCTGCAGCAGAATGCCATGTTGTTGTGCAACGCTATTTTGCGCGCTGTTCGCCACCACAGTATCGGCGCCGGCCTGCAACATCAGCATCGGCAGCGCCGGCCGTTGGCCTTGCCGGACCTGGCTGCAGGCACGTAATGCCGCATCCAGCCAGGCCCAGCTGACGCCGCCAAGCTGATAAGCCGGATATTGTTGATACAACTGGCGAAACCACTGATAACGTTCCGCACTATTGGTTAAGTCATTGCCCTCAAACGGTTTTGGCTGATAACGCGTCTGACCCGGCACAAACCAGCCATGTTTGCTGCAGCGCTTGTTCAGCTGATGCATCAGTCTGGCCAGCAGCGTCGCGGCAGCTGGCACAGGTCCGAGCGGAATGCCAAACATTGGTGCACTGAACACGGCGGCATCCAGCATCGGTAGCGTCGTGGTTTGCAAATAACGATACAAAATAGCGCCGCCCATTGAATGGGCTAACGCCAGCATCGGCAGGTCGGTCTGACTGCGGATATGGCTGAGGGCGAGCGTCAGGTCGTCCACATACAACTGAAAATCGGCGACATCTCCCAGTTGCGGATCGGGTTCTGGCCGCTGCGCCAGACCCTGGCCGCGATGGTCCAGCACAAACACCTGATAACCACTGCACAAAGCGTCCTGCGCCAGTTCGGCATATTTATGCGCCGCTTCAATCCGTCCCGGCACCAGCAACAATGCCGCCGATGGTTTGCGCCAGGCCGGCAGCGTGGTTTTGCTGTACAGGCAAAATCGAACGCCATCGCGGCCCGTCAGATCAGTCCGGCTGAATTGCTGCCAATAGTGGTCCAGCTTTTGGCTAACCCCCGGCGTGGCGATTTGGCCGGCACTGAATTGTGCACGCAACGGCGGAAAATACTTCAAACAACCTGCTCCTGATGCTGGGGTAACTGCAGACAAATCTGCAGGCCACAGACTGTACCATCCTGATGCAGATTTTGGGCACTGATTTGGCCCTGATGTTGTTTTATCGCCTGCGCCGCAATAGCAAGGCCAAGGCCGGTCCCGCCGGCTCCTGCAGTACGCGCATCAGATACGCGATAAAACGGCTCAAAAATCGCCTGCAGGGCAGTTGGCGGGATGCCGGGACCCTGATCGTTGACGCAAATCTGCACTTGTTCGCCCTGTAATTGTAGCGATAACAGAATTTGTGCCTGCGCCGAGCTGTACTTAATCGCGTTACGCAGCACGTTTTCAATCGCGCGTGCCAACAAGCGGCTGTCCGCCTCGACCAGACATTGTGCCGGCGCTTTTAGCTGCAGTTGTTGCTGTTTCGGTGCAGCTTCAATCTGGTTAACCTGAATAATTTCCTCGAGTAATTCAACTAAATCAATGTCCTGCAACTGCAGTTGATATTGACCGGCGTCGAGCCGGCTGAAGGTCAGCAGCTCATCCAGCATACTGTCAATTTTGTCCAGTTCCTGCGATAAACGTGGCAGCTGATTACCACCGCCTTGGCGTTGTTCCAGCGCAATCGCCAGCTGGGCGCGGGTTAGAGGCGAGCGTAACTCGTGCGAGATGTCGCGCAGCAGCCGTTGCTGATTTTGCAGTAAAGCGCCGATTTGGCTCGCCATGGTATTAAAACCGCGTGCCAGCTCGCCAATCTCATCGCTGCGGCTCGCCGCCTGTTGCACCCGGCTGGTTAAATCGCCGCCGGCAAACTGCAGACTGTGCTGCTGCAATTGACGTAACGGCCTGGTGATCGTGAGCGCCAGACCGATACTGGCTAAGGCCGACACCAATAAAAACAGCAGTGGAATCGTCAGTTCCGGCAATTGTGCCAACCCGAGCAGGCCGTGCTTTTCCGGCCGCGGTTGCTGCTGATATAACACCAGCGGTTGGCCATTCAGGCGAACAAAAAACGGCCCGGCCAGGCTGATATGGCGGTGCAGGAATAAGCGCGGTTTGTCGAACTGTGACAGTTCCGTCAGCCAGCTCTGGTCAAAACCACGTGGCAGAATATGCGCATTCAGAATACGCTGACTGACCGGGTCGACCAACAACCAGCGGTTATTCTCCCGCCGGTTCAGCCGCTGCAGTAAATCTTCCACGCTGTCAAAACGCTGGATGCTGTGTAACATGCGCTCAGCCTGTTCATGCACGCCGGGTGGCAGCCGGCGGATCACGGTGTCGTCGAGAAAGGCTTTGGCCAATAGCCAGGCCGAGGCAATAGTGATGAGCAACACCAGCCAGAACCAGCTGAACAGCCGGAATGCCAGATAACGCCACGGATTTACCCAGTTCAGTTGCATCAGCCCCCCAGAAACAAATAGCCGCTGCCGCGCAGCGTCTGGATTTTTTCATGGCTGGCACCCTGCGCCAGTTTTTTCCGGATGTTGCTGACATGCATGTCCAGACTGCGGTCATATTGTTGCAGCACCCGGCCCATCACCTCTTTACTCAGTTCTTCTTTGCTGACCACCCGGCCGGCATGGTTCATCAGATACTCCAGCAACTGAAATTCGGTAGCCGTCAGCACAATATTGTGGCCTTCGCAGTGCACCTGACGGTTTTGTCGGTTAAGCGCGACACCATTTAACTCAAGCAGCGGCAGCTGATGCTGCACCGGTTGTTGTGCCAGTTCGACCCGACGCAGAATTGCCCGCACCCGGGCACTCAGTTCGCGTGGATTAAATGGCTTGGCCAGATAGTCGTCTGCGCCGAGCTCCAGACCCAAAATCCGGTCAATGTCATCGCCGCGTGCGGTCAGCATCAGCACCGGACAATAGCTGGTCTGGCGTAGCTGACGCAGCAGCGAGAGGCCATCGAGTCCGGGGAGCATAATGTCGAGTAAAATCAGTTGGTAAGCACCGCTTTGGGCTTTTTGCAGGCCTTTGATGCCATCTGCTGCATGGTCGAGGCTGAAACCATCCAGTGTCAGATAGTCGGTGACCAGCTGGCTTAATTCAGCATCGTCGTCAATCAGCAGAATATTCGGATGTTGCATCGGAACCCCTCTTCGCTACAGCAATACATTCAAACCATGGTGGCCTTGTGTGCAGTGTAAGCAGCTGACATGGTCGGACAACAGTCTTTACCAAACCTTTACCGCAGCTTTGCGTTGCTTTGCAGCCCAGCGCTTATGCTTGCATCATACAAAACAGACCCCTGTTTGTAATGTCTGAACTGACGGAGAGTACAAAATGAAAGCTTTAAAAATCTTAGTTTTACCCGCTTTATTCGGTGCCGCATTACTGTTAGCGCAACCAGCCTTCGCCGGCCACGGCCCACACGGCGGAGACGGTGCTACGCGGATGTTAAAAGGTTTGGATCTGACCGATACGCAGCGTGACCAGATCCGGGCTTTGGTGGCGGCCAGTAAAGCAGAAAAACCAGATCTGGCAGCTATGCAGCAGCATCACGATGCGATGCAGGCACTGGTCAAAGCTGAGCAGTTTGATGAAGCCGCCGCGCGTTTACTGCTGGAGAAACAGCAAAACAAGATGCTGGAGCAGCAACTGGAGCGGCTGAAACTGCAGCATCAGATCCGGGCGCTGTTAACCGAGGAGCAAAAAACCAAGCTTGATGAACGGATGGTAAAAATGCGTGAGCGCATGGCGGAGCGGGGTGGTAAACACGACTGATAGCTTAAAGAATGCAGGGCAGGTGCCGGCGCGCCTGAGCTGTTGACGCTGTGGGTAAACAAAACTGGGCTTAAGCCTAATGCCAGTCAGATAAGCTGACTGGCATTATTTTTTGTGCACATATTTGCTGGGTTTCCTTTTGACCTGCCTTGGATACGATCGCTCCTCTCTTCGGAACGGCAAGACATAGAATTCGGCTTTTCTCGTTAGGTCATCGAGTTCTGTCGGGATATGGTGGCTGCTGATAAGGGTGAATCCATATTCAAACAGACTCACTATCGCATTGGCACATAACATAAAACTCAGCTCATTGGGATAAATGCCCGGCAAGATCTTTGCCATGCGCACCATCTGGTAGCGGATGAGGTTGTAGCACAACAAGACGCCCCACAGCTCTTGTTTCACCATCTCCGATTTTTTGCTGCGCAGCGTAAATTCATTCGCCAGTAGGTGCTGCTTCATCTCCCGGTAGCCCAGTTCAATTTCCCAGCGCTGGCTGTATAAATCGACAATTTCATCCCCCATGAACTGCTGGGTGTCCAGCATCGACGTCAGGATAAAGCATTCTTTTCCTTTCACTTTTTTCTGCAGTAGCCGTGCATCTACGTGCGTCGGTAACTCCGGCCATTTCTTTTGTGCCTGTGGGCTGGTCGCTATCCGGATATGCCAATCCTGTTTCCCTAACTTGTCCACCACCTCGTACTGCGCGCCTTTTTTCAGCGGAATAAGCCAGTGACGATTTTGACCCTGACTGTGCCAGGCGTGTAGCAGCCCGAGTGAATAAAAGCCGCGGTCAAACAACGTCAGGCTATTATCTGGTGTGTTTTCAATCAGTTGTTCAGCCAATACCATTTCGCTGGTGCTGTATTTATCCAGCGCAGCCCCAACCAGCAGATGACTGGTCAGCTCCATCTGGCAAACCATCCGCACCATCGGCCAGGCCGATTCTCCTGCTGTGGTGATGGGTTTAGTAAAGACCTTCGTGTTGTCCGCTGTGTCCGGGGCGCGCCAGACTACTCCATCCACGCCAAGCAGTTGCAGCCCACACCAGCGCGGATGCGCAGCTTCCTGATGCCAGAGTTGCTGGGTTTGATGAAACACCTGACGCATGGCCTCTGAGCCTAAACGGCTGCGGCCTTGCACCACAGCACTGGGGGCCACCAATGCACGCCGGCCGGGTAACATCACCTGCATCTTGTCTGCGATGCTCCAGACATCTTTGTTGCGATACAGTGCCATTCCAAGCACAACCATCACCAGTGACTCGAGCGGCAACCGACGCCGACGCACGGTAGAGACACCCGCTTCCTGCAAACATTGACTGATAAACGCCTCCGGCAGCAGCTCATGCAAAGCACCGGTCTGAAGATTCGGAAAATAACGGTTCGCGAGGGTTAAAGCGGTCACTAACTGCATAGAAAAAGGCCTGCGACATCTCTGTTGCAGGCCTTTATACATCAGCCACTGGATCGGTCAACCGATCTGAAAAATGCTTATCTGATCGGCATTAGGGCTGCATGCCCGGTTTTTTTTATGGTCTCGAACCAGCAGACTGGTTATAACCAAAAAGGCAGAATCAACTGGCAGAACAGCGTGATCAACAAAACACCGAAAATATTCAGCACCACACCGGCACGGATCATATCGCGGATTTTCAACTGGCCGCTGGCAAATACAATGGCATTGGGCGGGGTGCCAACCGGCATCATAAAACCCAGACTGGCAGCCAGTGCCGCTGGTACTACTAAATAAAGCGGCGACAGATCCAGACTCAGTGCGACCGGCCCCAGGATCGGCAGAAAAGCCGCTGCCACGGCGGTATTACTGGTTAGTTCGGTCAGAAATACGACGAGCAGCGCGACGCCAGCGATGACAAACAGCGCCGGCACGCCCTGTAATCCTTGAAACAACTGCGCTAGTGCATCCGACACGCCATGTTGTTGCAATTGACCCGCCAGGCTCAGGCCGCCACCAAATAACAGCAGCACACCCCAGGGCAACTTTTCACTGTCTTGCCAATTCAGCACTGGCTGCGCTGCTGTCGGGCCTGGTGTAGCAGTAGTGTTGCGTGGCTGCGTCACTGGCAGTAAAAACAGCGCAAAAGCAGCAGTGAGCGCAATAATAGTGTCGCTCAAGCCCAGACCACTCCATTTACTGAGTAACGGCTGGAAAATCCAGCACAGCGCTGTCAGCAGAAAAACCAATGCTACCTGACGCTGCGACGCAGACAGTGGCATTAGTGTCTTTCCGGCCCGGTCGCAGGCCGCAGGCAGCAACTGCAGCCTAAAGTAGACGCGGCTCAGCCAAAACCAACACAGCACTAACATGGCCAGTGCCAGCGGCACGCCAAGCAGCATCCATTGACCAAAACCGAGCTTGATTTGATAAGTTTTTTCCAGAAAAGCCGCCAGCAGCGCATTTGGCGGGGTGCCAATCAAAGTTGCAATACCGCCGATACTGGCAGCATAAGCCACGCCTAATAATAATGCCGGAGCCAATGCCGCTTGGTTGCTTTGCGGCGCTGCGGCGACAATCGACAAGGCAATCGGCAGCATCATCACGGCTGTGGCGGTATTGGACATCCACATCGATAAAAATGCGGTGATGGCCATGAGGGCCGCCAATTGCCGAGCAGGGGCACCGCCAACGTGGCGAAGTGCCCGTTCGGCTATTTGCTGGTGCAGGCCGGTTTTCTCTAATGCGATGGATAAACAAAAGCCGCCAAAAAACATAAATATCAGCGGATGTGCGTAGGGCGAAGTCGCGGCTTCCGCTGAACTGATCCCCAAGAGCGGAAACAACAGCATCGGCAACAATGAGGTGACCGGAATGGGTGCGGCTTCGCTGATCCACCAAATCACCATCCACAAGGTCACACCACACAGCACACTGGCCGTGCTGCTAAGACCTGGCACAGTCCAGAGACTGAATAAAAGCAGTGCTGCCGGCCCTGCCAACAGCCACCATATTTGACGTCGAGGCATAAGGCTCCGGTGTGTCAGAAAAGGGTATTGCATCAGACTCTAACGGCTTTTATCGCCAGGGTCATCCATTTGTTGTGTTGCTGGTAAGTGCACAGGCTTGGACTCAGGGGCCGACTCAGTTAGACTCGATAGAATTTACAAAAAGGAGCAGTTAAATGCTGGCTTTACAACAATATTTTCCCGATGTGTCGCCGCTGGTGTTTGGCTGTATGGGGCTGGGTGGTGACTGGAATGCGTCACACACTACCGCAGAGCAACAGCAACAAGGGTTTGCTGCCATCGAAGCCGCGCTGGAGCTCGGCTTTAACTGTTTTGACCACGCCGATATTTACACCCGTGGTAAGGCCGAAGCGGTATTTGGTCAGTTTCTGGCCGCGCAGCCACAGCTGCGCGAATGCCTGGTAATACAAAGTAAATGTGCGATCCGTTTCGCGGACGAACATCATGTCGGGCGTTATGATTTCAGTGCCGGTTACATCGCTGACAGTGTCGAACAGAGTCTGCGCCGGCTGCAAACTGACTACCTGGACATTCTGCTGCTGCACCGGCCAGATCCTTTGATGCAAATCGACGAAGTAGCAGAAGTGCTGCACCGGCTGCAACAAAGTGGCAAGGTCCGCCAGTTTGGCGTGTCGAATTTTGGCGCGCCACAGCAACAGCTGCTGCAATCAGCGCTGCAGCAGCCGCTGGTGGTGAATCAGCTGCAAATGAGTCTGGCCAATCTGGACTGGCTGGAAGCGAATGTACTGACTGGCATGCCGCAGGGCGCTGGTCACTATTTCGGTTATGGCACTGTGGAATATTGTCAGCTGAATAAAGTACAAATTCAGGCCTGGGGCAGTCTGGCGCAAGGGCGTTTTAGTGGGGCCGGTAAAGACTTATCTGCCAGTGAGCAGCGCACCGCTGATTTGGTCGCACAGCTTGCGGCGGAGTATCAGGTCAGTGCTGAAGCCATAGTACTCGGCTGGCTGATGCGCCATCCGGCTGGCATCCAGCCAGTGATTGGTACTGTGAACCCACAGCGCATTCGCGCCTGCAGCCAGGCGGTGGATGTGCATCTCAGTCGCGAACACTGGTATGCCCTTTATGTGGCAAGCCGGGGGCAGCCGTTGCCATAACAGCTGCAGCATGCAAAGAATGTAATAACAGTACAATCAAGGAAATCAGATGGTTACGCAAAGTTTTACTCTCACCAGCGCCGGCAAAATTAAAATAGCGGCCGGTCAGAAAGCGATTTCAGCCAATAAAGGCGAAACAGTTCAGTTTGTGCTGAACAACGAAAGCGGTTTTACCTTGTTAGATTGGGGCCTGTATTTTAACAACCCTTTTGATGTGGCCAATGCCTTACGTTATTCCTTTGGTGCCACACCAACGCAAGGCAATGTTTATAGTGCTGAAAAAACCGTCAGTCAGGATACAGCGACGGCAAAAGTAGCGATGTACAATGCCTACGCTATCTATGTCACAGTGCAAAACAGCAGTGGTACTCAGGTGATTTATCAGCGCGACCCGGAAATCATCGTCAATGGCGGTGATGTTGAAGATTAAAGTGTTTTAGCCGCAGGGCGCACCAGCACTTGCTGTTGCAATAGCTGTTTAAATTCGGGTTCTGTTTCCAGCGCGGCAAATTCATAGCCCAGCTGCAGCGCTTTTTGCAGCTGGGTGGTGGCGGCTTCGCGTTCGCCACTGATTTCAAGGATTTGGGCGGCATTGATCAATTGCTGTGGCTTGAGCAGTTCACCTACCGCGGCCAGCTCCTGCAGTGCTTGCCGGTGCTGGCCGGATTTTGCCAGATATAGACCAAGCCGCAGTCTGGCATTTTGTAACTTTGGTGATTTTTCCAGTAACAGACTTACCAGTCGAATGGCTTGCTGATAACTGTGCCGGGCTTTGTCTGGTTGTTCAGCCCAGCGATAGCTGTCGGCCAGGTTGCCCCAAAGCTGGTAATTGTCTGGTTTTAACTCTACGGCCAGCGCAAAGTGTTGGCTGGCTTCCGGATACTGCTGCTGATAAAACAATAAAGTCCCGATATTGGAATGATTGACTGCATTGCTATCAATAGCAACCGCCTGCCGGAAAGTGACCAGAGCGGCCTTGAAATCGCCGCGGCTGAACTGGATAGCGCCAAGCGTTTGCAAAACGGTCGCATTGTTGGGCGCCAATCCGGCGAGCTCGCGATAACTGGCTTCTGCTTTGTCCAGCTGCTGATGTTGATAGTAGAAAACCGCCAGCGCATTGATAAAATACCAGCTGCGGCTGATCTGTACAGCCTGCTGTAAATGTTGTTCGGCGGCAGCGGTTTGACCTGCCAGGTCATAGGTCCGCGCCAAACCAAAGTGCAGCATGGCGTTGTCTGGTTTCAGTTGCAGCGCTTGCGTATACAAAACGACAGCTTTTTTATAATCGCTGCGCATTTTCGCAATATCAGCCTGCAATGTTAGTAACCTGGTGTTTTTGTTCAGCTGAAGCGCTAACTCATTGGTCAGTTGTTCGGCCTGTGGTAACCAGTGGTGGATATCGCGTACTCTGGCCATCTGTAAAATGGTTTCAATCAAGGCAAAACGCGCTTCGGTAAAATTGGCATCTGCGTTTACAGCCAGTTGTAATTGCTGCAGTGATTTTTCCAGATTATTTTTGTAATCATGGCGGTAGAGATAACTCACGCCAGTCAGATAAGCCTTATAAGCAATGTCGTTGATGGCACTGCCTTTTGATAAAGCCAGGTCACCAGGAACCTGCCAATCCAACAGGCTCAGCAGGGCGGTTCTGACTTGCTGCTGGGCTAAATCCCAGTTGTCCAACGCCAAATCGAGCTCGGTTGATCTCAAAATGCGCCCGTCAGCACCATGTTGCAGATTAAGTGCCAGTCGCCGCGTGTTCCCCAGATGTTGCAAACTGCCAGTGATCACTAATTCTGTCTGAAATTGCTGAAAGACAGTTTTGGCACTGACTTTTTCAAGTTGACCGAGCTCAGCCGGCGGCAGCACCCAAATGTTGCCATTATGCTGACCAATTTGCGCCAGATCCTGGCTCAGACTGAGCGACATGCCGGTCAGAAATTGCTGTACTGAAGGATCTGCACCGATATTTTGCAGCGGCATCAGGGCCAGGGTTTTGCCCTGACTCAATAGTTTTTCCTTATCTACTGACTGTTGGCCAAGCCACAGGCTTACCAGCAAAATAACCGGTGC
>SSFI01000113.1 GCA_008015325.1 Rheinheimera sp.
GCAACCTGCAACTGAGCGAAGTAGCGGGAAAGTCGTTGTTCAGTGTGTTTGCCGATCTGCCGGAAGCCTGGCTCAAACGCAAGTTGATGAGTGTGCTGGATTTAAACTCGCCGGCGTTCAGCAGCTGGGAACAGCGCCAGTATATTTTTAAGTTACCGCATTTAAGGCCTATCACCAGCAGCAGCCAGTATATGGCGCAAAACTGCACTATGTTGCCACTCGCCACTGCCCAGCATGAACAACCGCTGATTTGTATTTTGATTGAAGATGCCACCGATGCCTTTGTTTACCAGCAGCATTTAAGCCGTACCCTGATCGAACTGGAAAAAGCCAACCGGCAGGACGGTCTGACCAAAGTACAAAACCGGCGCTATTGGGAAGAACAGCTGAAGCAGGAAATCCACCGCGCTCAGCGTTACCAGCATTCTTTGAGCCTGATTTTATTTGACCTGGATAAATTTAAAGATCTGAACGACAAATATGGTCACTTGGGTGGTGACTTTGTGTTGGTCGAGCTGGCGTCTTTTATCGGCAGTCTGCTGCGTGATTCCGATTTGCTCGGCCGCTATGGTGGCGAAGAGTTTGGCATTATTTTGCCCGACACAGGTCTGGAAGGGGCAACTGAGGTTGCTGAGCGGATCTGCCGGGCTGTTGCCGATTATTCGATGTTGTTTAACCAGCAGACCATCAGAGCGACGCTCAGTATGGGCGTGGCGGAATTTCAGCCGAAACAACATTTCTTGCATGACGATTTAATTCGTTGCGCAGACATGGCATTATACAACGCGAAAAGAACCGGCCGGAACCGGGTATGTTGTTATCAGGCCGGCGAAACGGACTATCACAAAAAGGCGAACTGAATTAATCTAAACATTTAGATTGACAGACGTCTAAAACAATGCGCATATAAGACGCATGAAATATACCAAAATTATCAATACAACCACCACGATTATTACCACCAGCCCTGCGGGGTAGGAGGTCGGCGGCGTATTGTCTTGAGAAAAGGCCCGTGACCTCAACAGTCACGGGCCTTTTGCGTTTATCTGAGGAGCAAAAAAATGCGGGTGCTTAAGTTTGGGGGTTCGTCGTTAGCGTCTGTGGCGCGGTTTCTGGAAGTTGCGGCTATTGTGCAGTCGCAACCACAAACCGAGCCGGTTGGACTGGTTTTATCTGCGCCGCATGGGGTAACCAATTTATTGGTGGAACTGACGGACCTGGCCTTTCTGGGCACCGGTTATCAGGATGCATTAGATGGCTGGCGGCAGCGGTTGCAGAAAATGCAGGCCGATGCGGCAGCCGTGCTCGACAGTGCTGCTCAACAACGACTGCAGGCGGTCGTTGCCGCACAAGATGCCACGCTCAGCAACCGGCTGCAGGGCGTTGAGCTGCTGCATTATTGCCCGGATCATATCAAGGCGCAGTTGCTGGGTCTTGGCGAGCAATTCAGTGTCGCGCTGATGACGGAATTACTGTTGGCGCAGCAGGTGAAAGCTGTGCTGCTCGACTCGGTGCAATGCGTGAAAAGTCAGGGCGATTACCTGAACGCTGTGGCCGATGTGCCTGCTTCAGAAATCGCATTGGGCGCAGCCGTGAAAAAACAGCCGGCGCAGGTTTATGTGCTGGCCGGTTTTGTCTCCAGTAATGCGCAAGGCGAACTTTGTCTGCTGGGCCGTAACGGTTCTGACTACTCAGCTGCAATCGTAGCAGCTGCGCTGCGCGCCTCAGTTTGTGAGATTTGGACTGATGTAGACGGCGTTTATAGCGCAGACCCGCGCCAGGTCAAAAATGCCAAGCTGATTGACCATCTGTCTTATGACGAGGCAATGGAGCTGTCTTATTTCGGCGCCAAAGTGTTACATCCGAAAACCATTGGTCCGCTGGCGCGTTATCAAATTCCTTGTTACATCAAAAACACGCTGAATCCGCAGGCGCCGGGCAGCTGTATCGACAACCACAACAGTGGTGACAGTCTGGTCAAAGGCATTTCCAGCCTGGAACATCTTGCCCTCATCACAGTTTCTGGTCCTGGCCTGAAAGGCGTGGTGGGTATGGCTTCGCGCATTTTTGCCACTATGGCGCGCGAGCAGGTGTCAGTGAATTTAATCACCCAGTCATCCAGTGAATTCAGTATCAGTTTCTGTGTGGCTCAGCTGGATTTGAGCGCAGCTAAACGTGCGCTCGAAGCTGAATTTGAACTGGAGCTGCAAGGCAAATTATTGCGCCCGTTGGCCATTCAGACTGACATGGCGATTGTCAGCTTAGTCGGCGATGGCATGCGCCAGCACCGCGGTGTGGCGGCGAAGTTTTTTGCATCCTTATCCCAGGCGCGGGTGAACGTGGTGGCGATTGCGCAGGATTCCAGCGAACGCTCTATCTCCGCAGTCGTCGAGCAACAAAGCTGCCAGAATGCGGTGAAAGTCTGTCACGAAAACTTTTTCAGCCATGTGCCCAGTATCGACGTGTTCCTGGTTGGCTGTGGCGTGGTGGGCAGTGAATTGCTGGCGCAATTTCAGCGTCAGCAGCAGTTCCTTAAAAACCGGAATGTGCGTTTGAGCGTGTACGGCATCGCCAACTCGCGTCAGTTGTTGTTAAACGGTCAGGGCATTGATTTAACCCAGTGGCAGGGTGCGATGGGGTCAGCGACTGCCCAGTTCTCGCTGGCGGCACTGGACAAATTTGTGCAGGAACATCATTTAACCAACCCGGTGTTGATTGACTGCACCAGCTCTGAAGCTATAGCGGCACAGTACAGCCAGTTCCTGGCGGCCGGTTTCCATGTCGTTACGCCGAACAAAAAGGCCAATACCGCAAGCCTCGATTATTACCGTGAACTGCGTCAGGTTGCGCAGCGCCACCGCCGACGTTTCCTCTATGAGACCACTGTCGGCGCAGGTTTACCGGTCATCGATACTTTGCAGGGCTTATTAAACGCCGGTGATGAACTGGTGGCCTTTGAAGGCATTTTGTCGGGCAGTCTGAGTTACCTGTTTGGCGAGCTGGAAAAAGGTTTGCCGCTGTCTGAAGTCACTGCCAAAGCCAAAGCCATGGGCTTTACTGAGCCAGATCCACGCGACGATTTATCCGGCATGGACGTTGCCCGTAAGCTTTTAATCATGGCGCGTGAAGCGGGTCTCGAGCTGAATTTGGCTGATGTCACAGTCGAAGGTGTGTTGCCGGCTGATTTTGCGCCGGGCACTGATGTAGCGACTTTTATGGCGAAGTTACCAGAACTGGACGCCTGGTACGCCGACAAAGTCGCAGCCGCGCAAGCTGACGGCAAAGTGCTTCGTTTTATCGGCGAAATTGCCGACGGTCAGTGCAAAGTCGCGGTCAAAGCCTTAGATCTCGATCATCCGCTCGCCAAAGTAAAAGACGGTGAAAACGCGCTGGCTATCCACACCCGGTATTACCAGCCGATCCCGTTTGTGTTGCGTGGTTATGGCGCTGGTGCTGCAGTCACCGCTGCCGGCGTGTTTGGTGACGTGATGCGCACACTGGGCTGGCAGCAGGAGGTTTAAGCATGAAGTCGTATTTTGCGCCGGCCTCCACCGGGAATTTTTCGGTTGGTTTTGATTTACTCGGCGCAGCCTTTGAAGCGGTCGATGGCACTTTACTCGGCGATGAGTTACAGATTCTAGGTGAAGCCTACACCATGTCTCTGGAGCTGGCGGGTCGTTATGTCCACCAGTTACCCGGCGACAGCAACAACAATCTGGTGCTGACCAGCTTTTATGCTTTTGAGCAGAAAGTTGGCCGCACGTTACCGCGCTTAAAACTGCGGTTGGTTAAGCATTTGCCGGTCGGCAGTGGGCTGGGCTCCAGCGCTTGTTCCATCGTGGTGGCTTGTTATGCCTTTAATGATTATTTCGGTCATCCGCTCAGCGAACGCGAATTGCTGGAACTGACCGCCGTCTGTGAAGGTGGCGTCAGTGGCGGTGTGCATTACGACAACGTTGCGCCGTCCTTGCATGGCGGTTTGCAGCTGATGTTGCCGGAAAGCCCGTTGCTGTATCGCAAGTTACCGTGGTTTGCCCATTGGCAGGTGGTGCTGAGTTATCCGGGCACTGTGCTGTCGACCAAAGCGGCGCGTGCGGTGTTACCGCAGCAGCTGACGCTGAAACACAGTATTCAGTTTGCCGGCACTGTGGCGCGATTTGTCGCCGCTTTGTATAGCGAAGATGAAGTCGAGGCCTTTGCGGCACTCAAAGATGTGGTCGCAGAGCCGGCGCGCACGCCGCTCATTCCGGAGTTACCGGCTATTCGTGCGGCGCTGATGGCGGAGGGCATAGGCCATGTCGGTATCTCAGGTGCAGGCCCAACTTTGTTTGCGCTTTGCAGCACACCTGCGCAGGCAGAATTCGCTCGCGCTTATCTGGCGGCGCACTATGAAAAAAATGCTGATGCGATGACGCACATTTGCCGGCTGGCAATCACAGGGGCGCGCGCCCTGTAGATTGCTGGTCTGAACAATAAATTCAATGAGTTAAGAGCAAGGCTCCAGGAACAATTATGTTGTTAAGAAATATCAAAGTACCGGCTCAGCAGGTCAGTTTTTTAGATGCGGTGCGCATTGGCCTCGGTGAGCAACAAGGTTTATTTTTTCCGGCCAGCTGGCCAAAAGTGGATGTCGATGCCTTGTTGGCGATGCCTTTTGCCAAACGCAGTGCGCATCTGTTACATGCGCTGATTGGCGACGAGTTGCCGCTGGCTGAGCTTGAACAAATGCTTAGCGAAGCCTTTTATTTCCCGGCACCGGTTGCGCCGGTGACGCAAGAAATTGGTTGTCTCGAACTGTTTCATGGCCCGACATTGGCCTTTAAAGACTTCGGCGGCCGCTTTATGGCACGGGCATTACTCGCCGCGCAAAAGCGCTCTAATGTCAGCCGCACGACTATTGTGACTGCCACTTCTGGCGATACCGGTGCTGCAGTTGCCCACGCGTTTTACCGTCAGCCGGGTGTACAAGTGGTGATCCTGTTTCCGAAAGGCAAAATCTCGGTGCTGCAGGAAAAACTGTTCACTACGCTGGGTGACAATATCCACACGCTGGCGGTCGATGGTGATTTTGACCAGTGTCAGGCGCTGGTCAAAGAAGTGTTTAATGACCGTGATCTGGTTAGCCGGCTCAATATCAACTCGGCCAATTCAATTAATATCAGCCGGTTATTTGCGCAGGTCTGTTATTACTTTGAAGCCGTGGCGCAGTTAACGCCAGCGCAGCGCGAACAGCTGGTGATCTCAGTGCCAAGTGGTAATTTCGGTAACCTGACAGCTGGCCTGATCGCCAAAGTACTGGGCTTACCGATCAAACGCATGATTGCCGCGACTAATGCCAACGACACAGTGCCGCGTTATTGGCAAAGCGGGCAGTGGCAGGTCAATAAAACGGTCGCCACTTTATCCAACGCGATGGATGTGAGCGCGCCGAATAATTGGCCGCGGGTGGAAGATTTGCTGGCGCAGGGTGTGATCCAAAGATCTGCGCTGTCGACGCAGGTGGTGGATGAAGAAGATACGCAGCTCGGTGTCCGCCAGCTGTCGCAGCTTGGGTATTTATCTGAACCCCATGCCGCCGTGGCGTATCGCGCATTAAAACGCGAATTGCAGCCGGGTGAATATGGTTTGTTTCTCGGCACTGCGCATCCGGCCAAGTTCAAAGAATCGGTGGAAAACATTCTCGGCAACCCGATTGCGTTACCACCGGCATTAGCGGCTGTGGCGGGGGAGACAAGTTTAGCGGGCGATTTAGCCGCTGATTTTGTAGAATTGCGCAAAGTGTTGCTCAGTCTGGAGTAAAAAGTGCAATTGTCCTGGCAAGATGTGATTGGCGCGGAAAAAACGCAGCCGTATTTTCAGCAAACTGTGGAAGCAGTGAAACAAGCGCGCGCCGCGGGTACGGTGATTTATCCGCCCGAAGCCGATGTGTTTAATGCTTTTCGCTATACCGGCTTTGACCAGCTGAAAATCGTCATTATCGGCCAGGACCCTTATCATGGGCCTAATCAGGCCCATGGTTTGTGTTTCTCAGTGCGCCCAGGCGTTGCCGTGCCGCCGAGTTTAAAAAACATCTACAAAGAACTGGCGCTGGAATACCCGGATTTTGTCATCCCCAGCCACGGTTATCTGGAAAGCTGGGCCCGTCAGGGCGTGTTGCTGCTGAACACTGTGCTGACAGTAGTAGCGAACGAACCCAACTCACACCGCCACCTTGGCTGGGAAACCTTCACGGATAATGTGATTAAAGCCATCAGCGCCAAGGCCGAGCCTGTGGTGTTTTTGCTGTGGGGCTCACACGCCATCAATAAACAAAAATTTATCGATAAAAACCGCCATCATGTGCTGACCGCGCCACATCCATCGCCTTTATCTGCACACCGCGGCTTTTTAGGTTGCGGCCATTTTGCCAAAGCGAATGAGTTGCTGGCGCAGATGGGCAAAGTGCCGGTGGATTGGCAGGTGTGAGTCTTATTCCCGCAGGGGAGGCTCATCGTCGTAGTAATCATTTTCGCCTTGCGTGGCGAGACCGTCTAGCAAAGAGTTCACCTGTCGGTGAGTTCCTTTCTTTTGCCTTGCCAAAAGAAAGGAACCGAAAGAAAAGGCGCACCCGGTTCCACTCGAAAGCCCGCTGAAAAAAGGCAATTTGAGGCGAAAACGCAACTCGCGATTCGCTAGCGTCGAATCGCTCAAACACTCGTTTTCTTAAAACCTCAAATCACCATTTTTCATCGGCTCGCTCCAACGGGTAGCTGGCCTCAGTAGTGGCACTTGCTTTTAATTCTCTCGCGTTAAAATCAAAAACAACTTAGAAAACCCATTCCCCGTTGGAGCGAGCCGATGCAAATCAATAGTTTGAGGTTTTAAGACGGCGGGTGTTTGAGCAGGCTGACGGTAGCAGCCTGCGAGTTACGCCGGCGCCTCAAACTGTTGATTTTCAGCGGGCTTTCGAGCGGAACCGGGGTCTGTTTTCTTTGGTTACTTTCTTTTGCTGAAACAAAAGAAAGTGACTCACCGTTAGGTGAAATCTTTGCTAGACGGTCTGGCCGCAAAGGTAAAAATGATAATTGAATGCGCAAAGTCGTATTGTCTGTTCAAATACCATACTTACAGAATATTACAGGGTACAGCGCGATCCCGCGCAATAAAAAACCGGAGTTACCTCCGGTTTTTTTTATCAGGCAAATCAGCGATCGCTGACTGAGCAAAGTTTTAAAAGTAAAAAGCCCAACCTGGGAAGGTTGGGCTCTTTACGTTAAATCAGTTGTTCAATCAGGTCGTCTTCTAAGCTCCAGTCGATATCTTCGAGCTCTTTTCTCAGACGCTGCCGCTCCTTTACGGCTTCGATTTCGCGCCATTTGCGCTTGACCGGCCGGGCTTTCGCCGCTGGTCGTTCCAACATAGTCAGTAAGTCGTCAAAGCTTTCCATACTTCACCTCGCTACATTGTTGTTGTTATTTTCACCAAAATTGATACCACACTTTTTAGCAAAATAAAATACTTCGATGACAGAAAAATGAAGCGCAGATGAACGGTAAATGGCAGGCAGAAAAAAAGGAGCCATTCGGCTCCTTTTTGCTTAAAAAATATACTGGATCAGCCACTTAACCTTGCCGGAACTTGCTGATTAATTGCTCGGTAGAAGCGTCAAACTGGTGCTGGGCCTGACCGGATAACACCTGATAAATCGGCGTGGATAACTGCTTACCAAGTTCAACACCCCATTGGTCAAACGAGTTGACATTCCACAGTACGCCCTGCACAAAGACTTTGTGCTCATAGAGCGCAATCAAAGCACCAAGGTAATAAGGTGATAGCTCTGGCAGTAACAACGTATTGCTGGGTTTATTACCCGGCGATGCTTTGTGCGGTGCGAGAAAATCGGCCAGGGCTTTGCTGCCACCTTGTGCCAGTACTTCGGCTTTGGCTTCGGCAATGGTTTTGCCCTGCATCAGCGCTTGTGACTGGGCAAAACAGTGCGCCGCCAGACGGTGATGATGATCTGTAAGCTCGTGTGACACTTTCACCGGCAGAATAAAATCTGCGGGCACTGCTAAAGCACTTTGGTGCAATAACTGGTGATACGCATGCTGACCATTGGTGCCGGCGTCGCCCCAAATCACCGGCGCTGTGGCAGCCGTCAGTGTAGCGCCATCAACATCGACGCTTTTGCCATTACTTTCCATATCCAGTTGCTGCACATAAGACGGCAGCAAGCGCAGATAATGGCTGTAAGGTAATAACGCCTGCGCCTGACAACCCAGCCCATTGATATACCAGACGCCTAACAGTGCCAGAATCACAGGTAAATTTTGCTCCAGTGGCGCATCGCGAAAATGGCTGTCCATGTCGCGGGCACCGGCCAGCAGGTTCTCAAACTGCGCCACACCCAGCGTCAGGCACAGTGGAAAACCAATGGCCGACCACAGAGAATAACGGCCACCGACCCAATCCCACATCGGCAGGATATGTGAGGCATCAATACCAAATTCGGCAGCGGCTTTGATGTTGGACGATGTCGCCCAAAAATGCTGAGCAATGGCGGCTTTGTCGGCGCCATGGTCGAGGAACCACTGGCGCACTGCTAAAGCGTTTTGTTTGGTTTCTTCAGTACCAAAAGATTTTGACGCAACAAACACCAGCGTGGTGGCCGGATTCAGTGGTTTTACCACATCACTAACCACAGCGCCGTCGATATTGCCGGCAAAATGCACCTTGACCGGGCTTTGGTTGTAGGGGGTGAGGGCTTCCAGTGCCATCTGTGGGCCAAGCAGCGAGCCACCGATCCCAATCCAGACTAAATCGGTAATAGGGTTGCCCTGATAACCCAGATACTTGCGGCTATTGAGCTGTTCGACCAATGCATACATCTGCGCACGGCAGGCGGCGATCTGCGCCTGTAAATCTTCGCCGTCCAGCTGCAGTGGCTGATCAGCCGGCGCGCGCAGTGCGACGTGCCAGACTGAACGGTCTTCAGTATTGTTGATTCTGTCGCCGGCAAACATCGCCGCCCGTTTTGTGGCGAGCGGGCTGTGCTTTGCCATCTCCAGCAGTTGTTGCCAGATGCCTTGGGTTATCAGGTTTTTGGAATAATCCAATGTGATCCCAAGCGCTCTGGCGGTAAAACGCGCCGCGCGCTGTGGATCTTCAGCAAATTCCTGACGCAGGTTCAGCGGGGCTTTGGCAAGCGTGGCCAACTGGCTCCAGACTGCAGACGACATAATAAACTCCTGTTAAAAAAGCTGCGCTTAAGCAAGCGCAGCAGTGATCACTTGTTCCAGTTTGCGCTGGTCGATGGCGAATTTGCGGATGCCTTCGGCCAGTTTCTCGGTGGCCATTGCATCTTCGTTCAGCGCCCAGCGGAACGCTTGCTCGGTCAGCTCAGTTGGTTTTGCTGCGGTTGCACCTTGATCGCGTAAATGCACGACCAATTCACCACTTTGTTTGCTAAGTTCATCGAGCAGCGCCGGTGCAATAGTTAACCGGTCGCAACCAGCCAGTGCTAAGACTTCACCGACGTTACGGAAACTCGCACCCATGACTATGGTTTTATGGCCGTGTTGTTTGAAATAACGGTAGATTTCGCGCACGGAAATCACGCCCGGATCGGTTTCGGCGTCATAGCTTTGGCCGGTGCTGGCTTTGTACCAGTCCAGAATACGGCCAACAAATGGCGAAATTAAGAATACGCCGGCTTCCGCACAGGCGCGGGCCTGACACAGATGGAATAACAGCGTCAGGTTACATTGAATGCCTTCCTGTTCGAGCTGGCGTGCTGCCTGAATGCCTTCCCAGGTCGAAGCGATTTTGATCAGGATTTTGTCCTTGCCAACGCCATTTTCCTGATAGATCGCAACCAGCTGACGGGCTTTGGCGATAGTGGCTTGGGTGTCGAAACTCAAACGCGCGTCGACTTCTGTCGAGACGCGGCCCGGCACCAGTTTGCTGATGGCGGTGCCAACGTCCACGGCGAATTTGTCACCGGCGATACTCAGCTGTTCAGCTTTATCTGCCGTTTTATTTTTGGCGTAAGCTGCAGCCCCGGCCAGCAGCGGTTTGGCGAAATCCAAAGCGCTGGCGTTTAGTAATAAAGAAGGGTTGGTGGTGGCATCGACCGGACGGAATTGTTCGATGGCGTTCAGATCACCACTGTCGACGACGACAGTGGTGACGGCTTTGAGTTGATCAAGAAGTGTTGTCATATTGTTATTTAACCATTTTTAATCGCGTTTTTAGCCGTATGGCCGTTTAAAAGCGTAATTGTGTAGAAATATTACAACAGAATATGGGTGAAAACACAGAAATCTGTTGGGTCTGTTGCTGATTTTTTGTCAGATTACTATAGTTGGTTCCAGTCGGATGTTCCGGCCCCATACGGAGATAGCGTTTTTGTCTTTCACTGCGTTAACAAAGACAGAAAGCGGTTGTGCCATGTACGGCAGTTTGGTCGCTATTTGTTAAGGCAGTACAACATTTGAATCTCAAATTTTATAAATCTAAAAAAGTGCTGGTCGTGGATGACTGCGACCCGGTGCGTGCATCCATCAAAGGCATGCTACAAAAAATTGGTTTCGAACATATTGCACAAGCCCCGGATGCCAATGCCGCCATCGCCAATTGTACAGAAATCCAATATGACTTCATTTTATCCGATTTCAACCTCGGCGAAGGCAAAGATGGTTATCAACTATTTGAGGCGCTGAAACATTTACGCTTATTAAAGCCGGGCTGCTGTTTTATCATTATCAGCGCTGAGAGTCACCGTCAGATAGTACACGGCGTGATTGAACTGCAGCCGGATTCTTATTTGCTCAAGCCTTTTTCTTTTGTCCAGCTCGAAAAGCGCCTGATGCGCGCCTTTGAAATCAAATATACCCTGAACAAGGTTTACCAGGAAATTGCTGAAGACCAGTTTATCGAAGCGGCGAACTCCTGCGAGCAGGTGATCAAAAATGACCCGGAGTACGCCGTGTTTGCTTTGCGGCTGCGCGGCGAATTGCTGTTGAAAATTGAACATTATCAGGCTGCTGAACAGCTTTATCTGTCCATTCTGAACCGGCGGGACTACGCCTGGGCCAAGCTTGGTCTTGCTATCGCCCGTTTTTGTCAGCAACGCTGGCTGGAAGCGGAGTTCGAGCTGCGTGAACTGAGCAAAATGGATGAAACCCGGGTTGAAGCGTTGGACTGGTTGTCGCGGTTGTTTCTCAAGCGTCAGCTGTATAAAGATGCCTATGAAACGCTGAATGAAGTAACGAAGCTGTCGCCGAAAAATTACAAAAGACAAAAAGCGCTGGCGAATCTGGCCAATATTAATGGCTTGAAAGACGACGCAGTCAAAATCTACGCCAGGCTGCAGCAGGCGGCACGTTATTCCATTTTTGATACGCCCGACAATTTTCTCAATTATGCCCGCGCCATTCTGGAGCTGAGCAAAGATGCCAATAAGCTGGAACAGACCCGGCATTTCAAAAAAATTGATGAAATTCTGGCTAATATCGGCAAGCGTTTTGCGCTGGAATCTTACTTGCACGAGGAGCTGGCGGTGCGGGCACGTGTGGCTGTGCTACGCGGCAATATTGACGAAGCCCGCGAGTTGCTGGCTAAAAGTGACGCCGCACAGAGCGGTAAAGCACCGAGCGCCGAAGCTTGTCTTGATAAAGCTAAAGCCTATTTTGAAGCCGGTAATTTATCGCGCAGTGATGAATTTATGCAGCAACTGGAAGAAATGGCGGAATACGATGACTTACTGGCCAATACGCTGACGGTGCTGATCCAGTCTGAACACAAAGCACACGACAATTTACGCGAAGAAATTAAAACGCTGAACAACGACGGGCTGGATGCCTATCAAAACGGCTATTATGGCCGGGCGCTGGAGTTTTTTAACAAAGCCTTTGATTACATGCCTTACAACCCAAGTCTCGCGCTGAATCTTTTGCAGACCATCAGTAAAATCGGCGGCGTGACCAAAGACACCGCCAAACTGGCGCGACGCTGTGTGGAAATTCTGGAACAAAGCGAACTGAACGAAGGCAACACCAAACGTTTTGCCGCAGTGATGAAAGAGCTGAACAGCTTATTGCAACTGAGCTGAGTGCAGCTTATAGTCGCGCCGCAGTCTTACCTTCAGGAATATGTTTCGATGTTGATGGTTATTTCTCCGGCTAAAGATCTGGATTTTTCGCCGTTATCGCGCCAGTTGCCGCTGACGCAGCCTGATTTTCTCGCAGATGCTGCTGAATTAAATGCCGTGTGTCGCGAATTAACGCCTGCCGCTCTCAGTCAGTTAATGCATATCAGTGACAAGCTGGCGGGCCTCAATGCTGCCCGTTTTGCCAGCTGGAACCAGCCATTTACCCCAGACAATGCCAAAGCCGCGCTGTTTGCCTTTAACGGCGATGTCTATCAGGGCTTGCAGGCGCAGAGTTTGTCCGATGCCCAGCTTGCTTATGCCCAGCAACATCTGCGTATTTTAAGTGGTCTGTATGGCGTGTTACGACCACTGGACCTGATGCAGCCGTACCGGCTGGAAATGGGCACCAGCCTGCTGAATCCTCGTGGCAAAGACTTATACCAATTCTGGGGCAGCCAAATCACGGACAGCCTGAACCAACAGCTTGAAGCGCTGAATGCACCGTTTTTACTGAATCTGGCGTCGCAGGAATATTTTAAAGCGGTCAAAACCAAACAGCTGGCGAAGCCTTTAATTAACGTGCAGTTTAAAGATCAGAAAAACGGCCAGTACAAAATCATCAGCTTTTTTGCCAAAAAAGCCCGTGGCCTGATGGCGCGTTATGTGATTGAGCGACAAGTGGATTCCGTCGAAGGTCTGCGAAATTTCGACGTGGCGGGTTATCGTTTTAGTCCGGAGCAGTCCAAAGCGCAGGAACTGACGTTTTTACGCGACGAAGCCGCGGCCAGCTGAGCTAGCGCATTGCACTTATTTTTATCCTAGTCCGCCACAGGTCAGTTTTGCTAAAATATTGGACTGACCTTTTCTTGGAATCCGCTATGAAATTTCCCGGCCGCCGTAAACTGAAGCATTATTTCCCGGTGTCTTCACCAAAACCACAGCTACCGAGTTTTGAAGTCAGGCCTGAACTTGATACTTATGTGGTCGGTCTGGATCAGACCATTGTCGATGTAGTGGCCAATGTCAGCGACGAATTCCTGCAAAAATACGGCATCGGCAAAAGCTTATCGAATCTGGTGGAACACGGCAAAGCCGATCAGATTTATCAGGAACTGGTGCAAAGTGCGGCGATTTCGGACCATTTCGCCGGCGGCACTATCGGCAATACCATCCATAACTATTCAGTGCTGGCGGATGACAAATCAGTCCTGCTCGGCGTGATGTCGGCCAATATCGCTTTAGGCTCACCGGCTTATCATTATCTGTGTCACACCAGCAGCAAAGTCGACATGAATCACCTGCAGGGCGTGGCCGGTGATATCGGTCGTGGTATCACCATGATCACGCCGGATGGCGAACGCACCTTTGTGATTGACCCGGGCGCGATGGATGAACTCAGTGCCGACGCTATTCCGGAAGATATTATCGCCAAAGCCGCAGCGCTGGTACTAAGTGCCTATCCGCTACGCGCCAGCGGCCAGCCGATCCAGCAGGCGATGTTGCGCGCGCTGGAGCTGGCCAAGCGTCACGGTGTGCCGGTGGTGATGAGCCTAGGTACTAAACATCTGGTGGAAGAACACCGCGAACTCATTCTGCAAACCGTCACGGATTATGTCGACATGCTGGCGATGAATGAATTAGAAGCCGCAGCGCTGACCGGCATTACCGACCCGCTGCTCGCGGCTGAAGCGGCGCTGGAACTCACTGATATGGTGCTGGTCACTGCCGGTCCGGAAGGCTTGTATCTGTGCGGTTACACCGATGCCAGCGTGAAACGCGAAACCACCAATCCGATTAAATCCGGCGCTTTGCCGGATTACAACGAATTTGAATTCAGCCGGCCGATGCAGAAAAAACACTGCGCTGAGCCGCTCAAAGTCTATTCACACATAGACCCTTATTTAGGTGGCCCTGAGCGGATCAAAAATACCAACGGTGCCGGCGATGGGGCATTAGCCGCGATTTTGCATGACATTGCCGCTAATCATTTCCACCGCCATGCGCTGCCGTTGTCGAGCAAACATGAGCAAAATTGCCTGGCCTATTCGTCTTTTGCACAGATTTGTAAGTACGCCAACCGCGTCAGTTACGCCATTCTGAATCAGAGCGCGCCACGGTTGTCGCGCGGTTTGCCAGAAAAAGAAGATAGTCTGGAAGAAGCTTACTGGGAACGCTGAGTTCCCTGTTTTTATTTTTGCTACAGGCCAGACGCGGTTATCGCACCAAATCTATACAATTTGGTGCGATAACCGCGTGTTGCCCTGTATTGACCGCATGCTTCTGTACTCCAAAGCCGGCATCTTTATACTTGGCTGATTTTTCGGCGCCAAACTCCCGTTCGCCTTGTTCATGGATGCTGCATGTCTGTTTTAAATGTCCCTTTATTTTGTTCTGTGCTCTTGCTCGGCGGTACTTCAGCGACAGTGCTGGCCGCAGAGCCGCTGTCTATTCCCCGGGTCACGCCGGCTATTGTCGTTGACGCTGAGCTCAACGAGCCGCAGTGGCAACAAGCGCTTGAAATGCCAATCATTTATGATACCAAGCCTGCAGAAAACACCCCGGCGCCGGTGAAAACCATGGCGCGGGTGATGGAAGACGGCGAGTTTTTCTATATCAGCTTTGTCGCCGAAGATCCGGATCCAAGCCAAATCCGCGCTTATTATCGTGACCGCGATAAAATGTGGGACGACGACAGCATCGGCATCAAACTCGACACCTACAATGACAGCAAACTGGCTTATCAGTTTTTTGTCAACGCTTTAGGCGTGCAGGGCGATGCGATTGAAAATGAGATCACTAAGACCGAAAGCGATGCGTGGGATGGCATCTGGCAAAGCGCCGGGAAAATCACCGCCACCGGTTATCAGATTGAAGTTGCTATTCCGCTGCGGCTATTAAATTTTAACGACCGGCTCGACTTGCAGCGCTGGAAGCTGGAATTGCTGCGGTTTTATCCGCGCGATGTGCGGCATCGTTTATCCAGCAATAAAATCGAACGCGAAGACCCGTGCTGGATTTGCCAGATGCAGACTGTCGAGGGCTTTCGCGGTGTCCGGCAAAGCAATCATTTTACCTTAGTGCCGTCTTTAGTGATGGGTGTCGAACAGCAACGCGATGTGACGTCAGCAGGCAACAGCGACTGGCAGAGCGACCGCAATATTGAACCCAGCCTGGATGTGAAATGGGGCATTACGCCGGATATCAGCCTCAATGCCACGTTAAATCCGGATTTCTCCCAGATTGAAGCGGACGAAGCACAAGTATCGATGAATGATACTTTTGCGCTGTTTTTCGACGAAAAAAGGCCATTTTTCCTCGACAATGCTGACTATTTCAGCTCACCACTGGATTTGGTTTATACCCGTAATGTGTCATCGCCGGATGCCGGTCTGAAGCTGACCGGCCGCGTCGATCAGCAGTCTTTTGCCGTGTTTGCCGCCAATGATAAAGACACCACTTTTATTATTCCCGGCAACATCAGCTCGGATTTAGGGTACATCAATGCCAAAAGTGATAACGCCGTACTGCGTTATCGCTATGACCTGAACCCAAAACTGTCGCTTGGCTGGATCAGCACGCTGCGCAGCAGCGACGACTATCACAACTATGTGCATGGCCTCGACCTGAAATATCAGGCGACGGCGCAGGATAAAGTGGTCGCGCAGCTGCTGCACAGCGACAGTGCTTACCCACAGCAGTTAGCGGCGCAGTTTGATGGCGAAGCCAGGTTGCGTCTCGGGGAGGATCTGTCCGGCGTCGGCCAGTATCTGGCGTATGAACATGAAAGCCGTAGCTTTGCCTGGTACAGCCGCTATTTGGGTTACAGCGAAGGGTTCCGGGCCGACATGGGTTATATGCCGCAAACCGACTGGACCAAACAGGTACATGGTGCTTCTTATCAGTGGTTTTCTGAAACCAATTGGTGGAACAACATCGAGCTGCGCGGCGACTGGGATATCAGCCATAGTCAGGCCGGCGAGCTGCTGGAAAAAGAGTCCGAAGCTGAGTTAATCCTGCATGGTCCTTTGCAGTCTGAACTTTCGCTGATGTTGACCGAACGCGACCGCATCGGCAGCCGGCTGGATGGCAGCAGGTTAGTGGTTGATGCCAACAGCCAACTCTTTACCGAACACACCATTGGCACTTATGCGCTGGTGCAGCCCTGGTCTGGAGTTTATATCGAACTAGAGACTGAATTTGGCGACAAGCTTGATTTTCGCAACAACCGCTTAGGTGATGGCCTGGAGATCGCGCCGGAGATCCGCTGGAACGCCAATATGCATGCCCAGGTCGCGCTGCGCCATACCTACCGGACCCTAGATGCGGATGATGCTGAGGTCTTTACGGCCAATCTGACCGATTTACGCCTCAGTTATCAGTTTTCGGTGCGCAGTTTTGTCCGGCTGGCGCTGATTTATTCGGATATCCGGCAGAGCCCGGCGAATAATCTTGGCCCTGTGACTGAACAGTCTGAGGATTTAGGTATGCAGCTGCTCTACAGCTACAAACTCAATCCGCAGACGCTGTTTTTTGCCGGTTATAGCGACCATGCCTATAGCGACGATGAGATCCAGCAGCTGACGCGCGATGATCGCTCGGTATTCCTGAAATTCAGTTACGCCTGGATGTTGTAATTCCTGTCTGTGCGGCCAGCTTTTGTCAAAGTTGGCCGCATTCACAGCGCTAAAGTGTCGATTCATTTTACAACCTGCTGTCAGCTTGATTGCCAAGTCCCTGTAAATGCTGATAATAAATATTAGGAATGTCTTATGCATGATTGGCGCTCAACAGATGACAAGCCTCAGGTGATATTGTCCGGCGCCTGAATTCCTGCGATGCGGGAAGTCCGTCGTTGTATCTGCCCCGGACCTGCTACAACGAAGGGGATCTTTATGCTGAAGACTTCTGTCCTGTTGCGTCGCTGTGCATTTTTCCTGAGTTTTTGTCTGTTTGGCCTGCTGAGTTCAACGGTGTCGGCGTATCCGACCGGTTGGGATCTGCGGGCTACTATCACCGAAGTCGGCTTGTCTGATGTACCGCCAGAGTTTGTGCCCGGTGCCAGTATGCGGATTGTGATCCGATTTGATCACAGCGTCACCCCGTATCGAACACGATATGGCCGGGGCACTGATCCATCGGCGCCGTAAAACCCGCTTTACGGCGCCCGTTATGATTACGCCGCGCCAGAAATGCAAATGGACATTTATGTCGGCGACGAAGGGGCTGAATGTAACCCATGCAGTGTGCATCTGGACCCCAATTACGACCCAAACACTGCATTTATTATTCTGCGTGACAGCTATATCGACCCGGCCAACGGCACTACTGCGGCTTTGGAAGGCATCTCTACCGGCATGACCGGTGGAGATGGCACCAGTCTTGGGATCATCTTTCGCACACCAGATCCGGCTAAACAGGATTTGTTTAGTGGGGCGCAACTGCCGTTATTGCCAGACGCGCGCTTGGCCGGCCTGGAAATTAACGTATTCCAGGCCTGCGATGGCAATGGCAATTGTGTTGTCGCGCGAATCGACGACGTCAGCGTACCGGATTTTGGCGGCCAGTTTTTCTTATCGGCCCGAGATTGTTCTGCACCTGATCTGAACCCCGCCAGCGCTTTTTATGGCGATGACTGTATAGTCGGAGGCGGTGCGCAGGCGCTGGCTCTATTGCAGGGAGGCGGACTTGGCAGTGGTAATTTCCGTCAGAGTTTTCAACCTGTGCTTGGCGGAAATCCACTTGGTGAAACTTATGGCGAGATGGGTTTTAGTGGTCCGGTCGCGCTACCTGTATTGAAAGGCCGTTCGTTACCGGTGGATATCAGCCGCAATAACGCCAATTTGCTGGCGTTCCAGCAATATCAGTACAGTGGCGCCGGTACGACCGTATTACCGCTGGTCGTTGACCTGACCTATGACATTGTCAGTAACTGGACAGATCCAAATCCGGCCATTCAAACCGGGATCAAAGCCGGTGGCGCTTCGATTGGTGCCGTGTTGACGCTGATCGACAGTAGTGCGGTGTCGCCGCTGGCAGTGGGGGCCGTGGCGAATTTTAACAGTCTGCAGTGTGGCAGTGAGGCCATTCATTTACTGCCTGACGGCAGCTCCTGGCCAGCCGGCAGCATTATGGCCACCGCCGTCTATCAAAGTGACAGTGACAATCCATTGCAACAAGGTGCTCAGGCTCGCCAGCTCAAAGTAGTGCGCTGTGCCGTTAATGGCGAACCGGCGGCGGCAGATGGTACAGTGCTGAGCCAGGAACCACCGCAATTGCTGCCTGATCAATCATTTATCGTTGCAACTTCGATGCAGACGCCATCGCGTGGCAAATGGCAATGGCCAAGCGCCAGTCATCCGGCACCGTTACAAAACGGCAAACTCGATGCCAGCCATACGTTACGAGTCAATTTTGCCCCAGATGCGCCACCGTCGCTGGTGCAGGCGCTGGCTGCCGCTATTGCCCCCGTTTGCAGTGACTGTAACTTTGTGCCGGAAGTACTGCCGCTACAGTTCGCCATCCGGCCCGACAGCACAGGTTGTATCAATCCGAAGTTAAATGGCATGCTGACCACGGCGATTTATGGCAGTAGCACTGTGCGGGTGGCGGATTTACGAATTGATAACACTCTGAAACTCGTTGATTTACAGCTTCGAGTCAAAGGCAAAGCACCGGCCTGTCAAAGTAGTGATTTAAACGGCGACGCAGTGCCGGATTTGCTCTGCCATTTTGCCAACGAAAGCAGCAACTGGCAGCCCGGTCAAGTGGAGGTGCAACTCAGTGGTGTGTTGCACAGCGGCGTGCCGGTGCAGGGCAGTGCAGCGGTTTGTCTGAAAAACTGACTACAGCAACGGCGGTGATCTGCGGACAAAAAAAGGGCGCCTCCGGGCGCCCTCTGACCGGCTAAACCAACAGTTATTTGGCTTTAGCGGCTTTCTTCAATGCTTTTTTCTTCGCAACTGTTTTTGGCTTTTTCGCTTTGGTCGAAGGCCGGGCTTCTTTGTGCTTAGGTCTTAAACCCTCAATCACCCGACGTTTTAACGGCGTTTCGGTGTAGCGTTCAACTTTGCCGACCATATCGATGTCATGCGCCTCAACCAGTGAAATAGCGATGCCTTTTTTACCGGCGCGGCCGGTGCGGCCAATCCGGTGCACATAAACGTCGGCTGTGCGCGGCATATCAAAGTTGATAACATGGCTGATATCGTCGATATCAAGGCCGCGCGCGGCGACGTCGGTCGCCAGTAAAATCCGCACCAGGCCTTTGCTGAAACGCGACACCGCCAGTAAACGTTTGTCTTGCGGCATTTCGCCCTGTAACCAGCAGCTTTTTAAGCCCGCCGATTCGAGCTGACCAGCTAAACTCGCCAGCCGCTCACGGGTTTTAATAAAGACGATGACTTTGGTCATCTCCGGCTGTTGCAATAAATGCGTCAGCAGGGCGAGTTTATGCTCAGCATCATCGGCTAAATGGATCCACTGCTGGATCTTGGCTTTTTCCCGGCGCGGTGATTCTGCTTCGACGGTCACCGGCTCTTTTAAAGCGCGTTTGGCAAAACGTTCGATCGCCACGCCTTCCAATGTGGCGGAGAACAACATGGTCTGCCGGCGGCGTCTGGCGTCGCTGATAATGCGGTCCATCTCGGCGACAAAACCCATATCCAGCATGCGGTCGGCTTCATCGAGGATGAGCACTTCCACTTCGTCGGCCTGGAAGCTTTCTTCGTTCATGTATTCAATCAGCCGGCCTGGCGTGGCAACCAGAATGTCGTTGTTTTTTTCTAAGGTTTCTTTGTGACTACCGTAGTTGATACCGCCGGTGATCACGCCACAGTTCAGGCTGCTGTGTTTGGTCAGCATCTGCAGCTGTTCAAAGATTTGAAAGGCCAGCTCGCGCGTCGGCGTCATGATCAGTACCCGGGCAAAACCTGGGTCACGTCGTGGGAAATCAATCAGATACTGCAGCGCCGGCAGCAAAAACGCCAGGGTTTTACCGGTGCCGGTTGGTGCGCTGGCCAGAATGTCACGGCCTTCCAGGGCCACCGGGATCGCTTGTTGCTGAATAGTCGTCGGTTTTTCAAAACCTGCTTCAGTCAAAGCGCGGGCCAGCGCAGGGTCCAGATCAAAATCAGCAAAGCGGAGGATCTCATCCGGGCTCGTCAGGTCAGTCACAGTCAATTACCTTCTGGGTTAACTTGGCGGAGCCACGCTGTACTGACAGCTGAAGCATCCGTTACACTGCAACCTTTTGCGCGGGGCGCTATGGCTGCAGGCTTTCGTTGTAAACAGTTTTTTGTGTCGCATCAGCACTGTGCGATGAAAGTCGGCACTGATGCTTTGTTGCTGGGCGCCTGGACTTCAGTGCCGGCCAGCGGCGATTGCCTGGATATTGGCTGCGGCAGTGGCATTCTGAGTCTGATGCTGGCACAGCGTACCGGGTCGTCGCAGCTTATCGATGCAGTCGAGCTGGACAGTGCCGCTGCCGCGCAAGCCCGGCAGAATGTACTCGCGAGTCCATGGCCAGGCCGGATCCGGGTTATCGAACGGGATATTTTAACCTATCCGGGCAGCGCTGACCACTTGGCACAGCGCCGCTATCAGCAGATCACGTCAAATCCGCCGTATTTCACTGCCGCCTTGACCAATCCGGACCGGCAAAAACAACTGGCGCGGCATAATGATCAGCTGCCATTTGCTGGTTTATTGCAGGCTGCCGCGGTATTGCTTGCGCCAACCGGCCGTTTCAGTTTGATTTTACCGGTGCTGGAAGCGGAGCGTCTGCTGGTTTTGGCCAAAGACAGCGGCTGGCATTTAATCAGGTCACAGGCGGTACAAAGCCAGCCTGACAAAACCCCGGCGCGGCTATTGCTGGAACTTGGGCTCCAGAGTGCCGGCTATGAGCAACTGCCGGTATTGCTGGTGCGCGACGAACAAGGCCACTACAGTCCAGCCTACCGCCAGCTGCTGGCGGATTTTATCTTAATTTTTAAGGGGGGGGGGCGATGTCGGGAACTTTGCCATTCTCGCCAGCCGAATTTTTGCAGCTGCTGCTGGAGAAACAGCATATAAGTACCCCGCAAAGCCGGCGCAGCGGCGCATTACAAGCCATAGAGCAGCTTGGTTATGTGCAGATAGATTCCATTAATGTGGTTGAGCGCGCGCACCATCATGTGCTGTTTAACCGGGTGAAAAATTATCAGCCGCAGTGGCTGGACGAGCTTTTGTCCGAAAAAAAGATTTTTGAGTATTGGTCGCATGCGGCGGCGTTTTTACCGATGCGGGATTTTCGTTTCAGCCTGTATCGCAAAGCGCAGCTCCAGCAAGGGCAAAAGCACTGGTTTGCGCCGGATCATCAGCAAATGCGTGAAGTGCGTGCCCGCATTCGTGCCGAAGGGCCACTCAAAGCAGCGGATTTTGCCAAAACCAATGAAGCCAGTGGCCCCTGGTGGGATTGGCAGCCGGCAAAAAAAGCGCTGGAACAGCTGTTTATGCAAGGCGAGCTGATGGTAGTGCGCCGTGAACGTTTTCAGAAAGTGCTGGATCTGACCGAACGGGTGTTACCGGCCGGCACCGATTGCCGGGTACCGGACGAGCGTGAATATGCGTTGCATCTGATAGAGCGTTATTTGCAATGCCATGTAGCCGGTACCGCCAGCCAAATCAGTTATCTGCGGCCCGGCATGAAAGCACCGGTGTCCGCTTTATTGCAGGAGCTTGTGCATAGCGGCCTGCTGCAATGTTTTCAGTATCAGGGGCAAAGTTATTATGCTGAGTCCGAGCAATGGCTGCTGCCTGCGAAGGCGACTCAGGTTTATTTGTTAAATCCGTTTGATAATCTGCTGATCCAGCGTCAGCGTTTGCAGCATTGGTTTGGTGCGGACTATCAGCTAGAAGTTTATGTACCGGCGGAAAAACGTCGTTTTGGTTATTACAGTTTGCCGGTATTTTACGGCACAGCCTATGTCGGACTGATGGATGTCAAAGCACAGCGCGATAATGGGGTTTTGTTATTGCAACATCTGCAGCTGGCGCCGCAGTGGCTTGGGAAAAGTCGGTTTGTGCAGCAGTTTGCCAAAGCGTTACAGGCTTATGCCGGTTTTAATGGCTGCAGGCATGTGGTGCTGGTACGTGCTGAACCGAAATTGTTACAGTGGTTTCATAATGAAATCAGCCCGCTGCTGCAAAGCGGAGCGGGCTGATGTTCTGCGCTAAAAGTGGTGGATTAGCTGGCGCTGCGCGCTTTAATCGCTTCAATGATTGGTGATGAAGCAAAACCATTGCTTTGCGCCCATTCTACGTCACCTGAAGCCGCAACCTGGCTGCCTGGTAACTGCTTAACAATAAACTCAGCAGCATCTGTGGCATTGTTTTTGATGGCAAAACGGATCAGTGGCAGACCGTCACACTGGATACCGTCGTAGACGTTTTTGATACGCATACGGTTGTCTGACAGTGTTTTACGGATGCTGTTTTTGTCGTTTGCTGCCACGTATGCACACAAAGACTGGGCGATTTGGTCGTCGGCGCTGGCTGGGGTGATGGCAAACAGTGGGCTTACTACAACAGCGATTACAGACAGTGCTTTAAAGTTCATCGTTAACTCCGGTGCCGTCAGGCAATTATCAAGTCAGGGGGATACGATGAAAGGCGAGCAGGACTCCTGCGCAGATGCAAAAACGCAACGCGTTTTGCAGATCTTCATCCCGGAGATGTTGGGATGGCAGCCCGGCTGTCGTAGGTTTATTTAACCCTTAGACCCGAAGCTTTGCGTGAGCAGTCTTTCAACTGTCTTGCCTTTCGATGCAGCGCATTTTATGCAGATAAAATGGCACTAGCAAGGGTTATTTTAACATTTGTGCACTTTTTTCCGCCAAAACTGGTCTGAACAGAATCAGCGACTTAGCGTTGTTTTGGCGAGAAAACCAGCAGAAATGCAGCTCTGCTGCGTGATTAGCTGGTTAACTCCGCAATTTCAGCCAGCAGCTGTGTGCTCCATTGCAGCAGGCGGTCGTCGGTCTGGTCGTATTGGTTTTCTTCATCAAGTGCGAGACCCACAAACCATTCGCCGTCTGGAGTTACAGCTTTGGATTTTTCAAACTGATAACCGTCGGCAGACCAAAAACCAATGCGCTGACAATTCTGGTCGGCGATGGCATCGCTCAGCATGCCCATCGCATCGACAAACCATTCGGTGTAGCCAATCTGGTCACCCATGCCGTAAATGGCGACGATTTTGCCATTGAGATCCACGCCGGCGATGTCATCCCAATGCGCTTCCCAGTCTTCCTGCAATTCACCAAAATCCCAGGTTGAGATGCCGAGGATCAGCACATCATAGTCTTGCATCCGCTGCAGTGGCTGCTGTTTGATGTTGTGCAATGATACACTGCTGTTGGCAGGCAAAGCCGGATCTGACTCCAGCAAGACTTTCAGCTTCTCGGCAGTCATCTCGGTATAACAAGTGGTGGACCCGTAGAAAATGGCAATATTCATCAATCACATCCAAAAAAGCGGTGTTGGCGCGAGCCAGGCTGGGCGGATTGTAGCAGAGGGGCAAGTACAGCCCAAGCGCAGCATTGCCGCAAGGGGTCGACATGGCTGACCGCCGCCAGCGCGCGCAACAGCCGTCGGCGCCAAGTCAGGCAATGATCGCGCAGTTTCTCGACGAGCTCTGGCTCAGTGACGGTGTCAGTGCGCATACCTTAGCCGCTTATAGTACAGATTTACGCCAGCTCGCCTGTTTTACCGAGCAACAGGGCCGGCTGTTTCCGCAAGCTGATGCGGCTCTGTTGGAGGCATTTCTGGCCAGCCGTTACGACAAAGGCTTGTCGCCAAGAAGCACGGCACGGCTGCTCAGTAGTTTGCGGCGCTTTTTTCAGACTTTGCATCAGCGCGGCGACATAACGCACAATCCGCTTGCCGGTGTGATTAACCCCAAACTCGGTCAGCCACTGCCGAAAACCTTGTCAGAGCATGATGTCACTGCTTTGCTGGCGGCACCGGATTTAAATGAAGCTATTCAGTTTCGTGACAAAGTGATGCTGGAACTGCTGTACGCGTCGGGCTTGCGGGTCAGCGAGCTGGTTAGCCTGACCCTGCCTCAGGTCAATGCGCGCCAGGGCGTATTACGGGTTTTTGGTAAAGGCTCGAAAGAGCGGCTGGTGCCTTTTGGCGAAGAAGCCGCCGACTGGCTGCAGCGTTATCTGGCGCATGGCCGGCCTTTGCTACTGAGTGAACCGACTGATGTGTTGTTCCCGAGTCAGCGGGGCGCACAAATGACGCGACAGACGTTCTGGCACCGGATTAAGTTTTATGCGAAAGTGGCCGGCATCGACGCTGAGTTGTCGCCGCATACGCTGCGCCACGCTTTTGCCACCCATTTATTGAACCACGGCGCGGATTTGCGCGTCGTACAGTTGTTACTGGGCCACAGTGATCTGTCGACCACACAGATTTACACGCATGTTGCTCAGTTGCGGTTAAAACAGTTACATCAGTTACATCATCCGCGAGGTTAGGATGATCAAGGATTTATCATGAAAAAACTCTGTACCGCTTTGCTGCTGGCCCTGCCGTCAATGTCACTGCTGGCGGCTCCTGCAGCCTTACCCGTTGAACCTAAATTAGCGCAGCAACTGGCTGAACTGGGGCTCAAACCCACTTCGGTTGCCAATTCGCCGGTTCCGGGGTTGTTACAGGTGTTTACCGACCGCGGTTTGTTTTTCGCAAGTGCGGATGGCCAGTATCTGATCCAGGGTGAAGTTTTTGATTTAAAAAACAAAGTTCACATCAATGAAGAAGTGATGAAGCCGATGCGCCTGGCCGGAGTGAAGAAAATGGCGGCGTCAGCGATTGAATTTAAAGCCAAAAATGAAAAATTCGCTGTGACAGTGTTCACCGATACCGATTGCGGTTATTGCCGCAAACTGCACAGCGAAATGCAGGATTACCTCGATGCCGGTATCACAGTGCGTTACCTGGCTTATCCGCGTGGTGGCGAAAATAGTCAGACTTTCAGTACCTTAGAATCTATTTGGTGTTCAAAAGACAAACAGGGTGCGATGAACAAAGCCAAATCTGGCAGCGAAGTTTCTGTGGCTAAATGCGATACCAATGTCGCGGCGCAGTACCATATGGGGCAGAGCTTTGGTATTAGCGGGACGCCTGCCTTAGTGTTACCGGACGGTAGTTTAATTCCTGGCTATCAACCGGCCGCAGCTTTAGCAGCTGCACTGACACAGCTGGCGAAACGCTAAGCTGATGACGCTGGTTAAAACTTTACAACAAAGGCCGGTGCTGACACCGGCCGCATTTTCTCTGCCGGTGCATCCGGTGTTACAGCGGCTATATGCGCACCGCGGGCTGGCAGACGTCAACGACCTGGCGCGCAGTGCACAGCAACTGTTGCCCTATCAGCTGCTCAAAGGCATACCACAAGCTGTGGCATTACTGCTGGACGCCCGGCAACAGCAACAGCGCATTCTGATCGTCGGCGATTTTGACGCCGATGGTGCCACCAGCACCGCCACCTTGTTGGCCGGTTTACGAGCCTTAGGTTTTGCCAATGTCGATTTTCTGGTGCCAAACCGCTTTGAATATGGCTACGGATTGTCGGTGGAAATGGCAGAGCTGGCGCTTAAGCATAGTGCTGAGCTGATAGTTACGGTCGACAACGGCATTTCTGCCATCGAAGGCGTGGCGCGGGCCAAAGCGGCCGGTGTGCGCGTGCTGGTCACCGATCATCACCTGGCCGGCAGCGAATTGCCGGACGCCGATGCGATAGTCAATCCGAATCAACCTGGTTGTGAATTCCCCAGTAAAGCGCTGGCGGGCGTCGGCGTGGCGTTTTATCTGCTGCTCGCTGTAAGGGCTGCGCTGCGTGAGCAGGGCGCTTTTAGCCAGATAGCGGAGCCGAATCTGGCTGAGCTGCTGGATTTAGTCGCGCTTGGCACTGTCGCTGACGTAGTGCCGCTGGATCGCAACAACCGCATTCTGGTGCATCAGGGCCTGCAACGTATCCGCAGCGGCAAAGTCCGGCCCGGTATTCAGGCGCTGATTGATGTGGCGAACCGCAAAGCGGCTAAGCTCACGGCACAGGATTTTGGTTTTGCCTTAGCACCACGCTTAAATGCAGCCGGGCGGCTCGATGATATGTCGATTGGCATCGCCTGTTTGTTATCGCCCGATATCAACAATGCGCGGCGTTTGGCGGCAGAGCTGGATAGCCTCAATTTAGAGCGGCGCGAAATAGAACAGGGCATGCAAACCGAAGCGATGGCCGCGCTCAGTCGCTTGTCGTTGCAAAGTGCCGATTTACCTTCTTGTTTATGTTTATATCAGAGTGACTGGCATCAGGGCGTGATCGGTATTCTGGCCGGACGCGTCAAAGAAGCCTGGCACAGACCGGTGATAGCTTTTGCCCGTGGCGACAACGGTGAATTAAAAGGCTCGGCCCGTTCGGTCGCCGGCGTGCATATGCGCGATTTACTCGAAGCGGTTGCCACGGCAGAACCCGGACTGATTAAAAAATTCGGTGGTCACGCCATGGCGGCTGGTCTTACTATCGCCGAAGCGCAATTTGACGCTTTTGTGCAGGCGTTAAGCAAGCAGGCCAGCCGTTTTATCCAGCCTGAGCACTTAACCGCTGTGGTCTACAGCGACGGAGAGCTGGCGCCACACGAACTGGATATTCAACTGGCACAACTGCTGCAAAATGCCGGGCCCTGGGGCCAGGCCTTTCCGGAGCCGGTATTTCATGGTTCTTTTAAGCTGGTGCAACAACGTTTGCTGGCGGAAAAACATCTGAAAATGATGCTGCAGGGCGCAGACGGTAAGCTATTTGATGCCATCTGGTTTAATGCTGACATTAAAAGCTGGCCAAACCCGCAAATTCAGCAAGTTGAACTCGCTTATCAGCTGGATATTAACGAGTTTCGCGACCAGCAGAATCTGCAATTGCTGGTGCGGCATTTATGGCCGGCCTGACGCCGGCCTGCAACTAAATCGTAGCCGTCCATAACGCCGGAAAAGGCTGCACCTCAGGCTGAAATTTTGCTACAATCGGCGCCTATTTTTTCAGGTGTCTGGCAAAATCATGTTTGAAGTCAATCCGGTTTATAACAGTATCAAAGACTTAACTGAACGCACCAACGTGCTTCGGGGGTATCTTTGACTATGATGCAAAGAAAGAAAAGTTAGAAGAAGTCTCCCGCGAATTGGAAGATTCTGCCGTCTGGAATAATCCGGAAAAAGCCCAGGCGCTCGGTAAAGAGCGTTCCGCGCTGGAACAAATCGTCAACACTATCGATAAACTGGACCAGGGCCTCGAAGATGTCGCCGGTCTCGTTGAACTGGCCGTTGAAGCTGAAGACGAAGAAACTTTTGTTGAAGCCCAGACTGAACTGGCAGATCTTGAAGCTCAGCTCGCCAAACTCGAATTCCGCCGCATGTTCTCCGGCAAAAATGACTCCAATCACTGCTTCCTCGACATTCAGGCCGGCTCCGGCGGTACTGAAGCGCAGGA
>SSFI01000084.1 GCA_008015325.1 Rheinheimera sp.
AATGCGCAATTAGATTTCACCTTCACAATATATGGAGTTATTTTTATTTAGTAAGCGCTATTAGTTTATAGAACTGCTCAAACTTAAATTTTGGAATACATGAGATACCTGTGGAATCACAAGTTATGTTGTAATATGTTCCATCAAGATAATTTATTTTATAAACCACCTTTGTAGATGCCGATATTTTTTCAAAAAGACTTTTTGGAATCACAAACCCCTGAGATGAAGACATTTTCCCTGAGTAATCTTCAAATTGTCTTTTCGTAAAGTCTGACTGCTTTTCTGACATTCTGTAGAAACTTCCGTCCACATTAATATCTACAGAGGATATGTTTACTATTCTATCAAGCAATTTAAAACCGAATATAACTGTATCTGGTGATTTACTATCCCAATAGGCATTTAATAATACTCCACTTGGACCAATTGGAATTTCATCAGTAAATCTGATAAGGCTACCATCAAACTCAGAAACCTTAATGTGATTAACATCATACAGGCCATCATTCATGCTATTGATTTGAGCAGTTGTACAACCGCCGACAATAAACAACGCTAAAAATAAAGCTGAAATCCTCATATAAACTTCCTTTAATTAACAAATTTCGCGCATTAAATCACATAGATAAAAAATAAAAAAGAATTATCTATTTAATAATTGAATATATTTATATATTTAAAACAAATGATAAAAACAATAAAAATGATACCAGACAGTTGACAGATACTTTCGGAAGGATATAAATTATAGATGTGCCGCTGATTGCAGCCCTACTGCACTGGGAAAATTCAGCATCAACTACAACATTGTTAAGCAACAAGTTCATTGCAAGCAGTATGCACATGAAAAACTTGATGCCAGAGGATTTAGCAATGTTCGGACTTGATGAGATTATGAGTAAATTCAGAAATTTAGCGGAAAATGATTTAGACAATCAGAAAGCAAATCATAGTCAAGAAGACGAAATCATCATCACACGTTAAGGGCGACCTGTGGCGCGTTTAGTTCCATTAGCTGTTACAACAGACATCTCTGCCAGAATTGAGATTGCAAAAAATGCCTTTGTGGTTTCGTCTGATGTAGACGCGAATAATAAATTGGTTCTGCAACTATTAAATTGGAGGCAATTTCATCGTTAAAAAACTAACAAAACATGCTTGAAATTACGAAGTCTACATGAACATGTTTCTTGTATTTATTTGATATACAGCACTTCTTATATTTCACACCACTACCACAGTAGCATACAGAATTTCTTGGAATATCCTTCCATTTTTCATCTAGAACTTTGAATTCACTTTTTACAACATTAGATATATCTAATGGTCCGTAATTGTTTTTATCAAATATTGCAATTAGCTCTCTAAAGATACCAAAATGCGGATTTTCATCGCCAATGTTTATAGCTAATCTTTTATCTTTTGGGTTTTCCACAAGAGCCAAGTGATCTATTTTTTTTAGTTCCACTGCTATAGATGTTGCCATTTCACCAGAATAAATCTCACCTTGGATATGATTACAGCGCTCGTCTGTAATATTTAAATTGCAGATGCCGCATTCATATCTTTCAACTATAAACCCTAGACTGGAGAATAAAGTATATGGGTATAATGACTCTAGAGCTGTAAGGTTGCTCTCCAAAAAATTCAATGTCTTGCTATCTGGTTGGTAAAATTTTTTAATAATTCTCAGTGTATCAATAGCGTCTTGCAAACTCCACCATGAGTCATAGTAATGACCCAATTCAACTCTGTTCCAAAATATGGATAGATACTTTAAGAGACAGAAATACTTCTGCAATAGGTATGCCTCATTAAGCCTCGCTTCATCCGAAAAGCTTTTTTTCAAATCAAAAACCACCCCCTCACAAAAGTTCGAAATCTCTATTGCCTTGTAATATTTCCTTTTATGTAAAAATCTAATTATTTCTTGTGATTTTTCACTATTATTTTGAAAATCTTCACGCAGCAAATCAAGATGATACATTTTTACCCCATTAATTTATTTACATCTATCTTCTTAATGCATTTTTCCAGCGCATCTTCACTACCCTTAAATTCAAATTCTTTCACGATACCGCTTGTAGGGTCACGATGGGACACCCTCAGTGATACCTCATTTAAATCGCTTTTCAAACTACCCCTGAAGTAAAAATTTGCATACTCTAAAACTAAGTTTAAATAATTAATCAAACTCATATCAGCCAAGAGTGTAACAAGTGGCATAATTAATGTTTTGTCATGTAAATCGAATCTTGATTTGTTCTCTGGAACCAATATTTCTATATCAGGATATTTGATCTTCATCCATTTTTTAAATGCATCACTTTCACTTGAAATTGATCCTGAATAATAATCATCTTCCATAATTTCTATTTTCATTTTAACTCCCAATATCTATAACCCATTCAAAGAATTAAATTTCGATTGTTTTAACTTTGCGGCAGATGGAACCACCAGTAAAAAATCTCGATGATTTTTATATAACAGCATGAGTGATTGATCCACAGGACGATTTGTTTAAAATACAGGCTACCTGCTCGTACCTTTATATGCAACATCTTGTGGATACAATCAGTAACACATAAACTTGCAAGGTGTGGCAAAATTTCGATATTTCTCAACTAAGACGCAACAAATGACGCACCAACGGTGCGTCTTAAACGAAGTTTTTTCCCTTAGATTACAGAGAGCTGCGATTAGCCAATTTACTGGGTAAGATAACGGTTCGATTCCCATCGCCCGCTCCAATCTGCGTAATCCTTGTTCTGTGTTTAATGCCATCGTTATAGTGCCGTGATTACATCTTGCCTTTTTGACCTATGGAGCCGCTGATGGCTGAGTCCTGTTTCACCCCGACTTTTACTGCGGAGCAAATCAACGCCGCCGCCGGGCAATTGCAGCAAAGGCGCGCCCTGGGCCAGTCTGGCGATCTGTTGGCAGAACCACTCCGGCCGTTGCTTTTAGCGGATGCGCTAGCGGTGCAACTAAAAGTGGCGCAGCAATACAGCAAAGTCATTGGCTGGAAATGTGGAATGCCGTCGCAGGATGCCAATGGCCAGCCGAAAATTGTGCTGGGGCCTTTGTATCAAGTTGAGTTACAACAAGGTACCCGCTGCGCGCAGTGGCCTTCGGCACAAGGATTGGCGAGGGTTGAGCCTGAATACGCCTATCCGCTGTTGGCCGATGTGGCGCCCGGCGCCGACAACTTAAGCGATCATGACGTTTTTGCCTTGCTCGGCAAGCCACATCTGGCACTGGAGCTGATCCAGAGCCGTTATCAGACCGATGCCGGCGCGCAATATCCGGACCAGCTGGCCGATGGTTTATTTAATCAGGGGCTGTGGCTCGGGCCAACGCTGATCGGGCCAGAACAAAGCCATTTTGACCTGACGCTGACGCCTGTCGGGCAACCGTCGGTGACTCATGCAGCCCGACATCCAAATGATAACCCGCGGGCGCCTTTACCCTGGCTGGTGAATTTTCTGCGCGCCCAAGGGGTGCCGTTAACCGCTGGTCAGGTCATCATCACCGGCTCATTCGCTGGCGTGCTGGAATTACCCTTTGGCAGCGATATTCGCTGGCAATTTGGCGAAGAACCAGCGTTTCAACTGAGTTTTTGCCCGCGTTAACGTGTTGGCGCTGAACTAATTCATCAAACTCAGTCTTACTTTTCTCGCCGTTACGGAGTGTATCGATGGATTTTTTACCGGCCACAGCCCTGACATTCAGCCCTTTACTGGCATTTGCCTTGTTATTGCTGGTTGGCGCCCTCGGCGGTTATCTGGCGCATCTGACACGCTGGATCCCAAGTATCACCGGTTTTATGGCAGTGGGATTTCTGATCGGGCCCAGTGGTCTTGGATTATTGGATAAACACACGCTGGCGGATGCGCGGATTTTGGTTGATATCGCGCTGGCGCTGATTTTATACCGGCTTGGCACTTCACTGGATTTACGTTTTATCCGTCAGCACAAGGCTCTGGTACTGACGTCGCTGGCCGAAGCCAGCGTGACTTTTATCGCCTGTTTTTTTGTGCTGCATTGGCTTGATTTCAGCCCGGTGCTGGCGGCGCTGATCAGCGCTATTCTGATTTCCTCATCGCCGGCGGTGCTGTTACACGTCGCGCATGAAACCGGCGCCAAAGGCCCGGTCACCGAAACTGCTAAAACCTTAGTTGCGCTGAATAATTGCTGGTCGTTTCTGGTATTTGCCGCAGTTATTCCTGCGTTATTGCTTGATCAGCAAGCCGGGTTGGGTCAGGTAATTTTACAGCCGCTGTATTTATTGATTGGTTCCGCCTGTCTGGGCGTATTGATTGGCGTGTTATTGCATTTTTTGTGTCTGCGCACCCAAACCGCCGCGCAATACAAAATGGCGCTGGTGATTGGCAGCCTGATGCTGACCTTAGCGCTGGCGCAGCAACTGCAGCTGTCGGCGTTGTTTGCGCCTTTGCTGGTCGGTATCACAGTGCGCAGTCTGGAACGCGGCCCTTTAGTATCGGAGCTGAATTTTGGCGCTGCTTTTGAGCTGTTTTTTATCGTGTTGTTTGTATTTGCCGGTGCCAAATTACAGCTCAGTGCATTGTGGCAATATGGGCTGGTGATTGTGTCGCTGGTCTTGGTGCGCTCAACGGTAAAAGTGCTAATGTTATGGCTGGCAGGCACTGTGCAGCGACAGCCGGCACGCGCCAGCTCGGGTACCGGCATGTTGCTGGTGCCAATGGCTGGTCTGGCCATCGGTCTGGCGCAGACCAGCAGCGGCCTCAGTACAGAGCATGCCGCTGTGATCAGCGCTGTGGTACTGGGTGCCGTGACATTGTTTGAAACTATAGGCCCACCGCTGGCCGCATTTGCCTTCCGGTTTGCCGGCGAAGCGGGGCAGGCACATGACGACGACGGTCTGCCGCCGCAGCGTTTAAGCCAGCCCGACAGCTGGTCGGTGCCGGGCCCGCTGGTACAAATGCGTTGGCGGGGCAATGTATCAGGTTCAGCTGATATTCAACCTGCTGATGTTCCTGCTATTATCACAGATACCGATCTGATTGCAGGAGCCCGTACCGATGCAGTTTCCCCCGCAAATAAAACAACAAAGCTGTCGCGACTGTTTAAGTGGCGCCGATCTGGGGTTTGAACTTCGGATGGCGTTTCAGCCGATTATCGAATGGTCCAGCCAGTCGATTGTCGGTTATGAAGCTTTAGTGCGCGGCGAGCAAGGCGAAGGCGCAGGCGTGGTCCTGTCCCGGATCACGGATGCCAACAAGTATTATTTTGATCAGGCCTGTCGGGTCAAAGCCATTGAAACTGCGACCAGGCTGGGTCTGAAAAAACTGCTCAGTATCAATTTTATGCCCAATGCGGTGTATAACCCGGAAACCTGTATCCGCGCCACTATTGAAGCCGCTGATTTATATGGCTTTGATATCCACAATATCATGTTTGAAGTGACTGAAGGTGAACAAATCCTCAGTCACAGCCATCTGCTGAAAATCTTCCAAAGTTATGCTGCGCGCGGTTTTATCACTGCTATTGATGATTTTGGCGCTGGTTTTGCCCACGAAGACTGGTTACATTCGCTCAAACCCAGAGTGCTGAAACTGGATATGGCGCTGATCCGGCATATTGATCAATCCGCTGAAAAACAACAACGGCTGCAGCAGATCCTGGCGCAATGTGCGCTGCTCGGCTGCAAAGTGCTGGCTGAAGGCGTTGAAACGGCGGCTGAGCTGGCTTATCTGGCGGCGCAGGGCATCGACTGGTTTCAGGGTTATTACTTTGCCAGACCTCTGCTGGAACAGCTGCAATGCGAGGCTGAACTGAGCTGCTGGAAACAATAAGCCAGCCAGTGCAGATTGAAGCACTGCGTTTGGTGCTGTGTTGTTTTATTGTAAACATCTTTCCATAAAGCCATCTAAACACCTAAAAGTCCATTTTGTTGCTGATTTTGTAATCTGTCAGTGTTGAGTACCAACAAAAATCGGGTTAGGGTGAGATGAAACTGCAGAAAAAAACGCCAAAGCTTCGCGCTGCGGCAACAAGGCAGGCAATGCAACGAGGAGAGTGGGAAGATGTCGCAATATGCTGCCTTAAGAGCAAACGTTGGTTTGCTTGGCACACAATTAGGGGATACGGTCCGTAATCAGCTGGGGCCTGCGGTGTTAGAGCGAATTGAGCAAATTCGTTCACTGGCCAAACAGGCGCGTTCCGGCACTGAGCAACAAGACCAGCAGCTGAAACAAATTCTGGCTGGCCTCACCGATGACGAGATCCTGCCGGTCGCCCGTGCTTTTGCGCAGTTCCTCAATCTGGCTAACCTGGCCGAGCAACATCACACCATCAGTAAAGCCGGCGCTGCGTCTATTGAAAAACCACAGCCGCTGCAGGAATTGCTGACTTTATTAAACACCCAGCAGGTCGACGTCGAAAAAACCCGCCAGGCCGTGGCCGATTTATCGATTGAACTGGTGCTGACGGCGCACCCGACCGAAGTCACCCGTCGCACATTAATTTATAAACTGACGCAAATTGCCGATTGTCTGGCGCAGCGTGAGCAAGAATTATCCGCCCATCAGCTGGCGCGGCTGGATGCACGCTTAAACGATTTGATCACCCAGGCCTGGCATACCAATGAAATTCGCGAACAGCGCCCAACGCCGGTCGATGAAGCCAAGTCCGGTTTTGCTGTCATTGAAACCTCGTTGTGGCAAGCGATTCCCGAATTTATCCGCGAGCTGGACGAAGCTTTAACCCCGGTGCTGGGCCATGGGCTGGCGCTGGATGCGGCGCCTATCCGGTTCTCCTCCTGGATGGGCGGCGATCGTGACGGCAACCCATTTGTTACAGCCAAAGTCACCCGCCAGGTGTTGTTACTCAGTCGTTGGAAAGCCGCCGATTTATTTGCGCAGGATTTGGATGTGCTTGGCAACGAGCTGTCGATGAATCTGGCGAACGCGGCATTACAGGCGGCAGTGCCGGGTTCAACGGAGCCGTACCGTGACCTGTTAAAAACCTTACGCGGCAAGCTGCTGCACACCCGCGACTGGCTGACCGAAGCATTGAAACACGACCGGCTGCAGCGGCCTGATGATTTACTTTGGCATAACCAGCAACTGTTAGAGCCGCTGCTGCTGTGTTACCACTCGCTGCGCGACTGCAAAATGGATGTGATTGCCAACGGCTTACTGCTCGATACCATCCGCCGCGCTTATGCCTTTGGTCTGACACTGTTAAAACTTGATGTGCGGCAGGAATCCGGCCGTCACACCCAGGTATTCAGCGAATTTACCCAATATTTGGGCATCGGTGACTACGCGCATTGGGAAGAACCGGCGCGCCAGGCGTTTTTACTGAATGAACTGGCCAGCAAGCGGCCTTTATTCCCGCGCAACTGGCAACCGAGCGCCGAAGTGCGTGAAGTGCTGGATACCTGTGACATCATCGCGCGCCACGGCCCGGAAGCCTTATCGACTTATGTGATTTCGATGGCTGGCAAGCCATCTGATGTGCTGGCGGTACAGCTTTTGTTAAAAGAAGCCGGCATAAGCTTCCCGATGCGCGTCGCGCCTTTGTTTGAAACTCTGGCGGATTTAACCAACGCGCCGGAATGTATCAGCAAGTTGCTGGCAATCGACTGGTATCGCGGTTATATCCAGGGCAAACAGGAAGTGATGATCGGTTATTCCGATTCCGCCAAAGATGCCGGTGCTATCGCCGCCGCTTGGGCGCAATACAGCGCGCAGGAAGCGTTGGTTGCCATTTGTGCCCAGGCCAAAGTGCAGCTGACGCTGTTCCACGGTCGTGGCGGCACTATCGGCCGTGGCGGTGGTCCGGCACACGCGGCGATTTTGTCGCAGCCACCGGGCAGTCTGGCTGGCGGTATGCGCGTGACCGAACAGGGCGAAATGATCCGCTTTAAGTTTGGTTTGTCCAAACTGGCGCAGCGTTCATTGGCGCTGTATGCCTCGGCAGTGCTGGAAGGGGTGTTATTGCCACCGCCGGTGCCAAAAGCCGAATGGCGCGCGTTGATGGCGCAGCTGGCGACCACGTCCTGTGAAGCTTATCGTGCTGTGGTGCGGCATCACCCGGAATTTGTGCCGTATTTCCGCGCGGCGACGCCGGAGCTGGAACTGGGCCAGTTGCCGCTTGGCAGCCGGCCGCCGAAACGTAACCCAAATGGTGGTGTGGAGAGTCTGCGCGCCATTCCGTGGATTTTCGCCTGGTCACAAAACCGGCTGATGTTGCCGGCCTGGCTCGGTGCCGGTTCTGCACTGGCGGAAGCGGTGGCGCAAGGCAAAACCGCGTTGCTGCATGAAATGCGCGCGCAGTGGCCGTTTTTCGCTACCCGCTTGTCGATGCTGGAAATGGTTTATCTCAAAGCCGACGCGCAAATCGCCGCTTACTACGATGAAAAACTGGTGCCGGAGCACCTGCTCGGCCTTGGTGAGCAGTTGCGTAATCAGCTGTCGGCCGATACGGCCTTGTTGCTGCAGCTGATCGACCGACCGGATTTAATGGCGAATGAAGCCTGGATCCGTGAGTCGATTATGCTCCGAAATACTTATGTCGACCCGCTGCATATTCTGCAGGTGGAATTGTTAAAACGGGTACGGCATGCGCCGGAAACCGTCAACGACAATATCAAACGGGCGCTGATGGTGACCATCGCCGGTATTGCTGCTGGCATGCGCAACTCGGGTTAAAGGTGCGTTGATGGTCAAAGCCCGCTTTTGCTTACGCAGCCGCGGGCTTTTTTGTTTTTTTAGCACTGTGATCGGGCTTTGGCTTCTCACGTAAATTTGCCTGCGGGTCACAGTCAGAAAGCACGGGGAGCTGCGCGATGTCGACGCTGACAATTTTTTATGATGGTTTTTGTCCGCTTTGTGTGCGTGAAATGGCGCAGCTGCGCCGGTTGGACCCGCAGGGCACTGCGTTGACGCTGGTGGATATTCAGCAGGCCGATATGCCAAAGCTTTATCCCCAAATTGACGCCGCTGAAGCCGGGCGGATTTTGTTGTCGCTGACCGCAGATGGCCGGATTTTACGTGGGCTGGATTCGACCCATGCGGCCTGGTCCGCAGTAGGCAAAGGCCATAGAACAGCGTTGTTACGCTGGCCGGTGATTCGCTGGTTTGCCGATAAAATCTATCTGTGGTTTGCTGCCAACCGCTATCGGGTGTCGTATTGGCTGACCGGTCAGGCGCGCTGCGACAGCGGCACCTGCAGCCGCCGCGATTAAAACCTTGCTGTCAGCTATTCAGCGGCAGTCGCCTGGTCTTTCGGCTGCTGCATCCGCTCTCTGAAGTCTTGTAAGCCTTGTTGGATCAGGTTGTAAGTTTCGTCGATATCGTCCGCCACTTTGCCTTCCAGTTTTTTCAGGCCAGTCAGAATGTCGCGGGCATCGGCAAAGCCCTGATCAATGCCTTTGCCAATTTCCTGCATAAATTGCTCGAGGCCGTCTTTGTCATTCAATTCAGGGTTTTGCTCGCGAAATGCCTGATAAAAGTTGGTGGCAAAGCTCACAATGCGATCGGCCGTTGCCTGCGGCGATGTGTCTTCATTGCTGTAAGTTTTATTCAGGCCGGTTTCTGCGGTCGCCTCGGTGCTGTCGTCTGCGCCTTGCGGATCCTGAGCGGCCATACGTTTTTCCACCGCATCGCTGATGGCGCGATACAGCAGGTTCATCGCTTTATTGTCAGATTGCAGACTGAGTGACAGCTGATTATCCAGAATGGTCTGATTCAGCTGGCGCCGGTTTTCGGCGGATAATTCGCTGGCGCTGGGTTTAGTGGTTTGGTTGTTGATGGGGGTTGTGTTTGATTCGGTTGGACTGTTGGCCTGATAACGGCTGGCGGCGCTGTTGACGGTCGGTTGGATGCTCATGGTCGTAGTTCCCTGCGTGGCTTAAACAGACTATAGCTGCGTTATCGGCAGGAAATTGCCATAACTTGAGCAAAAAATTGCCACTTTAGCCACTATTTTGCAAGTGACACCGCAATGGACCCGCTGTCAGCACGGCTTAGAACGGACAGGGTGGAAACTGACGGATGCCTGCTGAGGCGGCCTGACGCAAAATGCGCTGTGTCGGGATTGGGACTTCATGCGCCGGCAGATCGGGCAAAACCTCTGCCTGCTTACCGCTAATCACCTGATATAAAACATATGCCGTCAGTAAAGCGCCGGCTGGCGCTGCGTGATTACCGTCCTCACTGTGCAGCGGTAAATCCGGCCATTGTTGCAACACCTGATCCCAGACCGGACCTACCGGCGCGACACAGGCGGCCTGTTCGGCAGCAATTTGCTGATGTAGCTGAAAAATCCGCATGCCTTCTTCATTGTTCCCAGCCCTCGGGTGTTCCGGAAACAACACTGGAGTGATCCCTTTGGCTTTGGCCAGCGCTATCCAGCTTTTGGTGCCTGCCGTTGAATAGTTGTACAGCCCGGTTGTTGAGTATTTCTGTGCCTGCAGAATGAGATGAGTCCAGCTGCCGGATTCGAGTAAAGGCCGGCTGACCTGGTCGTCCAGCCGCTCATCCAGATAAGCAGCGCCGCCGGCTCGTAATGCACCAACTGTTTTGCCGGTGCCCTGTTGTAACAACAGCTGCAATGTACCGGGCAAGTTATGGCTGCCACTATGACTATTGCCAAACAGCAGAATTTGCATTGGATTTGACTGGCGATTATCCGGCACAACCTGATTGGGCGTGGCATCCGGGCCGGGATCAGGCGGTTGATTGCTGACCGGCGGCAATGCCGGCTCTGTTGCTGATTGCTGACCGCCACAGGCAACTAAGATGCTGCTTAACGTCAAACTAACAAACAGTGGCCATGTTTTCATCAGGATGTCCCAGCACGCATAATCAAGCAGATACCTTAAGTGCTGGTCAGTGAGTCGCCGCATTCTCATGTGACCAATGGGTGGCTGGGTGGGTTGAAGGTTTGTTGCCAGTAAACAAAAAGGAGCTGCAAGCAGCTCCTTTTTTATCAGTTTCAGCGAGTCATCAGAAGAAGTTCTTCTTAAATTCAACGCCGATGATGCGCGGTTCGTTAACAAAACCGGTGTTATTGTTGAAGTCGATCGCACCTTTGACGTTGTCTTCGTCGGTGATATTGCGGCCAAACAACGCCACTTCATAGTTACCGTCGTAATTCATATAACCGATGCGCAGACCGGCTTCCTGATTGTCTTCAACGGCAAATTCTTTGGCTTCATACAGGAACAGATTCGTTTTGCCCTGGAACGCGATATCGCCATACACATAGATTTCACCGGTTGGCACCGGGAAGTCATAACGGCCATTCAGCGTCAGGATAGTTTTTGGCGCTTGCGGGAACGGGTTACCGTCAACGTAAGCCCGGCCCTGTGCGTTTAAGCGGTCAGTTGGGGTACAGGCGCCTGAACCACAGTTGGCAACCAGCAGGTTGGCATCTTTCAGTTCAGTGTCGTTGTAGCTGAAACCGCCGCCTAAGGTCAGGCTGCTTGTCACACGCCAGTCGGCGTCAATTTCAAAGCCATAACCTGTGCCTTTGTCGGCATTTAACAGCGCGTTGCCTTGTGAGGCACCACCGATGGCAGACAGCTGGATGTCGTTGATGTTGTAGTAGAACACAGCACCATTTAAGCGCAGTGTGTTACCAAGCAGGTCCGCTTTGGCACCAAACTCAACAGAATCAATAGTTTCTGAATCAGCAACTGAAGGGTTGCCTTCAAACGCCAGGTCGCGGCCCTGAATCGACTGGGCGCGGAAACCGTGGGCCAGACGACCGAATACTGAATAGTTGTCAGTGACACGGTAGTTGGTGGCCAGTTCCCAGCTGATTTCATCGTCGTCGACATCGACCGGCGCATAGTTCTGGATTTGCGCGGCGCCAATCACTAAAGCAAAACCATCAACGTTTTGCTCACCAACAGTGAAACCTTTTTCGTCGTAGGTGTAACGCACACCGGCGGTGACATCCCAGCGGTCACTCAGGTTATAAGTGCTTTGGCCAAACAGCGCCCAGCTGGTGTTTTCATGGTGCACAGTAGTAGCGCCATAGAAACCGTCGACGCTGGTCACGCCAAAAGAAGAGTCGAAGTAATAAGCACCAACTTGCCAGTCAACGTCACCTGAAGTGTCGCTGGCCAGGCGGAATTCCTGGGTGAACTGTTCTAAATCTTTTAACTGATCTTCGGTGACCGCCTGGAACGGGATAAAACCCGGGCCGGCTTCAGTGCCGCCGTCGATATCGCCTTTGCCGTTACCGTCAGCGTTTTCCTGCGCGGTGATCGAAGTGAAGGTTTTACCGCCGCTCAGGTCAAAGTCCAGCTTTAACGAGGCACCGAAGTTGTCGTATTTCTGGAAGTTATTGTCGCCGTCATTGTAAGCGACGCTGTCGCGGTCGTAATTGTTGTTCAGCTCGTTGCTGCCTTTATCAAATACGTTGGCGCGGAAAATTGAAGAAGTGCCATCCAGTTTACGGCCATGCACATTTAACAATGCTTCAATATCGCCACTTTCATACAGGAACTGCACGCGGCCGGCTTTCTCGTCGAAGCCACCCATCACGTCTTGTTCTTTTTTGAAGCTGTTGTCGATGTAGTCGTCACGGTTTTGTGACAGGACAGATACCCGGGCTGACAGGTTATCACTGAGGCCACCGCCGGCGGCGCCTTCAAAATTCAGTGTGCCGAGGTTACCGACTGATAATTTGGTGTAGGCATCAAAATCCTGCCGCGGTTTGGCAGTATTAAATTTGATGATACCGGCTGTGGTGTTGCGACCGAATAAAGTGCCTTGCGGGCCCCGGATCACTTCCACTGCTTCCATATCAAATAACGGGAAGCTTTTCAGGATGACGTTTTCCATCACCACGTCATCCATGATGATCGACACCGGCTGAGAGGCCGCCAGGTCGAAGTCGGTGTTGCCGAGACCGCGGATATAAAAACGCGGTGCGGCGCGGCCGTTTGATGATTCTGCATACAAGCCCGGCACTTTGACCGCTAACGCCTGAATGTCATCGCCACCGGCAAAGATCGCATCAAACTTTTCGCCGCCTAAAGTGGCCACCGAAATTGGCACTTCCTGTGTGCTCTGCACACGTTTTTGCGCCGTGACTGTAATACGCTCAAGTTGCTGATCGTCCTGTTTGGCTTTGTCACTTTCCTGCGCCATGGCGGCAGGAGAAAGACCAACAGCAGCTGCGAATAACGCTGCATGGATCTGCATGGCTAACACAGAATGTTTGCTTTTCATCAATGGATTACCCTTAGGTGTTTGTCTGTTATGGAGAAAGCGTCTTTGCGCTTATGCCGCCGGAGCAGATATTGCCGCCTGCTAAGGTGTAGCAGGCTGAAACCAATCTGTCAGCTGAGATCAGGTTTGGAGTGACCACACGCCTGAATAAACGGCAGCCTATTATATCAGCATCTGCTTGATATCGCTGCATTTCCCGAAATTCAACGGATTTCGCCAGTAAATTGTTGGTAGTTTGTGGCAGACAGGTAAATACAGAGCAGTTCAGGTGTTGGGGTCAGGTCTTGAACCGTGCACCACAGGCGCACAGTTCAAGACCTGACCCCAACATAGCGCCAACATAGCGAACAGATCAGGCTGGCAACAAATCCAATCTGACAGCGCTGTGATACACCGCGGTTTTGCCCTGATGCGACGAGTAATAGCTGATATGCAGCAGGCCCTGATGCAGGACTAAACCGGGGTAGCTGGTATCGCCGCCGGAGGGCAGCACCATGCATTCGCGCAGTGTGGCGTTGCCGATATCCAGCCAGCACAGGCTGGTGCGAATTTTGTAGTCATACAGTCGCACCGCAGCCAGGATCCGGCCGTCCGGCAGCAGAATACAGGCCGGGCCACCAATGCGTTTGTTCAGTTCGTGCCATTGCCAGTCAAAATAAGGTGGCTTGGCGATGCCGAGTAAACCTACATGCGGGTCGCGCCGCAACAGGCATAAGGCGCTGCCATCCGGTAAAAACAACAGGCCGGATTCGTTAACATACCCATCCCCATTCAGTGTGCTGACCCAGGGCGCAAAGGTGATGCCATCATCACTTTTATACAGCCGGACAAAGCGGTCGCGTTGGCAGCTGTAACCAACCGCCCAGGCGGTGTCTTGCTGCCAGGTCAGCCGCCACAACCAGATACTGCTTTCACCACAGGGAATGGCGTCGCTCCAGTGCTCACCGTCGTCCGACAACCAGATATAAGACTGATGCGAGCCCTGGCTGCGGTCATGCAAAGCGCCGGCCCCCAGCAATTGCAACCGGCCATCCGGCATCACAATCAGTTTGCCGTCACGCAGGTCGGCAACGTCGCTGCGGATACAAGCCACTGAATGCCAGTCTTTGCCGCCATTGTTACTTTTCAGAATCCGCAGCGCGCCATCTGGCGACACATGGGCATAGGCTTCCCGGAATACACAAAACAGCGCACCGCGAAACCAGACTAAATCAGTAAAGGCATTGTGGTCGCCACGACGCCAGATACAGCGCGCCTTGGCTGTTTTTAACTGTAAAAACCGCGGTTTACGCGGATAAAATCGCTGTTTACCGCGGCGGATTATTTCGGTTGCCATAATTCGAATCTGTTGCCTTCGGGGTCTGTCGCCCAGCCAAAACGGCCGTAATCTTCATCCTGGATGTTGTCGTCCACCACAGCGCCAGCAGCCCGCAGTTGCGCCAGCATCGCGTCTAAATCGCTGACTCTATAGTTCACCATGCACTGTTGCTGGCGGTTGCCAAAGTAGTCGGTGTCTTGTGAAAAAGTGGACCAGACGGTCATATCATCGGCTTTCGCCACAAGGCAGCCATAGGTTTGTCCGGCGTCGATACTGACACCGAGGTACTGTTGATACCAGGCGGCGAGTTTGTGTGGATCGCGGGCGCGCAAAAAGATGCCGCCAATACCGCTGATTTTTTCCATGATAGGCTCCCGGGTTTTTGGGCGAAATTAGCTTTGTTGCTGCTGTAACCAGCCTAGCACAGTGCTGACACTCGTCAGGTCGTTATGTTGCAACAGCAGTTTGCGGCCGAGTTCTATGGCCACGGTCTCACATTGCAACTTCAGGCGTTTATCTTTGATAGTGCTGAAATCGGCTACCTTCTGCTGACCAATCACCCGGCGCAGCATTTCAGTGCCGGCATACCCCAGCGCATCCTTGACGACTTGCCGGACAAAACGTTGTTGATACAGCTCACTTTGTAATGCAATGTCTTTGGTTTCGCGCACAGCGAGTGCCAGAAACTTCTGACAAAACAGTGCCTCGGTTTGTGCGATTTGCTGGCGCAGATAGTCGGCCTGTAGCTGGCGGTGCGCAGGATCGGCGATAAGCCCCGGCAGTGCTGTGTAATGCAGCAACAAACTGCCGAGAAAATTGCCCAAATCAAAACCAATCGGGCCATAAAACGCATATTCGCCGTCTATGACTTTGGTCTGCTCGCTGCCAACAAAAATACTGCCAATTTGCAGGTCGCCGTGCAGCAGCGCCTGCGGGCAGGATTCAAATTTGGCTTTGAGTTCAGCCACTTCGGCTTTCACCGCTTCGTCAAACCATAACTGCTGCACCAGCGGGCGCAGCGCCATATCAAACTGGTTGCGGTCGTGATTGCAGTAGGGATCGGTAAAAAACAGCTCTTCAGTCATCAGGCAAAGCTGTGGATTGAGAAATTGCGCGGTGCGGGCCTTTTTAAATGGGCCGTCCAGTGAAAAATCTGAAGTGTAAAAACTGCAATGCGCCAGATAAGTACTGATGTGTTCCGCCAGCAGCGGATATTGTCTGGCGCCAATCAAGCCGGTGCGCAGCAGTTGCAGCTGGTTCAAGTCTTCCAGTAATAAAGCGGAAGCATCTGCATCATAATGCAGCACCTCTACCACATGCTCCGGCACCAGCGCGCCGTGAATTTTCAACAGTTCCGCTTCAATCCGCGCTCTGTCCTGCGTCGGCACCCAGCTTTCACCGGCGCCACCGACATAAGGCAGCACTTGTTTCACAATCAGGCTGGTACCGAACTGGTTTTTCACCCGAAACACGCGGTTTTGGGTGTTGATACCAACAGCCACACTCTGCAACTGACTGTGTTCACCAAATAACGCACTGTGTTCATTGGCAAAAATGGCGGCCTGTTCAGGGGTGAAAGGGCTAAAAGCCGGCATAGGGGCTCCTTGATAAATTCTGAAGCGGGTCAAGTCTGGCGCTGACTTTAGCATGGGTTAAGGCGAGTGCGGGAGCCATCGATATCTCAGCGCGGCCGCAGCTCGGCATGTTGCGGGTACACGTCCATCCGTTGATACCAGGGCAGGCCCAGCCAGCCGGGTTTGACCACCAGCAGCAGTTGTTTGTCGATTGCGGCTTTGTGGTAGATAGCCTCGCTGACTTCTATCCTGTGTGGAACCCGAGTGCCAAATAAACGTGGTGGTGCGGACAGATACAAAATGTAGCCGTCAGGCCCTTTGCGTCGGGTGGCGATGCGTTTGTCTTTGATCGGAACCAGTACCATTTCAGCTTTTGCCTGGTCCTGATTACGATTCAGGTCGGACACCAGCTGCACACCACAAAGCGGTAATGCTAACAGCAGCAGAACAAAACTTTCTGTGACAATCTGGTGGCTTCGTGATGAGCCGCGCAGCAACAGCACTATCAACAACATAAAAAGGCAAAAAGCAGCAGACTCGAGGCTAATCCGGTTTGCAGAACCGCCATGCTGTCCAGATGATAGTCAGGACCGACCAAGTAATATTCTGCAAAGGCAACCCCGGCATAACCAAAAATGCCCCAGACTACCGCTTCAATAGTCAAATAGCGCCAGAAAAATGGTGCCGGTTGTTTTCGCGTTGCCTCCGCTACCGGAGCTAAAACTCGTGCTAATTGCAGCAATAATTGCTGTTCTGTGCTTGCTGAAGTGTGTTCACAGGTTCGGCTGAACCACAGGCTCATACCGTCAGACCAGATTTTTTTTGCCCCCGGCAATTGCAGCAAAGCCAGAATAGCCAGCCTGGCCGATTCTTGCTGTTGTAGTGCCTGCAGCAATAACGGATGGTCACAGCCCAGATACACGTTGCGATCAAAATGCTCATCTCCGGTCTGAAATTCCCGGCTGACGCCTAACCAGGTAAAAAATGCACTGGCGGAGCTTTCGGTGTCAATCTGAAATGGCACATCGGTCGGCAAGCTAAAACCGAGCTGATAGCCAGTGATTTTATCCTCTTTGTTGCGTGTCTCTGTTTCGAAATAAGGCACCTCGTCGCAGTGGCCGGTGTGCTCTGGCTGGTCGGGTTCAAATTGACGGATATAACGGCTGATGATGGCAATGATAGTTACTGCCAGTTTAAAAAGATCCACATCCCTGCACAGGTTCCCTGAAATAACTAAGGTGTTGATACTACGGGAGCTTGCTTGCCTGGACAAGCGATGAACATGATATGCAAAAACAATAAAATCAGTGAGATACATAAAATCGCCCGGCACAGATTGCCGGGCGTTGTGGAACTCCTGACCCTGAATGAAGTTTTAGTCTTTGCACATATAGGATGGCGCCATGCAATCCCGGTGCCTTGGCACAGACTCCCGCGCCATGGCTTTTTCGGCGGCAATTTGTGCTGGCGTCCGGCAGACAGTATTGCCAAAACGTGAGTTCATCCGGCGTTCGGTGCGACAGATATAACCCTGTTTTTCCAGGGTGCCATCAGGTGGGGCTACTTTTTTCTTTTCGATGGTATTGGCTTTGACCACGTTGGTCTTGGCGATGCGGGAAAAACTGTCCGGCGCAGTACTGCCACAAGCGGTTAATAACAAAGTACAGGCTGCCACACATAACATTTTATACATCTGAATTGTCCTTATTCTGAGTACACGGCAGTTTGACGTTAGCACGAAGTTAGCAGTTGTACAATTAATGCCCGGTTTCGTAAGCAAATGTCAACATGATGACTGGCTAACTGATTCTTAAAGTGAAGCCGGACATCCGCGCTTGGCAGCAGGCTGCCGGATCGGCGACAATCGGCGCTTTGCCGCAGTTGCAGGAGATGAAGATGTTTGCCGCTAATTTTGACCTCGCTTTATATGCCCGCCGGATTGGTCTTGATCACATGCCAGCGGCGACAGCATTCGATGCTGCTGCGCTGCAGAGCATGATGCAGGCGCAACTGCGTCGTATCACTTTTGAAAATCTCGATGTGCAGGCCGGCAAAATTGTGTCTTTGGTGCCGGAAGAGATTGTCAGCAAAATCGTCGGTGCGGACGGCCAGGCTAAACGTGGTGGTTATTGTTATGAATTAAACGGCTTGTTTGCCATGGCACTGACCGCGCTGCAGATCCCGTACTTTTTTGTAGCCTGCCGGCCAATGTTTTATCCGATGCGCCGGCCAAAAACTCATATGGCATTGGTAGTGACTATTGGCGCTGAGCGTTATCTGTGTGATTTAGGTTTCGGCAGTTACGGTATGCGGGCGCCGCTGGCATTGTCGCAGGTGAATCTGCCGCAGCAACAGGACTTTGACCAGTTCCGTCTGACCATGCCCACACCGGGCGATTATGTGCTGCAGGCGGAAATTGACGGCAATTGGGTCAGCCAGTTTGGTTTTGATTTACATCCGGCCGAGTGGATTGATTTTATGCCGGCCAATTATCTGAATTCGACGCATCCGGATACTGTTTTTGTGCAAAAGTTGTTGCTGATCCGCCAACATGCGCAAGGGCGCACTATGCTGGTCGGGCGTGAGCTGAAGCAGAGTATTGCCGGCGTGACACAGAGCCGGGAGATTAGCGATGCAGAGTTAGCGACGGTCTTGCACAACGAATTTGGTCTGGTGCAATAACCCGGCCAGCAGATTTAAACAAAAAAACCGCAGTTGTCTGCGGTTTTTTATGCAGCACAGTGGCTTAGTTACAAATCGAACCGGCAGCACATTCGCGATGGCGTGGTAATGCTTCTTTCGCGGCTTGTTTTTCTGCTTCGATTTGCTCTGGTGTCCGGCATACTTTTTTACCAAAACGGGTGCCCAGCGGACGTTCGGTGCGGCAGATGTAGCCATCTTTTTCTGCCGAGCCATCCGGCGCTGCGCCGCGTTTTTTCTCAATATCGTTGGCTTTCACTACATTGGTTTTGCTGATGTCTGAACCAGTTGTATTGTTGGTGCTGCCGCAGCCGGCGAGCAGGGCGCCAAGGCACAGCGCAATGATGATTTTATACATGGTCTTTCTCCGTTGGTGCGCTGAAAAACAGGCGCTGATCTAAGCGAACTTGTGTGTTCAACACCTTAACAGCTGGATGATCTGCAATCAATCTTTGATGAGATAGTTACAGTTTGTAACAAATCCCACTGTCACCACCGCGATTGACAGATGCTGGCACGCGATAAAGCTGCTGCCGCAGCAACGGCAATTGTTTTATGCTGGGTTGATATCGCGGAAATCACGCCAACAAAAGCAGGAACATGATGAAATTCAGCAAAATAGCTATGCTCTGCAGCCTGATGGCGCTGCAGGCCCACACCGCCCAGGCTGCAGATCTGGCTGCAGAAGCACAACGCATCGCCCAGCAATATTTGCTGATCGACACCCACATCGATGTGCCATACCGTTTACAGGAGCATTGGGAAGACGTTACTCAGGCTACCGCCAAAGGCGAATTTGATTACCCGCGGGCGAAACAAGGCGGCCTGAATGCGCCATTTATGTCGGTGTATATTCCGGCGTCTTATGAAAAAACCGGTGGCGGCGAGCTGCTGGCCAATCAGCTGATTGATTCGATGGAAGCTTTAGTCGGCCGCGCATCGGACAAATTTGCCATGGCCTATCGCAGTGACGACCTCGCTGCACAGTTTAAACAAGATAAAATTTCGCTGGCGCTTGGTATGGAAAACGGCACGCCGATCAACGGTAAACTGGAAAACTTACGGCATTTTTACCAGCGCGGTATTCGGTACGTCACACTGGCACATTCTGAATCCAACCATATTGCCGACTCCAGCTACGACCTGCGCCGGCCGCACAAAGGCTTAAGCCCATTTGGTGAACAGGTGGTGGCCGAGATGAACAAACTCGGCATGATGATCGACATTTCCCACGTCTCCGACGCCGCTTTTTACAAAGTACTGAGCCTGACCAAAGCGCCGGTGATTGCCTCGCACTCGTCACTGCGGGCTTTTGTGCCGGGTTTTGAGCGCAATATGGACGACAAAATGATCCAGGCCCTGGCGAAAAATGGCGGGGTCATTCAGATTAACTTCGGCTCGTCTTTTGTCATCAGCCAGGCCAATCAGTGGGGCCTGCAATTTAAAGCTGCAGCCAAAGCGGCTGGCAAATCGCAGGATGATGCGGCGTATCGCGCTGAATATCTGCAAAAACATCCCTATCCCTTTGCCAATGTTGAGACTGTGCTGAAACATATCGACCATGTGGTTAAGCTGGTTGGCATTGACCATGTCGGTATCGGTTCAGATTTTGACGGTGTTGGCGATTCGCTGCCGGATGGCCTGAAAGATGTGTCGATGTATCCGAACCTGATCGAAGGTTTGTTAAAGCGTGGCTATAGCGAAGCGGATATTGTCAAAATCATGTCCGGTAATTTGCTGCGGGTCTGGCGCCAGGTTGAAGCTGTGGCTGCCGCCAGTCAAGCTTAAGGGGTTTTGATGCTCAGTGGCATGCATCATGTAGCGCTGATTTGCAATGATTATGCGCGCTCGAAAGCTTTTTACAGCGAAACTTTGAGCCTGCGCATTCTGGCGGAACATTATCGCGAGGCGCGTGACAGCTGGAAGCTGGATTTACAGCTACCGGATGGCACACAGCTTGAGCTGTTCAGCTTTCCCGGCGCGCCGCAGCGGCCGAGCCGGCCCGAGGCGCAGGGCCTGCGGCATTTAAGTTTTGTTGTCGACGATGTGGTGGCGACTGTCGTCTGGCTGAATAGCCGCGGCGTGGCGACGGAGCCTGTACGGATAGACCCTTATACTGGTGCGGCTTTTACCTTTTTTCAGGACCCGGACGGTTTGCCGCTGGAGATTTACCAGCGGCAGTGAGGGCGGTTATTGCGGCGTCAGAATAGCGCTGGCGGAAGTATCTGTAGCCGTTGCCGCAGGTAACGGACTGCTACTGCCGGCCAGTTGCGCCGTCGCTGCATCCGTAGTTCCCAGCGGAATGGCTGCCGCTGCTTTGTATTGATACGCCTGATAGTCATAGCCGAGCAGTTCTGCCACAGTGCTTGCTACCTGACTTTGGCTCCAGGGCTGCTGCGTTTGCACTAAACCACGCGCCGGAATTTGTGGGCCCAGAGCGGCCAGCCAAATCTCGTCAGAACCACTGACGCCATTGCCAAAGTTCTTTAACTTCTTCATATATCCGGCAATAGCCCGGCCGCTGGCATGGTGTTGCCAGCTTTTGGCGCTGTCGCCGCGGCCATGGTCGGTGCTAATCAGCAAGGTCGTCTGGCCAGCATAAAACGGGTCACTCTGCAGTTGCTGCCATAACTCTTTGATAAAACCGTCAGTGCGGCGGATCGCCTTTAAATACTGGTCATATTGGCCGTCGTGGGCAAAATCATCGGTTTCGCCATAAGCGATATACAGCAAGCGCGGTTTTTTCCGGGTGAGATACTCGAGCGCAAATTGCTGGGTGAAAACATCAAGCCGTACTGCGGCCCAGGGGCTTGGTGTCTGGCGTTGCAGCTGATTCAGCAGCTTCAGCTGTGGCGTCAGCGGCCCGGCCATTTGTTCGCTCATTGGGGCAAAGCCCGCGTTGACCGGTAATTTGCTGCGCCCGGTATTGAGGATATAAGGCAACACGTCCCAGGAGCCAAAAGCTGCGACTTGCTGGTTCATACCTGGTTGTTGGTTCAGCCATTCCAGCACTGTGACATTGGGGTTGGCAATTTTGCCATTGCTGTTGATGGCCGGGTCCGGATAGCCGCTTAACAGCTCGTTATAACCCGGGTAAGAAAAATGCCACGGATTACTGACTTGCATCGCCGAGCCACGGCGGCGGTCACCGACCAACATGCCCTGACTGGCAATGGTCTGGTGGACAAAAGGCATCAGCTGCTGGGGGCTCGTTGGTAATTCCTCGAGCTGGTCGGCGTGGCGGATAAACTGGCTATTGCGCAAAATCTCCGGGTCAGCGCCATGAAAAACTTCCTGCCAGCGCAGGCCGTCGATACTGACCAGCACCACTTTCGGGCTTGGCACTGCAGGCGCGGGGGCAGCTTGCACCTTCAACAGTGAAGAGCAGGCAAACAGGCACAGCCAAGGGACAGACAGCTTCAGCAACATCTTTGACTCCGGTAAGTGTGGGCTTCCCGGAACTGCAGACTACAGCGGATTTATGACAGCGCCGCGCCGTGCAGATGGCAGCGCAGTGAATCTTTGGTCACAAAACGATGACAGTTATTGTTGCTGCCGCCGCGAGCATTCGGGTATTTCTGGCGCAATTGCGACAAAGTGATGAGATATAACGAGATGTTGCAGTGCGCTGCCGAGCCAGTGTGATAACCTGCTGGTTTTTGCGTCCAGAGATTTCCAGATGTCCAGCGACTTTAGCTTCCAGCAGGCTTTTGAAGCCTTTAGCAGCGCTTTGGCGAGCGTGGTGTTTTATTCGTTTAATGTCGATGGCGTTGCCATTCCGGTCACTGTGTTGTGGCTGATCACCGGCGCTATTGTCTTCACTTTATATCTGCGGTTTATCAATATTCGTGGTTTTACTCATGCCATTCGCGTGGTGCGCGGCAAATATGCCGATCCTGCCGATAAAGGCGAGATCACGCAGTTTCAGGCGTTGTCTGCGGCGCTGTCCGGTACTGTCGGCACCGGCAATATCGCCGGCGTGGCGGTTGCCATCACTTTAGGCGGCCCCGGCGCCACCTTCTGGATGATAGTGGCCGGCTTTTTGGGCATGACCACTAAATTTGTTGAATGTACGCTGGCGGTGAAATACCGGCAGATTTTGCCGGACGGCACAGTCGCTGGCGGACCTATGTATTACATCAAAGCCGCGCTGGAAAAATATGGTCTGCCACGCTTAGGTAAGTTGCTGGCCGGCTTTTTTGCGCTGGCCTGTGTGTTTGGCTCGGCTGGTTTTGTCCATGTGAATCAAGGCTTTTCCCAGGTCAAAACCGTCACCGGCTTTGATAACGCCTGGTTATTTGGGTTTATCTATGCGCTGCTGGTTGGTCTTGTCATTATTGGCGGCATTAAAGGCATAGCCCGTGTGACTGAAAAACTGGTGCCGGCGATGTGTGCGATCTATGTCGTCGGTGCGCTGACGGTGATTGGCCTCAATTACACGGAAATTCCGGCGGCACTCTGGACTATTCTCAAAGGCGCCTTTGCCCCGGAAGCGGCCTACGGCGGCATGATTGGTGTGATTATTCAGGGTTTCCGTCGTGCTGCTTATTCCAATGAAGCCGGTATCGGCTCTTCACCTATTGCCCACGCGGCGGCACGCACTAACGACCCGGTGTCCGAAGGTTTTGTCGGGTTGCTCGAACCTTTTATCGATACTGTGGTGATTTGTACCATTTCGGCGCTGTTAATCGTCATCACCGGCGCTTATCTGCAGACCGGCCTGGATGGCGTGCAAATCTCGTCTTACGCCTTCGCTACCGCATTCGAGTGGTTCCCTATAGTGCTGATGGTGGCGCTGTTGTTATTCGGCTATTCCACAGTGGTGAGTTGGGCTTATTACGGCCAAAAAGGCTGGGGCTTTTTATTTGGTGAAACCAAACACAGCATCCGCATCTACAAAGTGCTGATTTGTTCAGTAGTGGCGATTGGTGCTGTGCCGAATGTATTGGCCGTGTTTGATTTTATCGACTCGATGATTTTCCTGATGGCGGTGCCGAATATTCTGGCGCTGTATTTGTTATTACCGGAAGTACGGCAGGATTTGCAGGCCTACTTAAAGAAAATCGCCGCCAATAAAACCACAGCAGTGCAAAAGGAGGCGCCGGCCGCATGATTTTTGACTGCAACACTTTAACCGCTGCCGAGCTCTATCCGCTGCTCGCCGGCACTATAGTACCGAGGCCTATCGCCTGGGTCAGCACTTTAAACGAAAACGGCCAGAGCAATCTGGCACCTTTCAGTTTCTTTCAGCTGGTCTGTGATGCGCCGCCGACGTTGATGTTGTCGGTCAATCGCAAAGCCGGTGGCGCGCAAAAAGACACAGCGCGTAATATCGCCGCCACTTGCCAGTTGGTGGTGCATCTGGTCAGCCCCGGCGATTTAGCGCTGATGAACGCCAGCGCCGGTGATTATGCGCCCGATGTCAGTGAAATCGAGGCGCTGCAAATCGCCACTGTGCCGGCCTTAAAAGTGCGACCGCCGCGGCTGGCGCACAGCCTGGTCAGTTTTGAATGTGAATGTGTGAGCTTAAGCGCTTATCCGGCTGAGGCGCCGGCCTGCGACCTGATCCTGGCCAAAGTGTTGTGTCTGCATATCGATGACAGTCTGCTCAACAGTGAAGGCCGAATCCGCCATGACCAGATTGACTGGCTGGCGCGTCTGGGTGGCCAGTGGTATTGCCACAGCCAACACGACGACAATTTGACCTTGGCGCGGCCAAATCAGGCCACGCCAAGACGGTAAGCAAAGGGTTTAGTTGATCAGGTAAGCGTAGGCGGTGGTAAAAGCGACTTCCTGAAAACCTTTTAAGCCGGTTTCTTTAAAATCTATTGGAATTGGGTTGGCCGCCAGTTTCAGTTTCATCGCGGCGTTGGTGGCAATCACAGTGTCGACGGTCGGGATCAGCTGCAGCGCCGCTTCGATTTTAAAGCCCACCGCAGAGCCGGCGAATTTGCCTTTTTGCGCGCGTTCACGAATGACGAACTTTTCGATTTTATAATCTTCAGCCAACTTGGCCATGGCGAACTGGAACTTGCGCATGTTGTCCAGTTCCTGGTCTTTCACCAGTTGGACCCGCACGGTACGGCAATCCGGCAATGACATCAGGCCGTCTTTAAATTCCATCAAACACAAAATGGCATCGTTGCCAGTGATATCTACGCCACAAATCCGCATGTTAAACCCGCCTGTCTGAACTGATTAGCCGGATATTATGCCATGTACGCACAGGCGGCCCAACTATTTCAAGTCGGCCTGGTTCATGTCAGTACCGGGGCCGTGAAAAAACGGAGCAGCCAGCCGGGACTATCCGGCAAGGCTGCTCCGTACGCAGGGTTCATTGATCACTGCTGAGAAATACTGCAGATTGGACGCTGTCGCAGCTGACGATTGCGCTTACGAATCTGCATGGCGAGCTTGCGTCTTTCCTGTTCCGGGTCCCACTGGCTGACTGCAATATGCCGGCACAGTTGCCACAGACTCAGCAATTCCTGCCCCAGCTGGCGCAAACACAGCGCCATATTGCTGGTGTGGCTGAGCAGGATTGAATCGCTGGCTTTCATCATCATGATCTCCATCTTTGTACTGCGCTTAGTCGGCCGTACCTGCGCTGTTCAGTTGTTTCACCAGCAGCGACAGATTGTGCTTGGTGATGTCATCCGCATTCAGCTCAACCGCCATCTGGAAGTCAGCTAAGGCACCGACTTTGTCTTGTTGCTTCAGCTTCTGTACGCCTCTGTTGTTGTAGGCGTACGCCTTCAACGTACGGCTGGCTTTGCCATGATTGCCGGCAGCATAGCGGGAGTGCATGACGGCCTGATGACAGGCGGCCTGCGCCTGCAAAGTGGCGGTAGTGGTCAGCTGCACACAGCGGTTCATCGCATCATCAAACTTCATTTCCTGTGGCGTCGGAAGGTCGGCCTGATGCTGTGCGTCGTCCTTCAGCTGGACCATTTTGTAGCTGCTTGCCTGGCCGGCAAATGCCGCCGTCAAAAAGCCCAGGATCAAAGCGGAACGGATTAAAGTTACAGTTTTAGTGTTCATCAGATTTTCCTCCATCACACAGCAGTCGTTACTGCTGTTGAGATGAATGGTAGAGCTGTTCCCGGCTTGCTGACAAACGAGAAAATTGCAGCCGACAGCTGATGCAAATTCAGCTGTCGGCGCGGGATAGATTTGTTCTATAGCTGAAAACGCGCCAGCACCCAGTCAATTAACAACTGAATTTCTGGTCTGTGTTCGGCGCTTTCGTGTTGGATCAGGTAATAGTGATCACGGGTGCGCAGCTCTTCTTCATACAGCCGCACCAGGCTGCCACTGTCAAACCAGGCGGTGCTGATAGGCAGTGGAATAAGCGCGACGCCAAGGCCTTGCTGCGCGGCGCGGGCCACACTGAACATACTGTCGAGCTGGATAATTTGTTTTGGCCGGAAATCATCAAAGCCGGCCTGATCAGCCCATTGATGCCAGCACCAGGGGCGCGCCTGATGCACAATCAGCGGGACTTGTTCCAGTGGTGATTGTTCTTCATTTTGTAAGCGTTCAAACCATTCCGGGTTACAAGCCGGCACATAGCTGATCGGGAATAGCTGATAGCTGGTTTTGTCAGTGGGTTTGCTGCTGGCCAGTACGATTTGCAGGTCGGTGTGACGGCCTTGATCAGTGCGGCTTTTGACTGTTTCCAGCTGTAAGTTGATGTCCGGGTGCAGTTCAGACCAGCCGACTAAACGCGGCACGAAAAACTCGCTGGCAAAAAATTCCGGCAGCGTGATGCTGACTTTTTGTTCGCGTTGTTGCTGACAAAATTCCTGCACTGTACTTTCAATGCCTTGCAGCAATGGTTTGATCGCCTGATAAAACTGTTGACCCTGCCGGCTTAACACTACAGCGCGGGTCTGGCGTTCAAACAAAGAAAAACCCAGCTGTTCTTCCAGCTGTTTGATTTGATGGCTGACGGCAGAAGGCGTCAGATACAACTGACGCGCCGTGTCTTTAAAACTGAGGCACTCGGCTGCGACACAAAAACAGCGCAGGCCGCGTAAAGGGGTATGCACCGCCATAATAAAACTCCGCAAGGAAAACGCTTTCAATGCAAGGGCTGTGCAAAGGTGTAATTTTAGTTAAATCAGCTAGTTAATCTAGATTGGCTGCAAGGCGTGCCTGCGCTTGGCGCAGCGGCGCACTGTTTTGGTGCGCTGCTGCGCCACCACTCAGAAAATCGAGTGCCGGGTTAAATCGGTCAGCCGCGCTAAGGCATAAGTACCAAGCGCAGAGTTATGGCTGCTATCCAAACCTGGTGACCAGGCCGCCACCGCCGCTTCACCCGGGATCACGGCGACAATACCGCCACCGACACCACTTTTCGCCGGCAGGCCCACGCGATAGGCAAATTCACCGGCGGCGTCATAAGTACCGCAGGTCAGCATCACAGCGCTGATGCGTTTGGCGCTGCTGTGGTCGAGAATTGGCTGACCGTTCCAGGGCACAGTGCCATGATTGGCCAGAAATGCTGCCGCTTTGGCCAGTTCTTCACAGTTCAGCGTGATGGAACATTGCCGGCAGTAACTGCGTACCACGGCAGATACGGTATTGTGCAGATTGCCAAAATCTTTAATCAGATGCGCGATGGCGTAGTTACGGTGTGCGGTTTGTAGTTCCGACTGCGCCACTTTTAAATCAAAATCCGCTGCAGTGCTGCCGCACAGCTGACGGATAAACTGCAGCACGGCAATTTCAGAATCAACAAAGCGGCTGGCCAGAATGTCAGTAATAACCAGCGCGCCGGCATTAATAAAAGGATTGCGTGGTTTTCCGCGTTCATATTCCAGCTGTACCAGTGAATTAAACGCAGTGCCGGAAGGCTCTTTACCGAGACGTTGCCAGATGGCGTCGCCTTCACGGGTGTAGGCCAGCGCGAGTGCAAACAGTTTGGTCACCGACTGCGCCGAAAAGCGCGTTTGCGCCTGACCTGTGGTAAACAACCGGCCATCCAGCGTGTAAACTGCCATGCCAAACTGCGCCAGCGGCACAGTCGCCAGCTGCGGAATATAACTGGCGACTTTGCCTTCGCCGAGGCGCGGGGCGACTTCACACCAAATCTGGTCGAGAATGGCCTGGTAATCCACGGCCGGTGCTGTGCCAGTCATCGTTGCTCCTGACTATTCAAAACGGTGTACTATAAGCATTTTTCATCTGGCCGGAATCACCATGCTGGAACAAATCTTTAAATTAACCGCCCATGGCACCACTGTGCGCCGCGAAGTGGTGGCGGGGCTGACCACGTTTTTTACCATGGCCTACATCATTTTTGTCAATCCGGCGATGCTGGCGGAAGCCGGTATGGACAAAGGCGCGGTGTTCGTTGCCACTTGTCTGGCAGCGGCGGTGGGGTCTGTGTTAATGGGCGTGATTGCCAATTATCCAATCGCACTGGCGCCGGGTATGGGGCTTAATGCTTTTTTCACCTATGGTGTGGTGCTTGGCATGGGCCACAGCTGGCAAACCGCTTTAGGTGCTGTGTTTATCGCCGGCGTGCTGTTTTTATTACTAAGTCTGTTTAAAGTGCGGGAGTGGATTATTAATGTGATCCCGCGCACGTTGAAGCTGGGGATTGCCACTGGTATCGGTGCTTTTCTGGCGATGATCGCGCTGAAAAACGCCGGCATTATTGTGGCGCATCCGGCGACATTGGTGACATTGGGGGATTTAACCAGCGCCACGCCTTTGTTATCTATTCTGGGTTTTTTTCTCATCGCCGCCGGCCATGCCCGCGGCTGGCATGGCGCTGTGCTGGGCGTGGTGCTTTTGATGACGGCGGTTGCGCTCGGACGCGGCGATGTGGCTTATCAGGGCCTGGTGGCAATGCCGCCGTCCTTAGCGCCAACTTTCCTGCAGATGGATATCGCGGCGGCATTGGATGTGGCGCTGTTAAGCGTGATTTTCGCTTTTTTGTTTGTCGATATTTTTGATAACTCCGGCACTTTGCTGGCGGTGACGCAAAAAGCCGGCCTGGCGGATAAAGACGGCAACGTCGAACGTCTCGGCGGCGCTTTAGCGGCAGATAGTCTGGCCGCCGTGGCAGGGGCTGCGCTTGGGACATCCACCACTACCAGCTATGTCGAAAGTGCGGCCGGTGTAGCTGCCGGTGGCCGTACCGGTCTCACCGCCGTGGTGGTCGGTCTGTTATTTGCGCTTTGTGTGTTTATTGCGCCGCTGGCGGCGATGGTGCCGGTCTACGCGACGACGGGTGCGATATTTTATGTCGCGGTGCTGATGTTATTTAATTTGCAGGAAATCGACTGGCACGACATCACCGAAGCGGCACCTGTCACTGTGGTGTTGCTGCTGACGCCGCTGACCTTTTCAATTGCCCATGGCATCGCGTTGGCATTTATCACTTATGCGCTGACCAAAGCGCTGTGTGGCAAACATCGCGAAGTCAGCTGGAGCATCTGGCTCTTGACCGCGTTGTTTGTGCTGAAGATTGTGTTTTTAAGTTAATCGGTACGCTTAGCCGAAGTAGCGTCTCAGACGCCGCCGGCGATTTTCAGCCGTTCCAGTTCACAGGAAATCAGAAACTCCCAGCTTTCCAGCTGGCGTTTCGCCTGTTCCAGGGTGTCGCCCCAGACGTACAGACCATGACCGCGCACCAACACGGCGGATTGCAGTTCGCCGGCGCGCTGGCGCAGCTGCGCTGCCAGTTCCGGCACTTGTGGTGCGTTATCCAGAATGACCAGTTGCACCGCCTGTTCGGCACTGGTGCAGCCGGCCAGGCCTTTTTGCATCTCATAACCACTCACCGGATAACCGTCGGCACGGATCAAGCGGGAAAACACCGTGCTGCTGAGCGAGTGTGAATGCAACACCGCTTTACACTGCGGAAACAGCTGGTACAGCGCAACATGCAGCGCGGCTTCTGCGGCGGGCCCGCTGCTGCAGCGTAAATTGCCATCCGCCCAGCTGACCGTGCGCAGGTCCTGCGGGCTGAATTCGTGGTTGTCTTTGTGGCCTGTGACTAAACAGCTGTGGTCAGAGGCGCGGATCGACAGATTGCCGCCTGTGGCCGGTAACCAGTTTTTTTGGGCGATCCAGCGGCCAATAGTGCAGAGCTGGATGGCATAAGGGTTGAGTTGGTGGCTGGTTGCTATGTTCATCTTTATGTTTAGACGTCTATACGTGAAACTGTCTGGAATGATAGCATCGGATAAAAAACCGGCCAAGTCGTTTTTCGCCTGTCGGGCCAGCTGCTGGACGGATAGGCGAGTTCACGCTGAAGTGCTAGCATGGCCTATTCGTGACGCAGCGCAGTAAAGGCAAACTGATGGAACTGAAAAGTAAATTACCGGCGGTCGGGACGACCATTTTTACCCGGATGTCGCAACTGGCGCAGCGACATGGTGCGCTGAATCTGTCGCAGGGTTTTCCGGATTTTCCGGTGGAACCCCGTCTGCTTGCCACGCTGCAACAGCAGGTACTGGCCGGGCGTAACCAATATGCGCCGATGCCGGGCGTGATGGAGCTTCGCCAACAAATCAGCAGCCTGATTAAGCGTACTTACAGCGTGCCGGTGTGTGGCGAGACAGAAATCACTATTACCAGCGGCGCCACTGAGGCCTTGTTTGTTGCTATTCAGGCGGTGGTGCGCAGCGGCGATGAAGTGATTGTATTTGACCCGGCCTACGACAGTTACCAACCCGCGGTTGAACTGGCTGGCGGCAAAACTGTGCATATTCAGCTTTGTGCGCCGGATTACCGGGTGGACTGGGCTGCGGTAGAGCGCCGCATCAGCGACCGCACCCGGCTGATTATCGTCAACAGCCCGCATAACCCGACCGGCATGGTGTTCACTGAGCTGGATTGGCAGGCGCTGGCAGATTTGGTGCAGCGGCATGGCTTGTTTTGCATCAGTGACGAAGTCTACGAGCATATGGTATTTGATGGCCGGGTGGCGCAAAGCGCCCGTCAATTTCCGGCGCTGGCCGAGCGTAGTTTTATCGTGTCTTCCTTTGGTAAAACTTTTCATGTGACCGGCTGGAAGCTGGGTTATTGCACAGCGCCGAAACTACTCAGCGTGGAATTTCGCAAAATCCACCAGTATGTAACTTTCTCCAGCTTTACGCCGGCGCAATATGCCATTGCCGAATTACTGGAGACTGCGCCAGAACTGGTGACTGGCCTCGCGGCGTTTTATCAGCAAAAACGCGACAGCTTCCGCCAGTTGCTCAGCAGTTCGGCGTTGCAGCTGCTGCCTTGTCAGGGCACCTATTTTCAGCTGGTGGACTACAGTGCCGTCAGCAGCCTCATAGATTTGGAATTTTGTGACTGGCTGACCCGCGACATTGGCGTCGCTGCCATTCCGCTGTCAGTGTTTTCGCGGCAGGAACAGGACAGCCGGATCATTCGTTTTTGTTTCGCCAAACAACCAGACACATTAGCGCAAGCCGCTGCAAGGCTGCAGACGCTGCGGCCGTCGGGCCGGTAAGGAGAATGTAATGTCCACAGCCGAAGCTTTAGACGTTGCGGTGATCCAGACTGAACTGGTCTGGCAGGATGCTGCTGCAAACCGTGAATTACTGCAACCTTTGTTATGGCAAGCGTCCGGCGCCGATTTGATTATTCTGCCGGAGACTTTTAACAGCGGTTTTTCGATGCAAAGCCAACAAATCGCTGAAACCATGCAGGGCGCTACAGTGCATTGGTTGCAACAACAGGCACACCAGCTTGGCGCAGTGATATGTGGCTCCATGGCGGTGGCGACCGATGCCGGGATTTACAACCGCTTGTTGTGGGTGCAGCCGGAAGGCGTAATCGCTTATTACGACAAACGGCATTTATTTCGCATGGCCGGCGAAGATTTACATTACCAGCCGGGCCAACGCCGGGTTATTGTTGAATATAAAGGCTTTCGTTTGTTATTGCAGGTCTGCTACGACCTGCGTTTTCCGGTGTTTTCGCGTAATCAGAATGACTACGATGCGATGATTTATGTCGCGAACTGGCCTGCGGCGCGCAGCCGGATCTGGAGTACTTTGCTGCAGGCGCGCGCCATCGAGAATCAGGCTTTTGTGCTCGGCTGTAACCGGGTTGGCGTCGACGGCAACGGTTTTGCTTATAGCGGCGATTCGGTGATCCTGAACTATCTTGGAGAGCCGCTGGCCGATCTGCCGCCGGGTGAGGCTGGCGTATTGCGTTGTCGCTTGGATTTGTCCGCGTTGCAGCAATTTCGCCGGCAATTTCCGGCGGCGCTGGATGCTGATGCTTTTAGCCTGACCGCTGAATAAAAATCAGTTGTCAGGCCGCGTGGTGCTCTAGGGGTTGTTATTATGAAAGTTCACTAACGCTGGCTGATTTCTCAGTAAAATCTGCCGGTAAAGCGCTTACAGCGGTATAATCACCCAGGGTCGACCCGACCTCAATCCAGCTGAAAGACTGCCCGGAGTTCGCCTTATGTCACGTTTTCACCCCACCGCGATGATTTTTGGCGGTTTTTTCCTGCTGGGTATTTTGATCATTCTGTGGGGCATTCTACTGCCGGATTTGAGCCGTGAGTTACAACTGGAGCCGGCGCAAAGTGGCTGGTTTTTTATGACCATGGCGCTTGGCACTATCAGCGGTGCTTTTATCGGTGGTAAATATGTGCAGAAGTTTGAGTTCCTGCGTTTGTTTGCCGTGCTGGCGCTGATGGAAACCCTGATATTACTGGCTATTTCGCTGCTGCAACAACGCTGGCAGCTGTTTGCCGGCATCTTTTTGTTTGGTCTGCTGGCCTCTGTGATGTTCACCATTGGCCATACGCTGATCGCCCGGCTGCATGCCAGTAAACGCGCCAAAATGATGGGGCTGATGGACTTTATGTTTAGCCTTGGCACATTGGCGGCGCCTTTTCTGGTGGTGGTGCTGTACTGGTGGCAGGAAGACTGGCGCTGGCCGGTACGGCTGATGGCGCTGAGTCTGGTTGGTCTGGCGGCATATGCCTTTTGGTTATCGCGGCAACAGCTGGAGCTGGCCGGCTATTCCGACACAGTGCGACGCAGTTTGTCTTATCGGGCTGTGCTGAAAAAGCCTGTGTTTTGGGCCTTAGCTTTTGCCATGTTTGGTTATGGTGCTGTGGAGTGGGGCAATGGCAACTGGTTTGTCAGCTATGCCAGCGCCGCGCTGCCGTTTGACACAGAACAAGCGCGGCTGATTTTCGCTTTCTTTACCGGCGGCATGGTCATAAGTCGCTTAGGTTTTGCCTGGTTTATTCCGCTGCTTGGCAGTAAAAAACTGCTGCGGCTGCTGGTGTTGCTGATGGCCAGCGGCGCCTTGTTGGTCAAAACCATGGACAGCGCAACAGCACTGGCGCTCGGGAATTTGCTGTTGGGCCTGGGGCTTGGCGGTGTCTATCCGCTGTTGTTATCGACGGCAATGGATTTGGATGCCGACAATGGCCCGGTATTGTCGGGCCTGTCGAATATCGCCGGTTCACTCGGCTGCCAGCTGGCGGGTTTGGGCACCGGGCTCTGGGCGCAACAAGCCGGCATCGGCCAGGCCTTCTGGATGTTACCGCTGCTGGCTGTGTGGCTGCTCGGTTCAGTCTGGTGGTTCAGCCGGCTCGCTATCAGAGCGGCCGGCTGAGTGCATAGTGTCAGACCGCGTCGTCTGGTGTGGATTGGCTTTGCCAGACCTGCTGCCAGTTCAGCCGGCGGGTACTGAGCATCAGTACTGCTAAAGTGGCGAATAACAGCAATGTGCCGCTGAGCAGGGCGAAGGTTTCTGCCTGCAAAATCAGATACAACAGGCCTTGTAGCGCCAGATAAGCTGCAGTGACCGCCACACTGCGCTGTTTGCTTTGCAGCACTGCAGTTAAGTAGCCATACAGCAATAACGCACACGCCAGACTGGCCAGCCAATAGGCCGCCAGAAAACCGATCAGTTCTGCCAACGACAGCAGCAGTAAATAAAACATCACTAGCGTCAGCCCCACCAGCAAATAATGCATCGGATGTAACTGGAAGTGCGTGTGGCTCAGCAATTCCGCCAGATAAAACCAGGCGAAACTCAGCACTATCACCAGAATGGCGTATTTTATCGCCCGCTCAGTTTGTTGGTAGGGGTCGACTGCTTCAATCAGACTGACACTGAACGCTTGTTCGGTCAGCGCTTTACAGCTTGGCTGGCCAAAGCAGCGGCTCAGCTCCAGGCCGGCCGGGTTTGATAATTCACTGCTTTGCCAGTGGGCACTGAACCCGGATGGACTGATCTCACGTTGTTGTGGCAGGTAACGGCCCTGAAACGCCGGATCCGGCCAGTTACTGCGCAGTTGCCATTGGCTGTTGCGGGCGACCGGCAACACATTGAGGCTGGTGCTGCCTTGCAGCTCTAATGACAGCTCCAGGATCATTGCTTGTTCCAGCTGGCTCAACGGCAGCGGCAGGTGAAAACCTTCGGGCAGAAAGCTGAGTTTACTGCCGGTAGCGATGTGTTGAAGTTCGCCGTTCAGTTTGAGTTGTGGTAAGCGGGTAAAACCGCGGCTGTCATTGACGGCGAAACTGATCCAGGCGGCTTTGATCCGGGGGGCATCAGCCTGCCCTGCTGCGGTATTGGCCAGCAGTTCGGCCGCAACTGCGGCAAAGCTGGCTTTCATCTGGTGCTGACTCTGATAAACCCGCGCCCGGTATAAACCACGACTGCGTTGTTCGGTCTGCACCTCGCTGCTCAGTTGCAGGTCGTCGGCCTGCTGCAGCAGATATTGGCGGTGGGCAGCGGTTTTGTCTGTGGATGGAACCTGCGTGGCTTCAAGTTCCAGCACCAGCAGTGGCCCGCTCAGCAGCTGCGGGCCGCCGCTGCTGTCGGCAATTTGCTGCTGCACCTGCTGGTTGAGTTCGGCACGTTCCAGTACCAGATTGTGGATCACGCCGACCGGCAGCCAGAGCAGCGCTATCAGCGCGGCGACCAAAATGATTTTATGTTTCAGCATTGGGATTCCTCCGGGGTTTTGCCTTATCACGGCGCTATTGTCGCGCCGGTCAGCAAACCCCGGGTGGAGCCGGGCTGGAGCTTATGTGGAGTTTTGGTGGAGTTGTGTCACAGCGAAGGCAGCCAGATGCTGACCTGAACCCCATCGGGCAGATTGTCGAATTGCAAATCCCCCTGATGCAGCGCCAGCACCTGACGAACAAAACACAATCCTAGGCCGGTGCTTTTGCGCCCGGCATTGGCACTGCCGGCCGGCCTTGGCATTGAGAAAAACTTTTCACCAAGCCGGGCCAGTGCATAATCCGGGATCTGCGGTCCCTGATTGGCCAGCTGCAGGCATATTCTGTGCGGCTCTGATTGCAGCGTCAGCCGCAGCCAGCCGCCACTGGACATAAAGTCCAGCGCATTATCCAGCAAATGCTGTAGCGCCTGACGCAGCAGCGTCGCGTCGCCAGACACTTGCTGCAGTGTCAGTTCAATGTGCAGCTGTACTTGCAGAGTCGCGAGTCTGGCGCTGTTGCTATCCAGCAGCTGGCGGACCAACAGGTCCAGTGCGACCGGCACCGGTTGTGGCAGATGTGGCAGTTGCTCCAGCGCAGAAACCGCCAGCAGCTGCTCGCTGAGCCGGTTCAGCCGGTCTGATTCGTTGCGGATATGGCCGAGAAATTTCTGCCTGTCCGCTTCCGGCAGCGGATTGCCAAGGATTTCGGTGGCTGCCCGGATCGCCGTCAGCGGGCTTTTCAGTTCATGGGTTAAGGTTTGCAGCGCTTCATCGCGCAGTGCTTTGCCTTCGAGCTTGGCGCGGAAGGTATCGAGAGCCGTGGCAAGGTCGCCAAACTCAAAAAACAGCCGGAATTTGGGTGGCGCCAGTCGCAGTCCGGCATGCAAACCCTGAATATAATGACGCAAGCGGTTCAGGCCACTTTGCAGACGCCAGGTCAACAAGGCGCCAAACAGCAGCCCCAATAGCATCAGTGCTATGCCCCGTTCGAGTAAATAGCGCTCGCTGCGGTCAATAAATGGCTGCAGGCTTTGATTGCTTTTTGCCAGAGTCAGCACGCCGATGATCTGACCGTCAGATGCGCGTACCGGCGCCGCCACATGCATCACAGTGGGTGCGCCCGGCTGGTCGCTGGCCGGACTGGAGCGCGCGCCATACTGACCGCGCAGCGTGTGATAGACATCGTTCCAGCGCGAATAGTCAGCGCCCAGCGCCAGATCTTTGCTGTCAAATAGCACTATGCCATGTTGATCAGTCAGGTAGATGCGGTGATCAGGCGTGGTACGCTGCAGGCCCCACAGTTCTGGCCGGGCACTGCGCTGGCCGTATTGGCGCAATATCTGTGCGATCTCCGGGTTATTCAGCCGGCCTTGTTGCAGATAGGGAGCGACCAGATCTGCCAGATGCTGACTGGCGTCAATCAGGCTTTCTTCGCTGGCCTGGCGAAAACCAGGTTTAATTTGTTCGGCCAGTACGCTCAGCACCAGATAACCGGTCAGGCCGACAAAAGCAAAATACAACAGGAATAACCGAAGTGCGAACGGCAGCCGGAGATGGCGCCACAGTGGATGAGATGGATTCAGCATGGGCCGGTTTCCTGCTGGCCGGCCGGTACACAGAGGTAACCAAAACCGCGGTGCGTCAGCAGATACTGCCGGTCGCTGCAACGACGCAGTTTGGCGCGCAGACTTTTAATATGGGTATCGATATTGCGCTCGTACTGACTGCTCTGCGTTATATCGCCAGCGGCCAGTAACTGTTCACGGCTATGCACCTGAGCCGGATACTGCAGAAAATGGCTTAACAGTTTGTATTCCAGCGCCGTCAGCAGGGCGAGAGCATGAATGCTCACTATTTCGCCATCGCAACGCCAACACCCGCTTCTAACACGATATCCAAGTAATCCGGGTCCATCATCAATGCCCGCTTTTTTCGCGGGATACTCAACTTTCTGCTTTTTTCCTGTCGCATCATGTTCACGGCAATATGGCGGATAGCCGCCAGATTCGCTGCTGCTTTTTCTCTGTAAATCAGACAGCTATCTTCGTCAAAGCTGACATCCAGCACCCAGTGCAACTTATTCTCTATTGACCAGTGACCGCGGCAGGCCTGTGCGAACCTATCCACATCCAGTTCGCCAGAGCTAATAAAGTAGCGCCGTTCCAATGCTGATTTCTTGCCTTTAGTCATCCGATAACTGTCTGACATCGCTATGGTTTTTATCGTCGGCCAATCGTTTCGGATGGATTCTGGCAAGACAGCCGCATTCAGCACCTGATAACTACGGTATTCCACCCGCGATTTTTGCGAGGTGACTTCTTCTTTGCTCAGGCTGTCGAATTCCTGAAACGATTGCTCCAACGCATGGTGTAGCTTGCGCTGATTGCCTTTGACCGCAAGCAGATAGTCGCTGCCCTGTGCCACAATCTGTTCAGCGATATCTTTCTGGCAGCCCATGGCGTCGATACTGACCAGACAACCCTTTAACTCCAGCATTGCCAAAAGCTCAGGAATGGCACTGATTTCATTGGATTTATCATCAGTTTTTACCTGACCTAGCACCAAAGCACTGTGGCACGCAAACGCACTGACCATGTGAATGGCAGAGCCACGGTCGCCCGGCTGCCAGCTGCCACGCAAGGTCTTGCCATCAATAGCAATCAGCTCGCCTTCAGTCCGTTTTGTCACATCGCGCATCCAGTCTGCAAAACACTGCTGCAATTTTTTGGGGTTCAGATGGGCGATGACGCGGGCAATAGTGTCGTGCACCGGAATGCCGTTGGGGAAAAAGCCGCGTTTTTGTAGCCAACTCAGTCGATGAACGCCAAAATCTTCGATATCTTCCCAGCCTTCGGCACCAGTCATGACTGCGCAGAGTGTCAAAAACAGGATATCAAACAATGGGTAAGAAACTTTTGCTGATTGACGCGGGTCTTCCAGCGCAGAAAAATGTAAGGTAAATGAATCCGTGTGCATCGCGGTCGCCTTGGCAATGAAAGGCAGTATCTGATCATAAACCGGCTACGGCTGCAACCTTCAGGCTAAATGGTCAAAAAACGTTCGTGATCTTGCCCTGGCGCCGTCAGTTCCAGCTGCTGTGCACAGCAACTGATCCGGCAAGCCTGTGCCTGCCAGACAAAATCGCCAATACTCAGCTGTGGCTGGCTTTGTTGCGTCTCCGCAGTGGCCGGACGCTGCCAGCGTTTGAGATTGGCTTTGACTCTGGCAACCAGTTCGCGTGGACTGAAGGGTTTGATGACATAATCGTCGGCACCGATCTCTAATCCGACCACCCGGTCGGTTTCATCATGGCGGGCGGTCAGAAAAATGACCGGAACTTCGCTGCTGCGCCGGACCTCTTTGCAAAATTCAAAACCGCTGCCATCAGGCAGGCCCACGTCAAGCAGCAATAAGTCTGCCTGGGCCCAGCGTTGGCGCGCTTCAGCGAGTAATGTACACCAGTGTACAGTCCAGCCTTCGGCCTGCAGGCTATAGACCACCGCATCTGCGATACCCGGTTCGTCTTCCAGTAACAAAATCTGCGTCATTGCCTGTTGCACTCCGTTAGTCGCCGAGCATTGTGATAGGAACTCGTCGCCGGAACAAGAGCGGCATTGGCGCGGGCAGCAAGCTGGGCTGACATTGGCATTGTTGTTGATATTTTCGCCAGTTGAACCCGTGCGCTGTTGCAATACTTGATTCTTTTTGTTTTTCGGCGCATAACAGGCTGCCCGAACTATCCTGTGAGATTAAGGATGAACAAAACAATCGATTGGGCAACCCTGCAATTACAGGCCAAGGCCGCATCAGAACAGGCTTACGCGCCTTATAGTCATTTCCCGGTTGGCGTTGCCATTCTGGCCAGCTCAGGCCGTATTTATACTGGCTGTAACGTCGAAAACGCTTCTTATGGTGGTACCACCTGTGCCGAGCGCAATGCCATTGCCGCTGCTGTGGTTGCCGGCGAGCGCCAGTTTGACGCTTTAGTTGTTTACACCCCGCAAGACAAACTGACGCCGCCTTGTGGCATTTGTCGTCAGGTCATTGCCGAATTCTTCATGCCGGACAGCCCGGTTGCCAGCTGTAACCACTTGGGTGCACTGCAAAGCTGGACGCTCGCCGAATTGTTGCCCGATGCCTTCACGCCAACTTATCTGGCGGCCAGCACTAAGATTAAATCCTAAGGATTTTTAAGGACTGTGTATGTATTTACCGCAGGAAATCATCAAGTTAAAACGCAATGGCGGCAAGCTGCCGGAAGCGGCTATTCAGCAGTTTGTCACAGGCCTGACTGATCACAGCTTCAGCGAAGGCCAGACCGCGGCGCTCGCGATGGCGATTTATTTAAACGGTATGGCGACCGAAGAAACCGTCGCGTTGACCCGCGCCATGCGCGATTCAGGCGCAGTGCTGAACTGGCAGGGCAAACTGAATGGCCCGGTGGTGGATAAACATTCAACCGGCGGTGTTGGCGATAAAGTCAGTCTGATGCTGGCGCCGATGATTGCCGCCTGTGGTGCATATGTGCCGATGATTGCCGGCCGTGGTCTGGGTCATACCGGCGGCACAGTGGATAAACTGGAAACTATTCCGGGCTACAGCTGCACCCAGCCATTGGACGTTATACAGCGCGAAGTGGCTCGCTTGGGCTGTGTTATCGTCGGGCAAAGTGCTGAATTAGCGCCGGCAGACCGCCGGTTGTATCTGATTCGGGATGTGACGGCGACAGTGGAATCTATTCCGCTGATCACTGCCTCGATTTTATCGAAAAAGCTGGCGGCGGGATTAGATGTATTAACGATGGACGTCAAAATCGGCTCCGGCGCTATTATGAAAAATATCGATGATGCTTCAGCGCTGGCGCAAAGTATCGTCAACACCGCCAAAGGTGCCGGCGTACCAACGCAGGCCTTACTGACCGACATGAACGAATGCCTCGGCAGCAGCGCCGGTAACGTGCTGGAAGTGCTGGAAACACTGGATTATCTGACCGGTAAATACCGCGAGCCGCGGCTGCATCAGGTCACGCTGGAACTGGGCGCCAGCATGCTGCAACTGGCTGGTTTGTTCGCTGACAAAGCCAGCGCGGTGGCGGCGTTGGAACACAGTTTAACTTCAGGTAAAGCGGCTGAGATTTTCGCACAGATGGTTGCGGCTATGGGCGGCCCGGCCGATTTACTGGAAAAACCTGAGCTGTATCTGGGCAAAGCGCCGGTGATTCAGGATATCGTCGCTACGCAAGCGGGTTATCTGGCGGCCAGCGACACTACGGCCGTTGGTATGGCAGTGGTGCGCTTAGGCGGTGGCCGCGCGCATCCGGCGCAGGTGATTGACCCAGTGGTGGGCTTCAGCGAGGTGCAGGCGCTGGGTTCGAAAGTCGCCGCTGGTGACGTGCTGGCGCGGGTACATGCAGCATCGGTTGAAGCGGCGGCGAAAGCTTCTGCTGAATATCTGGCGGCCCTGAGTTTCAGCGACAGCACGGTCAGCCTGCAGCCTATTGTGCATAAAGTGATTGATTAAATGCATTGGCCTGGTGGCGACTGCCGGTTGTTTGTTGGCGTTGGATTAAGTGCTGCGCAACAGCAGCAAATGGCAGCGGTGCTGGCAACATTGCCAGCCGCGCTCAAACCGGTACCGCTGCAAAATCTGCATTTGACTTTAAGATTCTTAGGTCAAAGTAGTGAAAGCCAGGCCCGGCAGTTATGGGCATTGCTGGCGGCGGCAACGCTGCCGGCGTTCTCAGTCCGGTTGGATGAATTATTGTGCTGGCCGGGGCCTGAAGTGTTGTGTCTGGCCGGGGCTGTCTCAGACCCGGCGTTACAAAAACTGGATAAGGTGATTGAGCAAGCCGCAGTGCAGGCCGCTTATCCGGCGCCGCAACATCAGTTGCATCCGCATGTCACGCTGGCGCGCCATGCCCGTCAGCTGCCGGAACCGCCCATCACAGTGCCGCTATTACAGCTGCAACCGGACCAGCTGCATTTGTATCAATCCGTCTCGACGCCAGCTGGGGTACGATACCCGATACTGGCGTCTTTGCCATTGCAGCCGGTTTACAGCGTATAACTGAGATGCTGATGGAAGCGGATCACGCAGTCGTCAGTATCACCCTGTAATGCCAGATTGCGACATAACTGTTTCAGCGCCGCTTCGACCTGATTCATAAAACGACCGTAACCCCATTCTGAGCTGTCGTCGCGGCCTGCGGCAAAGACCAGATGGACGGTGTCAGGCAGAATATCTGGTTGCCAGTGGCTTTGCAGCTGCAGTAGCGGGCTGGTCAAATCAAAATTCAGCATGCGCAGCTCACGACCGGCGCGGGCTTTGTCCAAATGACTGTTCCTAACCAGCGGCAAAGTACCATCCGCCACCAACGCAATATGGTTCAGCTGATGCGCGCTGGCGGCTTCGGTCAGCAGCTGTTCCAGCCGGACAAATAAGCCGGACCAAGGTGGCATTTGCTCCGGGTCCACGCCCAGTACTTCTTTGATTTTGCGGCTGAATGGCAGGCTGACGATGGCGTAGTTCATCGTTTGATGCGCTGGCGGCACCTGTACATCGCGAGCTGCATAACGCTGTTCTAAATCGCGTAATTTATAACCGTAGCTGTCGTTACAGCCTTTTTGCCGGGCAAATAAGTCATAAGACAGATGCTGGTGGTCACGCAGTTTCATATGCAGATCTGGCAGTGGCAAACGTTGGCGGAACTGTTGTACCACCGTCACCACTTGCTGGTGGAAAGCGGCCGCTTGCGGGCGGATTTCGCTGCCGGTCGCCAGAAACAACAGGCTGATTTTGCGGGCGCGGTGAAAAGGGTCGACAAAACTGTGCTGTGCTTCGTGATAACGCGGGTTATAAAAAAACAGGATTTGGTCCTGCGTCTGAAAACTAAATGCTTCGGTGTGATACCGCACCACCGGTAATTTATCGTTAGCGATAAAACTGACGTGGCGCAGCCCGGCTTGTTGGCACAAGGTGAAAAACAGCTGACCCAATGCTTTGTAACAATGTGCCTGATCTTCATATTGCGCCAGCAATGCTTCGCTGACCTGCAGTTCCGCCAGCAGATATTGGTTATCTTTGGCGGTTTGCGGAATATAAACTTTGTGCAATGAAGTGTGCATAACGGCTCCGTGTTGAGTCTCAGGATTCGGCGCACAGTGTAGGGGTGTTTTCGTTGCAGGAAGTTGTCTTAGCGCAAGCTTTGCTGAAAGTCTGGAAAAAAAACAGGGACCGTTTTGGTCCCTGTTTTGTCGTTGGCAGCTTAGTGCGGATTAATGCAGTTTCAGCCTTGGCCGGATAATTTTATTGATCCGACCAATCACAGAAATGGCGATAGTGCGTAGCCAGCCATGTAAGGCCACCTGATGCATTCGGTACAACGAGATATAGGCCATGCGGGCAATGCGGCCTTCAATCATCATGGCGCCGCCCACCAGATTACCCATCAGGCTACCGACAGTGCCAAAGCGGCTCAGCGAGATGAGTGAGCCGTGGTCTTTATATTGGTAAGCGGTCTGCGGTTTGCCATTGAGGGCAGCCAGCAGATTTTTCGCGACATGCGACGCCATCTGATGCGCGGACTGCGCCCGTGGCGGTACCCATTTGTTGTCCGGTAACGGGCATCCCGCTGCATCGCCGATGACATAAATCTGGCTGTCGCGGGTAGTTTGTAAGGTCGGCAGCACCAGCAGCTGATTCAACCGGTTGTTTTCAAGGCCTGCCAGGTCTTTCAGAAAATCCGGTGCTTTAATGCCCGCCGCCCAGACCATCAGCTCAGCAGGCAGGAATTCATCTCCCAGCTGCAGGCCATGTTCAGTGGCTGCCGTAACTTTGGTCGCGACGCGGACATCGACACCGAGTTTCACCAGCTCCTGATGCGCGGCCGCAGCAATCCGCTCCGGCAACGCCGGTAAAATGCGTGGGCCGGCTTCAACGACTGTGATCTTCAGCCGGTCGCGCTTCATCTCGTTAAAGCCATATTGATTCAGTTCACGGGCGGCATGGTGCAGCTCTGCCGACAGCTCAACGCCGGTGGCTCCGGCACCAACAATCGCGATATTCAGGTTTTCTTTCGGATGTTGCGGTGAATTCAGTTTGATATAGGCTTCGAGCAAACGCCGCTGGAATCGGTGTGCCTGCGCCGGGCTGTCGAGGAAAATACAGTTTTCGGCGACGCCTGGGGTATTAAAGTGATTGGAAATACTGCCAATCGCCAGCACCAGATAGTCATAGCTGATACGACGTTCAGCAAGTACTTCTTCACCTTGCTCGTCCGTCAGCGGGGCCAGGATCACCTGGCGCTGCTCCCGGTCCAGCCCGGTCATAGTGCCGAGCTGAAATTCAAAATGGTGCGCACTGGCGTGAGCGCGATAAGTGATTTGGTCAATATCGACATCCAGAGTACCAGTCGCTACTTCGTGCAGCAGTGGTTTCCAGATGTGTGTCGGATTGCGGTCGACCAGGGTAATTGCGGCCCGGCCGGATTTGCCGAGTTTGTTACCCAGACTGGTTGCCAGTTCAAGCCCACCAGCACCACCGCCAATTACAAGAATACGGGGATTTGCCATGTTTCCTAACCTTTGTTTGTCATCGAGATACAAGAGGTGACTCTTGTACACCAACAGCTCCGGGCCCAACTCCCGTGACTGTCAGCGGCGCAGATACCACCAGATATCCACGGCTGGATCCGGCTGTCACTGGTCTGCCATAGCAGCCCAACACCAGTCATAGCCAGATCCTATTTCTATACCTTAGTTATAAAAAAACCGGCACAGAGGCCGGTTTCGGGGTTAACTGTTTTTCGCCCGTTTCATCGAGTCGAAGAATTCGTCATTGGTTTTAGTCATCGACAGTTTATCGATGAGGAATTCCATACAATCGGTTTCGTCCATCGGGTTGAGGATTTTGCGCAGGATCCACATTTTTTGCAGTTCTTCGGACGATGCCAGCAATTCTTCGCGGCGGGTGCCAGAGCGGTTGAAATCGATGGCAGGGAACACACGACGCTCGGCAATTTTCCGCGACAAGTGCAGTTCCATGTTGCCTGTACCTTTAAATTCTTCGTAAATGACTTCGTCCATTTTCGAACCGGTATCGACCAGCGCTGTGGCGATAATAGTCAGACTGCCGCCTTCTTCGACGTTCCGTGCAGCACCAAAGAAGCGTTTTGGTTTGTGCAGGGCGTTGGCGTCGACACCACCGGTCAGTACTTTGCCTGAACTTGGGATCACGGTGTTATAAGCACGGGCCAGACGGGTAATAGAGTCGAGTAAAATGATGACGTCTTTTTTGTGTTCAACTAAGCGTTTGGCTTTTTCGATCACCATTTCAGCTACCTGCACATGGCGGCTGGCTGGTTCGTCGAACGTCGATGCGACCACTTCACCTTTGACCATCCGTTGCATCTCGGTCACTTCTTCCGGACGTTCGTCAATCAGCAACACCATCAGCACGCATTCCGGGTAATTTGAAGCAATCGACTGGGCGATGTTCTGTAACAGGATAGTTTTACCGGCTTTTGGTGGCGCCACAATCAGGCCACGCTGACCACGGCCAATCGGCGACGCCAGGTCCAGTACCCGGGCGGTGATGTCTTCTTTACTGCCGTTACCACGTTCCATCCGCAGGCGCGAGTTGGCGTGTAACGGGGTTAAGTTTTCGAACAGAATTTTGTTGCGAGCCTGCTCCGGGCGGCCGAAGTTGACTTCGTTGACTTTCAGCAGGGCGAAATAACGTTCGCCTTCTTTCGGTGGCCGGATCAGGCCTGAGATGCTGTCGCCGGTGCGCAGGTTAAAACGGCGGATTTGGCTTGGTGATACATAGATATCGTCGGGGCCGGCCAGGTAAGAACTGTCGGCAGAACGCAGGAAACCAAAGCCATCAGACAGAATTTCCACTACACCGTCGCCGTAGATTTCTTCGCCGTTTTTGGCGTGAGATTTCAGGATGGCGAAAATGATGTCCTGCTTGCGCAGACGGGCCATGTTTTCGAGGCCCATGGACTCCGCCAGATCAACCAGCTCGTTAATCGGCTTCAGTTTCAGTTCGGTTAAATGCATATTGATGGATTCTTGTGTATCAAAACGGAAAGAAAGCTTTTCGCTGAGCAAATGGGTAAGAGTTTGGATTGGTCAACGAACAAGCGGGTTTTAGAAAAGTTGCTGGATCACACCTTAGCAGGATAAGTTTTGGCCGTCTAGTTCAATCAAAAAAAAGGCGTATAAAAAATACGCCTTTTCGACAGAGCCCGGTTAGATATTGCTATCCAGGAACTCTTTTAACTGGGTTTTCGACAGGGCGCCGACTTTAGTCGCTGCAACTTGGCCGTTTTTGAACAGCAGTAAAGTAGGGATGCCGCGGATCTGGAATTTCGGTGGTGTATTCGGGTTATGGTCGATGTTGACCTTGGCCACTGTGACTTTACCTGAATATTCTTCAGCAACGTCGTGCAGGATCGGTGCAATCATTTTGCAAGGACCACACCACTCAGCCCAGAAATCAACCAGCACCGGGCCTGCTGCCTGTAACACGTCCGCTTCAAAGCTGTCGTCGGTCACTTGTAAAATTTTATCGCTCATTACTCTCTCCGCTGGGGCAGGGCCACTGAATCTGTGCGGCTGTGCTGCCATTATACCGAACCCGACCGCATTGCCGGTAAGGCCTGAAATTGCTGTTAAAAAACTCGCTTCAATTTTATCCGGACTGTTCCTTATTGCAAGCGCAACGGTTATGCTTAGTGGCTATGAATAAAACACATCTCACGACACATAAGTTTGCCGACTTCGCACTGGCGCCTCAAATTCTTGAGGCCCTGACTGCACAAGGCTACCAATATTGTACGCCGATTCAGGCGCAGACTTTGCCATTAGCGTTGGCGGGCAAAGATATCGCCGGACAGGCACAGACCGGTACCGGGAAAACCCTGGCCTTTCTGACTGCCACTTTTCACTATTTATTGAATCATGAGCCAAAAGGTTCAGGTCAGCCGCGCGCTATTATTATGGCGCCAACCCGTGAACTGGCCGTGCAAATCCATAATGATGCTGAAGCATTGGCTAAAAGTGCCGGATTTAAGCTCGCTTTGATTTATGGGGGCGAAGGTTACGATTCTCAACGTCAGCTGCTGGAAAAAGGCGCTGATATTCTGATCGGCACCACAGGCCGGCTGATTGATTACCTGAAACAGGGTCTTTATGACCTGTCACAAATCCAAGTGGTAGTGCTCGATGAAGCCGACCGCATGTTTGACCTGGGTTTTATCAAAGACATCCGTTTTATGTTCCGCCGCATGCCACCGGCCACCGAGCGCCTGAGCTTGCTGTTCTCTGCCACCTTATCTTACAAGGTGCAGGAACTGGCGTTTGAACAAATGAACCAGCCGGAACACATTCATATTGCGCCGGAGCAAATGACCGGCAGCCGCATCACTGAAGAGCTGTTTTATCCGTCTAGCGAGCACAAAATCCCGTTGTTGTTATCGCTGATGGAAGAAGAGTGGCCGGATAAGGCCATTGTGTTTGCCAATACCAAACACTGGTGCGAAGACATTTTTGCCTGGCTCGAGGCCGATGGTCATCGCGTCGGTATGCTGACCGGCGATGTGATCCAGAAAAAACGGCTGAAAATTCTCGATGATTTCACCAGCGGTAAGCTGGATATTCTGGTCGCGACTGATGTCGCCGCCCGTGGTCTGCATATTCCGAAAGTGAGTCACGTCTTTAACTTTGATCTGCCGGATGATTGCGAAGATTACGTGCACCGGATTGGCCGGACTGGCCGTGCCGGCGAAAGCGGCAAGGCTATCAGCTTCGCCTGCGAACGTTATGCATTGAATCTGACGGCTATCGAAGACTACATCAAACATTCCATTCCGGTCACACAATATGACGCCAGTGCGTTGCTGACAGATTTAGTGGTTCCCAAGCCACGCGTGCGCCGCCGGATGGGACAACCAAGACCAGGTCAAAGCCGCACCGGTGGCCGTGGAACTCCGAATGGACCAAGACCAGCTCGCACCCGACCTCGTTGAAACCGGCTTTGTCCTGCCGGCGAGCACACAGCATCAGGATATCTATGCTGTGATTGATCTCGGCTCCAACAGCTTTCACATGTTGATGGTGAAAGTTGTTGGCGGCAGTGTGCAGGTGATAGGCCGGGTCAAACGCAAAGTGCGTCTGGCCAGCGGTTTAAATGACAGCCTGGTCCTGAGTAAAAAAGCCATGACGCGCGGCTGGGAATGCCTGGCATTGTTCGCTGAACGGCTGCAGGATATTCCGTCACAAAACATCCGCATCGTTGGCACCGCCACTTTACGCCTCGCCCATAACGTCAAAGTCTTTTTGACCGAAGCAGAAAAAATTCTCGGCCATCGCATTGAAGTCATCTCCGGCGAAGAAGAAGCCCGGCTGATTTATTTGGGCGTGGCCCATACTTCCAGTTCTGACAGCAACCGGCTGGTCATTGATATCGGTGGCGCTTCGACCGAAATGGTCATCGGCCATGGCTTTTCGCCTTTGCATCTGGCCAGCCTGCATATGGGCTGCGTCACGTATCTAGACCGCTATTTCAGCGATGGTTTACTCAGCGAAGACAATTTTAATACGGCCATCGCGGCGGCTGAGGCAGAAACTGCCAGTATCGCGCAGCAATTTCTCAGTACCGGCTGGCAGCTGTCGGTCGGCGCGTCCGGTACAGTGCAGGCGATGCAGGAAATTCTGGTCGGTCAGGGCATGGATGAAGTCATCACGCTGGCGCGACTGGAAACTATCATGCAGCAGAGTATTGCCTGTGGCCAAATCGATAAACTCGACATCATCGGTCTGGCGCAGGAGCGCAAGCAAGTATTTGCTTCGGGCCTGGCGATTCTGATTGGCTTGTTCCGGCAGTTACATATCCCCGGCATGACCTTGTCCGGTGGGGCACTGCGTGAAGGTATTTTGTACGGCATGTTGCCGCAGCTGCAGCATACGGACGTGCGTAACCGCACTATTGCCAGCCTGATGGTGCGCTATTACATCGACCAGCAACATGCCAACCGCGTCGCCGAAATGGCACTGCAACTGGCGCATCAGCTGCAGGACCAGTGGAATCTGGCCAAGTTTGAAGGCCTGAGTATGCTACGGGCCGGCGCATTGCTGCATGAGCTTGGCTTGCTGATCGAATACAAAAATCACCATCATCACGGCGCTTACATTATCAGCCATACCGAATTGCCGGGTTTTACCCGGGCGCAGCAACAGCTGCTGATGGCGCTGGTGTTTAATCATCGCTCCGATATTCAGCGCGATATTATTGCCCGCCAGACCATGACCTCGGTGTTATTAGCGGTGCGACTGACCCGTTTGTTACGTCTGGCAGTGATTTTGTCGATGCGGCGTAAACATGAAGCACTGCCGGAAGTGCAGATCAGTGCGCAGGCGGAAGTATTGATAGTGGCGCTGCCCAAAGGCTGGCTCGAGCAACATCCGTTGATGCGCGCCGAGCTGGAGCAGGAAGTGGCGTATCAGCAGGCCGCTGGCTGGCAGTTACAAGTGCGCTAACGCTTTGTAATGAATAACAAAAAGGCCGCAATCGCGGCCTTTGTTTTTTCCAGCAAAATCAGACGGATTGTTCTTTCAGCCAAATCGCTACTTTTTTGGCGAAATAAGTCAGGATGCCATCGGCGCCGGCGCGTTTAAACGCCAACAAGGATTCCATCACTACTGGTTTTTCCGCCAGCCAGCCATTCTGAATCGCGGCCACATGCATGGCATATTCACCGCTGACCTGATAGGCAAAAGTCGGCACGCCAAATTCGTCTTTGACGCGGCGCACGATGTCCAGATAAGGCATACCTGGTTTCACCATCACCATGTCGGCGCCTTCTTCCAGATCCATCGCGACTTCGCGCAAAGCTTCATTGCTATTGGCCGGGTCCATCTGGTAATTCTTTTTATTGCCGCCTTTTAAATTGCCGGCAGAGCCGACGGCGTCACGAAACGGGCCATAGTAACTGGATGCGTACTTGGCGGAATAGGCCATGATCCGCGTGTTGACATAGCCTTCGGCTTCCAGCGCTTCGCGGATGGCGCCGATACGGCCGTCCATCATGTCAGAAGGTGCGACGATATCTGCGCCGGCGGCGGCGTGCGACAACGCCTGTTTCACCAGTGCATCTGTGGTGATGTCATTCACCACATAACCTTTGTCGTCGATGATGCCGTCCTGGCCGTGCGTGGTAAATGGGTCCAGTGCGACGTCAGTGATCACACCGAGTTCCGGCACATGCTGTTTCAGCAAGCGTACCGCGCGCTGTGCCAGCCCATCCGGGTTCCAGGCTTCTTCAGCTTCTAAAGATTTTTTGTCAGCCGCGGTCACCGGGAAAATGGCGATAGCCGGGATGCCTAAATCAGCGAGCAGACGCGCTTCTTCGAGCAGCAGGTCCAGCGTCAGCCGTTCAATACCCGGCATCGACGCGATAGTTTCGCATTTATTGTCACCGTCGATAATAAACATCGGGTAAATCAGGTCGTTGACGGTTAACTGGTGTTCAGCCATCAGCCGGCGGCTGAAATCGTCGGCACGCATCCGGCGCATGCGGCCGGCAGGGAAATAACTAGAGTTCGGATTCATCCGCAGTTCCTTCGGTTGGCTCAGGGGCAGCATCACCGGGCTCAGATTCAGAATCGGGCTCCGGTGCGGGTGCCAATTGTACCTGATTGCGCCCTTGCTGTTTGGCCTGATATAAGGCCCGGTCGGCAGCGTGAATATAATCCGTGCTGACCATACCGGGTGCTGCGACCACCGCATAACAGCCGGCGCTGATCTGCACGCTAAGCTCGCCAATTTCGGTTTCAAACGGTGTATCGGCAATAGCTTCGCGAATTTGTTCTGCCAGTGCGACCACACCTTCGTCATCGGTATTAGGCAGAATTAAGGCAAACTCTTCACCGCCATAACGGCAGACATGGTCGCTGGAGCGTTTCAGCAGCGCCTGAATGCGCTGCGCGACACCTCGGATCACCGCATCCCCGGCCAGATGACCATGTTGGTCGTTAATCTGCTTAAAGTGGTCAATATCCAGCATCACCAGCGCCAGCGGGCGCTGTTCGCGCCTGCTGCGTTTCATCTCCGCCTGTATTTTTTTATCAAAATAAGCCCGGTTGCGCACGCCAGTTAAAGCATCGAGCGTGTTTTGCTCTTCCAGCGCGCTGTTTTTTTCGGCCAGTTCAGTCAGGGCGACCTGTAATTCCAGTGTGCGGGACTGGATGTTGTCCTCTAAACGCTCGGCGGTTTCCCGTTGCCAAATCAGTTGTTTGCGATAAACCACCAAGGCACAGAGAGCTGCGCCGATACTGAAACTGAAGCTGATCACTAAGGCAAACAGCCAGGGAAATTGTAAAACGGGTGCGAAAAAATTCAGGATGGGCTGGAAGTCAGGCATCGGCAGAGATCCCGAACAACTTCAGGCTATTGGTCCGGCTGACGCTAGCGACCTGCGCGAGATCCAGCTGCAGTAAATTGGCAACTTGTGCGCCAATCGCTGGCAAAAATGCTGGCTCATTACGGCGGTTTTTTGGTTTATCGGTTAAGTTGCGCGGTAACAAATAAGGTGCATCCGTTTCCAGGACCAGACGGTCCAGCGGTACAAATTTCAACGCTTGTTGTAAGTCCGTACCGCGCCGCTCGTCGCAGAGCCAGCCGGTAATGCCGATGTATAAACCCAAATCCAGATAGGCCCGCAATTGCGTGGCATCACCGGTAAAGCTGTGGGCGATACCATGGTTTATCTGCTGCGCCTGCAATAAATCGATTTGGTCGGCAAAAGCGTCCCGTTCATGCAAGTAAACCGGTTTTACATATTGTTTGGCAAGGGAAAGTTGTGCAGAAAACACACTGAGCTGCTGCTGTTTTGCCGAAAACATCCGGTTATAGTCCAGGCCACATTCGCCGACGGCGACGACTTCCGGCCGTTGCAACAGCAATTCGAGTTGTTGCAGCCAGTTTGTACTGACATGATCGGCCTGATGCGGGTGTACCCCGGCAGTGGTAAAACTACCAGGATGCTCAGCACAAAATTGCAGATTCAGTTGAGTCTCGGCGAGGTCACTGCTAATCAGCAATAGTTCGCTGACGCCGGCCGCCTGTGCCTGACTGACAATGTGTGACCGGTCCGGGTCGAATTGGGCGCTGAACAAATTCACGCCCGCATCAAACCACCGGCTGGGGTCAGTCGACACGACGGACCCGGATTTTGCGGTTACTGCGGCCGTTATCGAGCAGGAACGAGCCAAAAGTTGCACGGGCGACAGTGCAGATATCGCCGGCTTTGATATCCAACCGGCTGTCATCGGTCTGCAGCCAAATCTGACCATTTTGCATAGTCACTTCGAGCCGGCCTTTTGACGTAGTGCGCACTGCTTTGACGGTGAGTTTCAGGTCTTCAACCTGTTGTTCCAGGGCGCGGTTTTCCAGACCAAAATTCTGGACAGGGTCTGCAGCGACCTGCACTGTTGACGTTGCAGACGTTGCAGACGTTGCAGACGTTGCAGGCGTTGCAGGCGTTGCAGGCGTTGCAGTCAGTTGCCGGGTGCTGCGGGCCAGCTGGTCGTAGCATTGCAACCTGGCTTCTTTGTCTGTCTGCTGCAAACAATGTTGTAATGCTGCGGGCAAATCAGCTGCCAGTACCGGGCTACTCAATAGTAAAAACAGGGACACAGTGCTCAGAATTCGCATATCTCTCCTAAGACCGGAGGGCCAGGGTGATGCCGCTCTCAACTGTCGGCTTGATTTCAGCGGATCCGTTTAACCCGGATCGATTTAGTGCCTTGCTGGCATTTCATCGTATATGAACCAAATACGCCGCTGCTAATCACACAGCTATCGCCCTGACTTACTTTCAGAAAGCCATTATCAAGCTGTTGCCAGCGCTGGCCATTCTGCATGGTCAATACGAGTTTTTGCCGCGAATCTGTGCTGATACTTTGCACCTGCACGTTCAGGTCGGCGATTTTGGATTCGATAGTCTCACCGCTGGTGCCAAATAACGCTTCATCACGGGCAGTTTTCACCGGTTCAGTTACGTTCGCTGTTGACGACGCTGCGACTGTAGCAGTTGCTGGCACTGTGGCAGTGACATTTAGGGCACTGTGAGCATCAACATACTGGTCATAACATAACAACCGGGCTGTAGTGTCTTTAATAGCACGGCATTGCTGCAGGTTTTCTGCTGCATTAACGGACCCAATCAGGCCACAAAATAACAAGGCAACGAGCCTGCTCATATCAGCTCTTTTCATCAATGTTCTCATCCGTGACTGCTTCGTCTGCGTCATCAGCCGGCCGTTCATAGAAGCGACCCAGCCAGATACCGATTTCATACAAGATACACATTGGCACTGCCAACAGCGTTTGTGACAGAACATCCGGCGGAGTTAAAAACATCGCGACAACAAAGGCGATGACGATAAAATATGGCCGTTTTTCAATCAGCGTTGCTCTGTCCATCACACCGGACCAAATCAACAACAACATGGCGACCGGAATTTCAAAACTCAGGCCAAAGGCAAAAAACATCTGCAGGACAAAATCGAGATAAGTACTGATATCCGGTGCATTGACCACACCTTCAGGCGTGACACTGGTAAAAAAGCCAAATACCAGCGGGAACACAAAGAAATAAGCGAAGGAAATCCCCAGATAAAACAGCAGCGTCGACGAGATGATCAGCGGCGCTATCAAATGTTTTTCTTTGTTATACAGCGCCGGCGCGATAAAGCTCCAGATTTGGTACAACACATAAGGAATAGCCAGTACAAAAGCGACAATAAAAGTCAGCTTGAAGGGTACAAAAAAGGTCGAAGCGACGCCGGTCGCGATCATCGTTGTGCCTTTGGGCAGTGATGCTAACAGTGGCATGGCCAGCAGGTGATAGATGTCATTGGCAAAATACGCCAGACTTAAAAATAACAAAACGACTGCGGCAATTGATTTTAATAGCCGGTTGCGCAGTTCAATCAGATGCCCCATCAGGCTGTTAGGGTCATGTCGGTGTTTTTTGCTCATTCGCTTGTGCTATTGGTTGACCACTGGAAGGGGCGACTGCAGCAGGTGCTGCCGGTGCGGTAACTGCAGGGGGATTGCTTACTGCCGGAGCGGCTGCTGGCAGTTGCGCCGGGGTGTCGGGCGCAGGTTGTACGTGCTGGCCGTACGGATTGTTTACGTCAGCGGCGGCCTGGCGCAGCTCTGCCAGCGCATTGATTTCGTCTGCAGATAAACCGAGCAGGCCCTTTTCTTCGGCCTGCCGCAGTTTTTCGTGCAGTTCATGCACCCGCAACTCATCAGACAATTCAGATTTCATCTGATGACCGAATTCCCGGATTGAGCGAATGGTGCCTGTCACAGTGCGGATAGCGCCGGGCAGCTTTTCTGGTCCTAACACCAGCAAAGCAACGACGCCAACAACAACCAGTTCCCAGAAGCTCATCAGTGCTTATCTTGTACCTGATTCACCGGAGCCGCACTTTGAGCCGGTGCTGCAGGCTGTGCAGTGGCAGGCTGTGATGCTGCAGGTTGAGCTGTCACCGTAGCGTCACGTTTTACTTCGGCCGGAAAAGTCGCGTCCTGTTCAGCAGGCTCTTCCGGATCTTTGATTGAACTGCGGAAACCGCGGATTGCAGAGCCGAGATCGTTGCCGATGTTGCGCAGACGTTTGGTGCCAAACAACAACACAATAATCACCAGAATAATCAGCAACTGCCAAATACTAATGCCACCAAGACCCATGATATATGCTTCCTCAGACTAAAAACTTTTCCAGTATACGCTTGTTATCTGCCCGAACTCCATGCCCGGTTCAGATCCCTGAGCCGATTCTATAAAAAAATTATGACAATATTGCTTTGCCGGCACCAGCAGCACCTAACGCAAAAGCGCCAAGTGCCAGCGTATGCTGGCCGAGCGCCAGTAGTATCGTGGCACTGATAATCAAAGCCGCCGCAACAATCATCAGTTTCAGACTGCGACTCTGCTGTTGTTGTGTTTGCTGCAGCAGTTGTAATTGCGCCACTAGCAGTTGCTGCGAGCGCGGTTGTTGCTGCAGATAGCTATGCAACAAGGTCGGCATTTCCGGCAGTTTTTCGGCCCAGAATGGCAGATTATCTTTGATTTGCCGCAGCATAGCCCATGGGCCCATCTGCTGTTTGACCCAGTTCTCCAGGAACGGTTTGGCGGTTTTCCACAGATCGAGCTGTGGATACAGCTGTCGGCCTAAGCCTTCGATATATAACAAAGTTTTTTGCAACAGCACCAGCTGCGGCTGCACCTGCATATTAAAACGGCGCGCGGTATTAAACAGATTCATCAGCACCTGACCGAAAGAAATCTCAGCCAGCGGTTTTTGGAATATCGGTTCACAAACAGTGCGGATCGCGCTTTCAAATTCTTCGATAGAAGTATCTGCCGGTACCCAGCCTGAATCGACATGTAATTCAGCAACTTTGCGGTAATCGCGGTTAAAAAAGGCGACAAAGTTCTCGGCCAGATAACGTTTATCTTCCCGGTTCAGCGTGCCGACGATACCGCAATCGATACCGATGTATTGCGGATTGTGCGGTTTATCCTGCGCGACAAAGATGTTGCCGGGGTGCATATCGGCATGGAAAAAGCTGTCACGAAATACCTGAGTGAAAAACACTTCAACGCCGCGTTTGGCCAGCAACTCCATGTCGGTGCCGTTGGCAATCAGCCGCTCAGTTTCCGACACAGGAATACCGTAAATGCGCTCCATTACCATGACATTTTTCCGGCTATGGTCGCTGTAAACAAAGGGTATATATAGGGATTCAGAGCCTTCGAAGTTGCGGCGCAGCTGAATAGCATTGGCGGCCTCGCGTTGTAAATCCAGCTCGTCGAGAATGGTTTTGCGGTACTCTGCCACCACTTCGCGCGGCCGCAGCCGTTTGCCATCGGGCAAAAACTTTGCTGCAGCGATGGCAAGATCTGCCATCAGTTCCAGATCGGCCTGAATTTGTTGCTCAATGTCCGGCCGGATCACTTTAATCACCACTTCCGGCGCTGAACCATCGGCCAGACGCAAGCGCGCAGTATGGACCTGTGCGATTGATGCGGATGCCAGCGGCGTCACGGCAAAGTCGCTGAATAATTCGTTGATATTTTTAAGGCCAAGCGCCTGCTCAATCAGCTGCTGCGCCTGATGGCCGCCAAAAGGCGCCACTTTGTCCTGTAGTTTGGCCAGCTCATCAGCCAGCTCTGGCGGGAACAAATCGCGCCGCGTCGACAGCATCTGGCCAAATTTGACCCAGACCGGCCCCAGACTTTGCAGTGCGAGACGCAGCCGGACGCCGGGGCTTTGTTGTGGATGCTGGTTACGCAGCCAGAATAAAGCGATGCAAAGTGGCTTCAGCCACCAGGGGCGCCACTGCGCCGGGATCAGCTCATCCAGGCCGTGCTGCAATAGGGTTTTAATGATTTGATAAAAACGACTGATGCTCATACGAAAGCCTGTGACTGCGGAAGCATGCCAGCAAGCTGGCGTTGTAAAAGTTCGGTACGGGCAGCAACGGCACTGACGTCGTTGCTGAATTGCTGTACTTCGGCAGCGACCGGCGTGAGCCGTAGTTCGTCCTGCGCTAATTCGCGGCAGCTTTGTTCAGTCTGTTGCAGAGACTGCTGCACTCTGCGCTGCAGCAGTTGAATGCCGCCGGCGATTTTGTACGCTGCGGCATCACCCAGATAAACTGACAAGCGTTCCTGCCAGTCCGGGTTCAGTTGTTGGAAAAACTGCGAAAACTGTTGCAGTGTTTGCAGGTCGCCGTCGATCTGCAGTTTGTCCTCGCGGATCAAACGGGTCAGCTGGCTGGGGTCTGAGAGCTGCCGTAAGGCCGACAAATCTGCACTAATGCTGCAATCCACCGGCTCGTCATGGCTGTTCAGCCAGATGCCGTTTTGCTGCGCCGTGCACACCAGTCGCAACGGAATACCGCGTAACCGCACGGCAAACTGCTTACCCTGCAGCCGGTTCAGCCGCGATTGTGCATCTGGGTCCATACCAACCACCGGGTTCAGTACTTTTTCCGCAACAGTACATAACAAGCCGGGCAGCAAAAGTTTCAGCATGATGGTTCCGTCAGAATTTGTAACCACGGTGCAGGGCGACGATGCCCCCGGTCAGATTGTGATAGCTGGTTTCAGCGAAACCGGCCTGCTGCATCATCTGCTTCAGCGTGTCCTGGTCCGGGTGCATGCGGATAGACTCCGCCAGATACTGATAAGATTCGCGGTCGTTGGCGACCAGCTGGCCCATCGCTGGTAATAGTTTGAAAGAATACAAGTCATACACTTTGCTGAGCCAGGCTTCGGTCGGTTTAGAAAATTCCAGCACCAATAAGCGGCCGCCCGGTTTCAGCACGCGGAACATTGACCGTAATGCGGCGGCTTTGTCGGTGACGTTGCGCAGGCCAAAAGCGATAGTGATGATGTCAAAACTGTTGTCGGCAAAAGGTAAGGCTTCGGCATTCGCCTGCACGTAGCTGATATTGTTGACCAGACCCAGGTCTCGCAGTTTGTCTTTGCCGACATTCAGCATCGATTCGTTGATATCGGCCAGAATCACCTGACCGGTCGGGCCGACCCGACGGGAAAATAAGGCGGTCAAATCACCGGTGCCGCCGGCTAAATCCAGTACTTTCTGACCAGGACGCACACCACTGCAATCGATGGTGAAGCGTTTCCACAGCCGGTGGATGCCCAGTGACATCAGGTCATTCATTACATCGTATTTGGCCGCGACACTATGAAAAACATTGGCAACCATCGAAACCTTTTCGTCACGGGCAACAGTTTTAAAACCAAAATGCGTACTGTCTTGGGTGCCGGAATGCTGTTGTTCGGACATGAAATAACCTTAGCCAGAAAGAATGTGGCGCTAGTGTAAAAGATCCCACTGCAGAGTCCAACCGAAAGCGGTGGATCAATTGTCGCGGATCAAATCGAATGTCGCAGTTACGACGATGTTGCCGTTGACGATCAGTTGCAGCTGATGGGCACCGCCATAATGCCGGCGGGTCGTCAGGTCGCTGAAACGATAAGATTTTTGCAGTTCCAGCATGCCGGGACCGGCTTGCCGCTGCAGCCATTGGAATACTTTGTGTCTTTTGCTGCCGTTTTTCGAAGCAAAATCAATCGCATATTCAACCCGCAGCGGCGCGGGGCCATCGTGCAGTTGCAGCTGCGCGCTAAATTGCAGCACCTCGCCATAATTCAGCTGCGGCTGTGCCAGCGTCAACGTCGCATCCAACGCTCTGACATTGCAGCCAAATAATTGCAGGGCCTGCGGATGGCGTTGTTTTAACAGCCCGCGCAAGGCGTGTTTCAGAACCCAGTCAGTATGGCGATGCTGACCATGCCACTGCTGCGCCAGTTGCAGCACCAGATCAGGGTGGTCTTTACTGATGTCGTTCAGATTGTTGGCGACACTGCGTCGGACGTAATCTTCCGGGTCCTGTTTTAAGCGCTGTAACAGCGGGAATAAGGGCGTCGGGTCGGCGATAAATTGCGGCAGTTTTTGCCCCCAAGGCAGCCGGGGCCGGCACCCTTCAGAAGCGAGCCGGCGCAAATGCATATTGTCGGACTCTGCCCATTGCTTTAGCTGTTGCAGGCTTTGCTCTGGATAGCGTTGCAGGAAAGGCCGGATGGCAAATTCGGCGGTCGAGTAACAGGTGAAATGTGCCAAAGCCTGCATCGAAGTAGCAAAATCAGCGAGGCCAAACTGCTCGACAATGTCCGGAAAAATAAAACCCGGCAAGCCGCGAATTTCGGTGCTGACCGGTTTGAGTAACTCGCAGCAGTCAGCGAAAGGTAAATCCAGCTGTTGATACAAAGTGGTGGCGATGCGGCGGACCCGCTGTTTCAGGCTCAGCTCAGCGTAGGCGGAGTCCCAAAGTGTGTTGATAAAAAAATCGGCGGCGAAACGCTGGTGTCGCTGACTGACGGCCGCCGCCAGTCGTTGCAACAAAGCAAGGTCAAACAAATCTTTCAGCAGCGGCGCACTCATGCGGCGGGTTTACAGCATTGCTTCGGTGGCAACCTGATTGCGGCCACGTTTTTTCGCGACACTCAGTACCTGATTAGATCTGGCTAAGAACTGGTGCCAGTTTTCCTGCGCCTGATATAAAGCAACCCCGAGCGAAATTGTGACTTTCGGCAGCGCTTTTTTGCTGCGTGATGACACAAAACGCAATTTCTCCACGCCGCGGCGCACTTGCTCGGCAATTTCACTGGCGGTACGCAGGTCGACATCCGGCAACAAAATCAGGAATTCTTCGCCACCGGCACGAACCGGCAGGCCGCTTTCCTGCACATAAGCGCTGATTTTTTTCGCTACTTTTGACAGGATCACATCACCGATGTTGTAACCGTAGTCCTGATTAAATTGCTTGAAGTGGTCCAGGTCGACTGCGATGGCAGCGATACGGCGGTTTGGGCTTTCGGCCAGCCACTGATCGATATGCTCCTGCATCGCCAGCCGGTTGTAGAGGCCGGTGAGCGCATCGACATGACGTTCGCGTTTGAGTTGTTCGAGCTCGGCACGCAACTGATAGCTTTGTTCGTTGGATTTCAGCAACTGGTCACGTAATTTTTGCTGGCTGGCTTTGAGTTCGTAAGTCGCGGATAAAATACGGCCGATGGTTTCGCGGGCCTGCACCGGTGTTTCTGTTTTGAGCGCCACCAGACCGTGGTCCAGCACATCAATAAAATCGTGAATGGCTTCGCCGGCCTGTTCAGACTGCTGATTCAGCGCATTGACCATTTTATAGACCGCGGCAATCATGGCTTCGTTTTGCCGGCCGGTCGGTACTATGTAATTGCTGTACAGTTCCGTCATAACAAAATCGTCAAACGGGATGCGGGCGGTTAGTTTATCTTCGATGGCCTGACAGAGTTCAGCGATCACGCCGCTGATATATTCGTAGGCAACAGTGAAGTTTACCGGGTGGGCGGCCAAACGATGTCGCTGCAGGAAGGCAATGGCTAACGCCGCCTTCTCACTGGCTTGCTCGATTGAATCCTGATACATCATGCCAAGTAAAACTCCAATGGATACTGCATAGACTTAGCGTAACTTAAGGCCGATATGTTACGGAAAAGCCAGGTCAACGCAAGCGCACACAAGAAATTACAGCGCTGTCACACCTAAAATAACGGGACAACCTGAAGCCGCCAAGCCTTTTTTGCGGCAATAATGGTTTTTTTTCAGAATATTCAGGTATTTGTCTGAACAGGTCACTTTCGGTCCGGGAACCAGCGCATAAAATCCGCTCAATAAGCAAAAATCTAAGCCGGTTAGCAACTGAACGACGTGCAGAATTGTATACAATCAATGCTGTCATATAGCCATTTGGATTGCCGGAAATGAAACAAAAATTATTGGTTTCGCTGTGTTGTGCAGCGTTGATGGCCTGCGCACAGCAACCCGTGTCAACCACCGCCGATTTTGATCGCTTTGCTAACGACTGGTGGCAGCGCGCCGAAAAGGTCCAGATCAATACCAAGTCTGGTTTGCCAGACATGTCAGCGGCAGCGCTGGAACAGGCGCAGCAACAGCGGCTGGCATTGTTGGCCGAGCTGAATAAAACCAACGTCAGCGGTTTGTCTGAACAGCAAAAAATTAACTTCGCAATTTTACAGTACCGATTACAAAACGATATTGATGAGTACCGGTTTGGTGCGCATTACATGCCGCTCACGGCTGAATCCGGTTTCCACAGCGACGTGCTGTTTATGCTGAACATGTCGTCAGTAAAAACTGAAAAAGACCTGCAGACTTATCTGGAAAAACTGGCGGCGCTGCCACTTTATATGCAACAGCAAATGGATTGGATGCGTCAGGGCCTGGCCAAAGGTTATACGCAACCCAAAGCGGTATTGGCCGGTTACGAAGACAGTATCAAATCATTTATCAGTCCGGATCCGCAAAAAAGCCCGTTCTACCGGCCGTTGCTGAAACAACCGGCTGGCATTGACGCTGCGCGCTGGCAGGCTTTGCAGCAACAGGCCAGTGCTTTGATCAGTCAGCAAATCACCCCGGTGTATCAGCAGTATCTGGATTTCTTTACGACCCAATATGTCCCCGGCGCACGGGACAATATTGCAGCCATTGCGTTGCCAGATGGTGCCGCCTATTACCAGAATCGTCTGGAGCACTACACCACGTTAAAAATGACGCCGCAGCAAGTACATCAGATTGGTTTACAGGAAGTCGCACGCATCCGCGCCGAAATGCAGCAAGTGATTGATCAAACAGGCTTTAAAGGCAGTTTTGCCGAATTTGTCCAGTTCCTGCGGACTGATCCGCAGTTCTATGTGACAAAACCAGAACAATTGCTGAAAGAAGCGGCTTATTTGTCGAAAAAAATCGATGCCCAATTGCCGAAATTGTTTAAAACATTGCCACGTACGCCTTATGGCGTCGAACCGGTACCAGCGGAAATAGCCCCGAAATACACCACGGGTCGATATGCCGGTGGTCGCGCAGCGGGCGAGCCGGGTTTTTACTGGGTCAATACTTATGCGCTGGATCGTCGTCCTTTGTATGAGCTGGAAGCACTGACACTGCACGAAGCAGTACCGGGCCACCATCTGCAAGTGGCACTCGCCAATGAACAGGACAGCCTGCCGGTGTACCGCCGCAGTTTTTATACCTCGGCTTTTGGCGAAGGGTGGGGCCTGTATTCTGAATATCTCGGTCTTGAAGTGGGTTTTTACACCGACCCCTACAGCAATTTTGGTCGTCTGACTTATGAGATGTGGCGCGCTTGCCGTCTGGTCGTCGATACCGGTATGCATACAATGGGCTGGAGTCGGCAGCAAGCGATTGATTTCCTTGCACAGAACACCGCTTTGTCGATGCATAACGTGACGACGGAAGTAGATCGTTATATCAGCTGGCCGGCGCAGGCGCTGTCATACAAGCTGGGCGAATTGACTATCAAGCGCTTACGGCAAAAAGCTGAAAAAACGCTTGGTGACAAATTCAATGTACGCGAATTTCATGACGCCGTGTTATCAAACGGCAGTGTGCCGCTGTCCGTGCTCGAACAGCAAATTGACCTGTATATCGCCCGGGCCCAGCGGGGTTAAATTTAACAAGCTGTTGCTCAGCGCTGGCTGAGCAACAGCTTTTCATGTTAAATTTAAACTAATTGTTATCATAATGATCTGGGATGCTGTGGTGGTTTGGTGGGTTTTGGCTATTGCATGTCTGATTGTGCTGATGGTTGTAATGATCGCCAGAACTGACAGCCTGGCCTCGGAGCATAAAAGGTTGTTGGTTCAGTTCAAAATGCTGGATCAGGAATCCATTCAGTTTCAGCAAGTTACCTATGAACTGGCCGAAGAATTCAGTCAGTTTTTGTTGTTACAGCTCGGTGCGGCACGCCGATTCAGCCGGATGCCGGAAGAAGAGTTGTATCAGTTTGAAATCGCGATGCAGCTGATCCCGACTTTGTGTAAAGAAATGTCCGGCCGTCGCCTGAGCTTTAAAGCGGCATTACAACGGTCTCTGAAACTTCATGCTGATATTGAAATGGCTGTATTCGAGGCAACTGTCGGCCGGCATGGCCGCTTAATACCCGGATGGCAGAAACAGAGTTTTGGTGGCTACTTGCAGATGTGCCAGCAAATGTATCTGCTGACAAAAGAATATGCACACAAAGAACAAAGGTCAGGTCAACCCGAACTGACAGGATGAAGTTTTAGTTACGCAAAGCAATCGATGGTGCAGTATCAATCTGGCCATCTTGGTCCACAGCAGCCAAACGTTCACCAGATTTTAACACCGCCATACTGAAACTCGGGCTGCGACGGACAAATGCCAGCTCATAGCCAAAGCGTTGCAGTTCAGAAACAGAGAACTTCTGAGCGACGTTTAAACGGTCCCAGAAATAGTCCAGATTCTTTTCTTCAGCACGTCTGTCTTCGGTCACTGCAACCATTTTAACAACTCCGCATCACTTCGGTTACCAAGAGTGTAAAAGACTCAAATTTTACTGTAAGCCTTTGCCGCACAAAGCACAAGGCCAAACTCTGCATTTGTTGTCGGAATAATCGACAATCTATTGCCTTTTCTCAGCAATTGCATCTCAGCCAGCCCTCCGATCTGACGAAGTTCGGTCATGCTTAACACTTTGCTGAACTGTTCGACAAAACCAACCTGTACTGCTACCCATGGGGCCTTCTCCGGCGTTGATTTCGCATCGTAATATAAGCTACGAGGCTGAAACTGGCTTGGATCAGGATAAGCCTCGGCCAAAATAACCCCGACACCGGCAATGCCGACCTGAGCACAGCTTGAGTGATGAATGAGGACCTGATCGCCAATTTTCACCTGATCACGCAGAAAATTGCGGGCCTGATAGTTTCTGACACCTTCCCAGACCACGCCCTTCGGACCTGCAGCCTGAATGTCCAGGATGCTGCATTCCGCTGGTTCTGTTTTAAAAACCCAGTACATTCCGTCACTTAATTTAGTTTCTGTAGTCAATGCAGGTAAATTAGCAGCTGTGCTCTTGCGCCGCAAGGCCTGAACGCGTAAGTTAGATGTTGCATTATTGATAACAGGAGAATGTAATGTACCAGCTGAAATGGATGCTAATACTGGGTTGTCTGAGTCTGACCGCCTGCACTTCAACACCGCAGACTGCGCAGACTGCTGAGACACAGGTGGCGAATGCTGCGCCGGTCAAAGTAGCAGTCGTCAAAGCTTATACTAAGGACACAGATAAAAGTGCCTTGGTATGTCGCAAGGAAAAAGTGCTCGGTAGCAACCGTGCGGTAAAAGTCTGCAAAACGGTCGGGCAACAGGAAGAAGAACGTAAGCAGGCTGAGAGAATGGTGAACGATCGTTCCTTGCAACAAAGTCTGGGTGGTGGCAGCGGCCTCTGATCCAGCCGTTAGAACTTGGCTCTTGTCGTTGCTTGCTGCAGAATACGCTCTCATTAGGATCCTTGGGGAGCAGCGATGAGCCAGGTATTGTCAGATCTGTTGTCATTATTAAAGTTAGAAACCATCGAGTACGGTCTGTACCGGGGCCAGAGTCAGGACCTTGGCTTCAAAGCTGTGTTCGGCGGTCAGGTGATGGGACAGGCGTTGTCTGCAGCCAAAGAAACTATCCCTGAAGATCGTAAAGTCCATTCCTTCCACTCCTATTTTCTGCGCCCTGGCGATGCGGCGCGCCCGATAGTTTATGAAGTGGAAAATATCCGCGATGGTAAAAGTTTCAGTACGCGTCGGGTCAGTGCCATCCAATACGGCAAGCCAATTTTTTACCTGACCGCATCCTTCCAGGCCGATGAACCGGGTTTTGCGCACCAGGATTTAATGCCGCAGGTGCCGCAGCCGGAAGATTTAGTGTCAGATCTGGAGTTTTATCGCGAAAACGCCGGGCTGATCCCAGAATCCATCCGCAGTAAATTTATCTGCGAAAAGCCCATCGAGATGCGTTCTGTGGCCTTTCACAATCCGTTTAAACCCCAGGTCAGTGTGGCCAAACGTTATGTCTGGTTTAAAGCCAACGGAGCGATGCCGGATGACCTGCGGGTACACAAATATTTACTGGCGTACGCTTCAGATTTTAACTTTTTACCAACGGCATTGCAGCCGCACGGCAAGTCGTTTATGGCGCCGAATATGCAAGTGGCGACTATCGATCACGCTATGTGGTTTCATGAAGATTTTCGCTTTGATGACTGGCTGCTGTATGCGGTGGATAGCCCAAGCGCGTCCGGCGCCAGAGGCCTGGTGCGCGGCCAGTTTTTTAACCGTGCCGGTACTTTAGTGGCCTCGACTATGCAGGAAGGCGTGATCCGCTGTTATGAGAAAGCCAGGGGCGAGTGAGAGCCCCCGGCTTCTAAGACTCTGTCGATGCACCAATCTGGCGGATGCTGGCGCTGACAGTTGCTGGCAATAACTGGTAAACGGCAGCTTCCAACGCCGCAAATCTGCCGGCTGGCCGCAGTTTGTGCCCGGCATCGACGTGCAAATAGCCTTGATCTTTTAATGCGTTAATCAGCGTGACAAATAATTTTTTGTCATGAAATTCCGGTGCATCAAGCCCATGTAATGTCGACAACCGCAGCGCCAGCTGATGGGCCTGTTGTTCCAGCACATCCCGCTCCATCGGCTCTGAGTCTGCGATTAACTGCAACACCATGCCATAACGTTGCAGCATGCCATCGGCCAGATTTGCCAGCAGTTCCAACTGTGCACTGTTTTGCAGATTGAGATGGTATTCCGCACTGGCCGGTTCGACAAAGATGAGTTTTTCCTGCTGCATAAACAACAAGATCTCTTCGACATAGCTGTGTAAATGCTGCGGCTGCAGGAACAATTCCTGCTCCAGCAAAGGCTGAAGTTGCTGACACAACTGCTGCAGCTGTGTTGCGGTGTATTGCTGGCGTAACAACGCGGTGGCCAGAATGGCCGGTATCATAAACAAGTGGCTGATATTACTTCGATAATAACTCATCAGCACCTGATCATGCGGGGCAAACCGCACCAGAGTTCCGAAGCTGTCTTGTTCAATCTGCACTTTTTGCAGACGCTGTGCATGGCGCAGCCAGTCGCTCACCTCGCCGTCAGCAAAACTGACATTGGGATGATAGGGCGCCTGCAGTAGCAGACGGCGATATAACGACATTTGCGTTAGCAGCTGCTGCTCCGGCATGACCTGCTGCGGCGCTGACAGCAGGCAGGTTGCCAGCAGATTCACACTGTTGACGGCCGCACTTTGGTTAATTCGCAACATGATCTGATGCGCCAGTTCGGCAACTAATGGATTCAGCCACTCCGGTTTCGCCGGTTCCAGCGGATCTATCGCACTTTTCCAGTCGGGTACCTGTTGCTGCAAGTACTGATTAACCGATAAGGGCTCGCCAAAATTTACGAAGCCAAAACCATAATTACGCAGCTTAGTGGCGGCTTTGAGAATGCCAAAAGCAGATTCTTTGGTTTTGTTCAGGCCCTTTAGTTCACGCAAGTAAGTGCCGACCTCCATCACGTGTTCATAGCCGAGATAAACCGGAACAATAGTGACCGGACGGTCTATGCCACGCAGCATGGCCTGAATGGTCATTGCCAGCATGCCGGTTTTAGGCTGTAACAACCGGCCGGTGCGGCTGCGGCCGCCTTCACTGTAATATTTGACGGCGTAGCCTTTGCGGAATAATTGCGTCAGATATTCGCGAAATACCGTCGAGTACAGCTTGTTACCGCTGAAACTGCGCCGGATAAAAAATGCGCCGCCACGACGGAACAGTTTACCTATGGGCCAGAAATTCAGGTTGATGCCGGCCGCGATATGCGGCGACGCCAGGCCTTGCTGATAAATCACATAACTCAGCAGCAAGTAATCCATGTGGCTGCGGTGACAGGGCAGGTAAACAATTTCATGGCCACGTTGTGCCAAATCCCGAACCTGTTCGTTATTGCGGACCTGAATGCCGGTATATAACTTACTGAATAGCCAGCGTAAAAAACGATCTCCTACTCTGACAGTGGACTCGCGTTGGTCGGCTGCAATTTCCTCCAGCAGCAGCAAAGCTTCCTGGCGCGCAGCTGTCGGCGGGATTTGTTTTTGTGCGGCTTCTTCTTCGATTGCTTGGCGCACGGAGGGCGAGCCTAACAGCGCGTTAAATAATGCGCCGCGGTCCGGTTGTCTCGGGCCTGTGGCGGCAAGCTGTTGGCGATAAAACTGGAAACGGGCCAGTCGCAGCAGCTTGTGTGCAGTATCCCGGCTGGTACCGTATTTTGTTGTCATATCCTGCAGCGACAAAGGGTTGGAAAACTGCACTAAAGTGTGCCGGCCAGAAATCAGTACAATGAACATTTTTTGCAGCCAGTTCGGCGCGGCCTGTTCACCGATGATGGCTTTGACGCTGGCTTCTTTGCCAGGCGCTCGTCCCCAATTGATTGAAACAGGCATCAGCTGAGCATTTTGTGCCTGGTCCAGATGCGCCTGCAGCATTTGCTGGCCAATTTGTAGGGCAATGCTGGGATGTTGATGACCACTCAGGGTTTTCGGGTTCTCCAGATAGAGAGTTCTGGGTAAACGCACATTACCGAGCTGCACTTCATCATCCGGTGCCGGCAAACCTAACTGACGACAAACCCGCATCAGGGTTGCAAGGTCAGTGGCTGAAGACACTTTGGTGATATAAAACAGCGGCTGGTCGCTGGTACCAGTCTGGGGATTAGCGGCGACAATTTTGCATTGCACCAGCGGTTTAAGTGGCCAATATAATAACCTGGCCAGAAATTTTAATCGGGCAAACATAAGGAACCTGCGACACAGACAGCCCGCTACTTTAGCATGGATTGAAAAACAGCGCCAAATTCAGGTCTTACCAGTAAATTGTGCAGGAATAGGCTTGGCACAGCAGAACTCACTGTATATACTCCCAGTATTCACTGTATAGGCATTCAGCATCATGCGACCACTGACACCAAGACAAGCCGAAATTCTGCAACTTCTGAAAGACTATCAGGCCCAAACCGGTATGCCGCCGACGCGGGCAGAAATTGCCACACAGCTGGGGTTTAAATCCGCAAATGCTGCCGAAGAACATTTAAAAGCGCTGGCAAAAAAAGGCTTTATTGAGATGTTGCCCGGAACTTCGAGAGGGATCCGGCTGGTGGACGACGCAGCAGATGATGCAGCAAACGAACCGGAAATTCAGGGATTACCATTGATCGGCCGGGTTGCCGCCGGTCAGCCGATTCTGGCAACTCAGCATATCGAACAATACCACCAGATAGACGCCAATCTGTTTCATCCACCGGCAGATTTCCTGTTAAAGGTCTCTGGCATGAGCATGAAAGATATCGGAATTCTGGACGGTGATTTGCTTGCTGTGCATAAAACAACTGAGGCTCGTCAGGGAGAGGTGATTGTTGCCAGAGTCGATGAAGATGTCACAGTGAAGCGATTCCGCAAAGATGGCCAGTTTGTTTACTTACACCCCGAAAACAGCGACTTTAATGTGATAAAAGTCGATTTAACCCAGCAGTTTTTTGCGATAGAAGGTTTGGCTGTAGGTGTTGTACGGACTCAGACCTGGTGATTTATGATTAAAATCATTGGATTAGAGAGAAGCGCCTTAGTTTTTTTAATTAAGGCGCTTTTTTTTCGTTCTTTCCTTGGCTTTTTGTCGATTATGTCTAATTCTTAAGCAGAACCTGCCAAAACAAATGGTCAAATAAAAGATCAAGGCGGGTTTCTTACAGGAAAAAATAACAACGATAAGTTGCAGAATCGGGATGCTAAGTTGTGGGCGCGTCGGATTCTGGCAACAGTTTTTGCAAAACTGACAGAGGAGACGTGCTGTGGCGAACACGATGTATCATCGTTGCTCGCTGCTTGCCTTGTTGTGTGTCGATTCGGCTATCGCCGCAGAAATGCCCCTGAATATGACTCGGGGAGTAACGGAAATCAGTCAGAAGGTCTATGACCTGCACATGACGATTTTCTACATTTGCTGCGTCATTGGCCTGGTGGTTTTTGGTGCCATGTTTTGGTCCATTCTTCATCATCGCAAAGCAAAAGGTGTGCAGCCTGCGCAATTTCATGAAAGCACCAAAGTTGAACTGCTTTGGACTGCGATTCCTGTCGTCATTCTGGTTTTAATGGCGATTCCTGCGACCCGAACCCTCATTGCCATGGAAGATACCAGCAAATCAGAAGTCACAGTTCTGGTTACTGGTTCCCAATGGAAATGGCATTACAAATATCTTGAATATCCGGTTGAATATTATTCGCTGCTTGCGACACCAGCCAAACAAATCCAAAACAAACTGCGCAAAAACGAAAACTATCTGCTTGAGGTCGATAGGCCTCTGGTGATTCCAACCGGCAAGAAAGTCCGGTTCCTGATGACCTCGGATGACGTCATCCACTCGTGGTGGGTGCCGGCATTCGCGGTAAAAAAAGATGCAAACCCCGGTTTTATCAATGAAGCCTGGACTCAGGTCGATCAGCCTGGTACTTACCGCGGGCAGTGCGCGGAGCTGTGTGGTAAGGACCATGGTTTTATGCCAATTGTGGTTGTGGCGAAGACTCCGGAGGATTTTGATAGCTGGATTCGGGCCGAAGGAGAACGACTGGCCAAGCTGAAAGCTGCAGAGCAGGAGTTGCTGTCGATGCAAATGAGCATGACTGACGCTATGGCAATGGGCGAAAAAGTCTATCAGGGTTATTGCGCGGCTTGTCATCAACCAACCGGCACGGGTTTACCCGGTGTGTTCCCGGCTTTAAAAGGCAGCAAAATGGCTACCGACCCTGGCCAAAAATCAGCCCATATTCAAATTGTTCTGAACGGAAAAGCCGGGACTGCGATGCAGGCATTTGGCAAACAACTGAGTTTGCAGGAAATTGCTGCTGTCATTACGTACGAGCGTAATGCCTGGGACAACAACACCGGCGATCTGGTCCAGGCTGCAGATATTCAGGCAGCCAAAAACGGACAGAAGGAGTAAGGCATGAGCACCATCTCAACAGATACCCATCAGCATGCCGGCCAACACGATGCAGATCATGGTCACCATCATCCGCCGGCTGGCTTCAAACGCTGGTTTTACACGACGAATCATAAAGATATCGGGACTTTATACCTGCTGTTTGCTTTGACGATGTTTTTCATCGGCGGATTAATGGCGATGGTGATCCGTGCTGAATTATTTCAGCCAGGGTTGCAATTGGTACAACCGGATTTTTTCAACCAGATGACTACGGTGCATGGGCTGATCATGGTATTTGGTGCCGTGATGCCAGCTTTTACTGGTCTGGCGAACTGGTTGATCCCGATGATGATTGGCGCACCAGACATGGCGTTGCCGCGGATGAATAACTGGAGTTTCTGGATCCTGCCATTCGCTTTTGCCATTTTGCTGATGTCCTTGTTTATGGAAGGCGGTGGCCCAGGGTTCGGCTGGACTTTTTACGCACCACTATCGACCAAATACAGTGGTGACAGCACAGCGCTGTTTGTATTTTCGGTCCATATCATGGGAATATCCTCCATTATGGGTGCGATCAACGTCATTGTTACCATCTTCAACCTGCGTGCTCCCGGCATGACATGGATGAAAATGCCACTGTTTGTCTGGACCTGGCTGATCACTGCTTTCCTATTGATTGCGGTAATGCCGGTGCTGGCCGGGACTGTGACTATGGTGCTGACCGACAAGTACTTTGGCACCAGTTTCTTTGATGCTGCCGGTGGGGGCGACCCGGTGTTGTTCCAGCATATTTTCTGGTTCTTTGGTCACCCCGAAGTCTACATCATGATTCTGCCGGCCTTTGGCATCGTCTCCAGCATTGTGCCGACTTTTGCCCGCAAGCCATTATTTGGCTATGCGTCCATGGTGTACGCTACCTCGAGCATTGCGTTGTTATCTTTTCTGGTTTGGGCGCACCATATGTTTACGACAGGGATGCCGGTGTTCGCAGAGCTGTTTTTTATGTACTGCACTATGTTGATTGCAGTGCCCACCGGAGTGAAAGTCTTTAACTGGGTTGCCACTATGTGGCGCGGCGCTTTGACCTTTGAAGTTCCGATGATGTTTGCGATTGCGTTTATCGTGTTGTTTACCATTGGTGGTTTTTCCGGGCTGATGCTGGCGATCACACCGGCCGACTTTCAATACCATGACACTTACTTTGTGGTAGCACATTTCCACTATGTGCTGGTGACCGGAGCCATTTTCTCGATTATCGCGGCGGCGTATTACTGGCTGCCAAAATGGACTGGGCATATGTATGACGAGACACTGGGGCAGTGGCATTTCTGGTGCTCACTGATCTCGGTCAATCTGTTGTTTTTCCCAATGCATTTTGTCGGTCTGGCGGGGATGCCGCGACGGATCCCGGATTACGCCCTGCAGTTCGCCGATTTTAATGCACTAATCAGTATCGGTGGTTTTGCTTTTGGCTTGTCACAGCTGCTGTTTTTGTGGGTTGTAGTGAAATGTATTAACGGTGGTAAACCGGCCACCAATCAGGTGTGGGAAGGTGCAGAAGGTTTGGAGTGGCAGCTGACGTCACCGCCGCCTTACCACAGTTTTACCACACCACCGGATGTGAAGTAGGACAACATCATGCAGGCTCCTGACCATCTGCCGTTGTTGCGCAAACTGGTGATCATCACAGTATTGATGTTCGGTTTTGGCTTTGCACTGGTGCCGCTGTATGACGTGTTTTGTGACCTGACCGGGCTGAATGGTAAAACCAGTACTATGGCGGCTACTGCTGATCGGGCTATTACCGATCAGCAGCGCACCATCACCATTGAGTTTTTGGCCAGGCCGGACCCGAAGATGCCGTGGCGCTTTGAACCGGAAGTCCGGCAGATCAAGGTGCATCCGGGGGAGATTAAAGTGGTGCACTATGCTGCTGAGAATCCGACATCAGCACTGATGGTGGCACAAGCGGTGCCCTCCGTGTCACCGGGCCAGGCCGCACTATACTTCAACAAAATGGAGTGCTTCTGCTTTCAGCGCCAAACACTCAAAGCTGGCGAGAAGCTGATGATGCCACTGCAATTTTATGTAGACCCGGCGTTGCCGGCACAATTTTCAACCATCACGCTGTCTTACACGATGTATGACGTAACCCAGCATAGTCCGGCCGCGACAGGTGCGGCTGTTTATCAGACGGGGAAGTAACATGGCCAAGACATATCAGCATTACTATGTACCGGAACAAAGCCCATGGCCGATAGTCGGCGCGATAGCTTTGTTTTTACTGGCATTTGGTGCCGGTCATTTTGTCAATGAAGTTACCCGAAACAAAGACGGTCACGGCGAATATATGCTGTTGGCAGGTGTTGCCCTGCTGCTGTTTATGCTGGTCGGCTGGTTTCGTAATGTGATCGATGAGTCGATGGGCGGCTTGTACAGCGAGCAAATGGACAGGTCATTCCGGCAGGGTATGAGCTGGTTTATTTTCTCTGAAGTGATGTTCTTTTTTGCCTTTTTTGGTGCGCTGTTTTATGCCCGGATGATCGCGATGCCCTGGCTCGACGGCGAGAGTAATAATGCGATGACGGCCGAGATCCTGTGGCCCGATTTCAGTGCGCACTGGCCAATGACCAAAACGCCGGGAGGGGTTGAAACCAATGCGATGCCCTGGCAAGGTCTCCCGCTGTATAACACCTTAATTCTGCTGACATCTTCTGTCACTCTGCAGTTTGCCCATGTGGCGTTGGAGCAAGGCAAACGTCTGCAATTACGCTTGATGTTGTTACTGACCATCTTATTGGGTGCCAGCTTTTTGGCTCTGCAGGCCTATGAATATATGCATGCCTATCAGGACCTGAATTTACGGCTGGATTCAGGTATTTATGGCAACACTTTCTTCTTGTTAACCGGTTTCCATGGTTTGCATGTGACTTTAGGCGCCATCTTCCTGACGGTGATTTGGCTGCGGATAATGCTGAAAAATCACTTTACGGCACACAATCATTTTGCCTTTCAGGCGGCAGCCTGGTACTGGCATTTTGTCGACGTCGTCTGGTTGTGTTTGTTCGTGTTTGTCTACGTGTTATAGCGGCAGGTGGTACAGACCCGGCACAGTTGCCGGGTCTGTTTCGCAGCGTTAATACGGCCGGTGGTGTGGTTCAATCCAGCCCATGGCCAAAGCCAGGATAATCAGCGCCATCACGATTACGGAGAACATCACCCGCCGGCCGAGATGCTTTGACATCGACGCCTGATTCGGATCGTTTTTTAACATCAGATATAAAGCGCGAAACAGCTGAAACACAACAAAAACTAATAAAGCGACCAATACAATTTTAATCAGCATGACAGGGGTCCTTATGACGCAACCTACAGATTTGTCAGCATCTTCTGCCGCTAAGTTATGGCAGTATTTCGCTGTGCTGATAACTGTGGCGGCATTTTTACTGTTAAGCAAGTTAGCCTGGTGGCAATGGCAGCGGGCTGAAGAAAAAACCCGGCAGTTGCAGCAAATTGCACACTGGCAACAGCAGGAAGGATTGCCGGTTGCGCAGCTCCAGGCGATGAGCCTGCCTGCGCTGGATGGTGCGCCATTGCAGGGGCAGGTGCGTTGGTTATCGCCTTATATCTGGCTGTTGGACAATCAAATCGTCCATGGCCGGGTCGGATACGACGTCATAGTTCCGGTGCAGGCGCAAGGCAGCATGTTTTTGCTGAATTTAGGCTGGACCGCCGGGCGCGCAGAGCGGGCGGATTTGCCTGAGATTGTGATCCCGGAAATATTTGAGCTGCAGGGGGTGCTGCGCACCGCGCCGCGGCCTTTTCTGCTGGGGCAGAATATTGAAAGCGCTGCCGGCTATCCACAACGGATCCAGGCCGTCTTGCCACAACAATTAGCCGAAGCCAGTGGGCTTCAGCTGCTGGACGCAGTTTTTTATCAGCAACATAGTGATTTTATTCCACACTATCAGCCCGTGATCCTGCCGCCGGAAAAGCATCGTGCTTATGCGTTGCAATGGTCGCTACTGGCCGTGGCGGTAGTGTTTGTTGCCTTAGCTGTCAGATATCAGCGGAGTCAGCATGAGTAAACAGCGTTTTCTGAGTCTGTTTGTACTGGTTGCGGCAGTGCCGCTGTTATTGGCGTTTGTCATGCTGAAAAGCGGCTGGTACCAGGCCGGAGTTAACAATAAAGGCGTTTGGTTTGAGCAAGAAGTGCGTTTACTGCCGGCTATTACACCGCCACAGGCGCATTGGCGTTTAGTTTATTTACAGCCAACACGCTGTGATAAAGCCTGTGAGGCGGTCGAACATTTAATGCAGCAGATAGACCTGGCATTGGGCCGCAAACAGGATCAACTAGATTTAGTGGTGCTTACCGAGCAGCCCGTGAATCAAGTAACCAAAAAGCCACAGATGAGTTTTATCCAGCGCTCTTTTGCCGGTTTGACGGCGGGCAGCCTGATAATTGTCGATCAGCAAGGTTTAGCGCTGCTGCACTATCCACTACCGGACGTGCCGGAGCAGTTACCGTTGTCAGGCAAAGATGTGATGGCTGATCTGCAGAAACTGCTGAAATTTGACCGGGGGCCAACATGATGTGGATCAGAAGACTTGTCAGCTTTGCCATTGTTTTGACTATGGTTGTCATTGTGCTGGGAGCCTATACCCGACTGACAGATGCTGGTCTGGGATGTCCGGATTGGCCGGGTTGCTATGGTTTTCTGCAGGTACCACAGGACCATCATGCTGAGATTGCAGCCAGCCGTTTTCCTGAGAGGCCATTGGAGCCGCACAAAGCGCGCAATGAGATGGTGCATCGTTATTTTGCCGGCACACTGGGGTTGGTGATCGCCGGTATTTTTCTGTTGAGCTGCCGGCAACATCGCAAAGTGCAGTTATTGCCAGCCAGCCTGTTGCTGCTGGTGGTGTTTCAGGCCGCGCTGGGTATGTGGACAGTAACGCTGAATTTATTTCCGTTGGTGGTGATGGGACATTTACTCGGTGGCTTCACTTTGCTGACTTTGCTGTGGTTGTATCACCGGCAACTGAAGCCCGATGATAGTGTTGTCGCCGTCGTGCCACAGCGTTTGCGCCGGGCTGGTACGCTGGCTTGTCTGATGTTAGTCGGCCAAATTGCTTTGGGCGGCTGGACCTCGGCGAACTACGCGGCTTTGGCCTGTGTGGAGCTGCCGCTTTGTCACAGCGGCTGGACCAGTCAGTTGCGAATTGCCGAAGCTTTTGACCTGCACTTAGGCCACGACAACTATGAATTTGGCGTGATGAGTAAAGAAGCGCGTCAGACTATTCATGTCAGCCATCGGCTAGGTGCCATTCTGACCTTGCTGGTGGTTGGTTTTTTTGCCTGGCAACTGTGGCGTTTCAGTCGTCGTTTACCAATGTCAGAAGCGCGATTGCACCGTCGACAAGCACAATGGGTCCTGCTGTTATTGTTATTGCAGTTCTGCCTGGGTGTGTTGAACATCTGGTGGTTGTTACCACTGCCCAATGCTGTGGCGCATAACTTCGTCGCTGCAAACTTGCTGGCGGTTACTGTGCTGGCGCGTTATGGCTTAAGACAGCAGCGTCAGGCGCCAGTCACAGACGCTGCAACTAAATACTTCTCTTCAGACAGGAGTCCGGCATGAACATCAGCAGAATCGCCATAGTGCAGGAATTTCGCCAAACCTGGCGCGATTATTACCAGCTGACGAAGCCTAAAGTTGTGGCTTTGTTATTGTTAACCGCCTGGGTCGGGATGTGGCTGGCGCCGACTACCGAGTCGCAACCGGAGCTGATGTTGATTGCGTTGACCGGCATCGGTTTGCTGTCAGCCGCTGCAGCCGCTCTTAATCATGTACTGGATCAAAACATTGATGCGAAAATGGCCAGAACCCAACGGCGTCCGGTCGCGACAGGAAGAGTAAGCCCACAACAGGCGCTGGCTTTTGCTGTTAGTCTGGCTATTGCTGGTTTTGCCTTGTTGTATGAATTCGTCAATCCGCTGACCGCTTGGTTAACGCTGGCCAGTTTGTTTGGTTATGCCGGTGTCTATACCATGTTCCTGAAACGCGCAACCCCGCAGAATATCGTCATTGGCGGTCTGGCCGGTGCTATGCCGCCGTTGTTAGGCTGGACCAGTATCACCGGGACTCTGTCGGCGGAACCCTGGCTGTTGGTGATGATTATTTTTGCCTGGACGCCACCGCATTTTTGGGCGCTGGCAATTCACCGGCGCGACGATTATGCCAAAGTGAATATGCCGATGTTACCAGTGACCCATGGCATTGAATTCACTAAAACTGCGATTCTGCTGTACACGCTGTTGCTGACGCTGGTGTGTTTAATGCCCTATCTGGTGGGGATGTCTGGCCTAGTCTATCTCATCGGCAGTCTGGGCCTGAACCTTGGTTTTATGTTGCACGCCTGGCGACTGAAGTTTGGTACTGATCCAAAACAAGCCATGCAGACTTTTCGCTTTTCCATTTACCATCTGATGTTGTTATTCTTAGTGCTGATCCTGGACCAGCAATGGTTCTGGCGATGGCACTAAGGGAGCATTATGCAAAAAGTCTGGGCGGTATTGTTATTGGTTGCGGCGTTAGCTGCTGGCGTTTTGGTGTACCGGCAGTTACAGGCGCCGGCTGAGTTTGCCAACGTGTTGGTTTACCCGACCCCACGCGAGATGAAGTCCTTTCAGTTGACCAGCCATACTGGCGCGCCGGTCAGTCGTGAGCAATTAAATGGTCACTGGACTTTGGCTTTTGTCGGCTACACCTTTTGCCCGGATATTTGCCCGATGACGATGGCGATGTTGTCCGGCAGTTATGCTGCATTGAGCGAAGCCTTGCCTGCCGGCCAAAAGCTGCAACTCTGGTTTGTGTCGGTGGACCCAAAACGCGATACCGTGGCACAGCTGGGAAATTACGTGGGTTACTTTGAACAACCGGCCATCGTCGGGCTGACGGCCAATCATGATCAACTGTTTCCTTTTGTCCGGGAACTTGGTCTGATGTATGCCATCAGTACCACCACAGACGAGGATTATCGGGTCGACCACAGTGCATCTATTGTGCTGCTGAATCCCAAAGGCCAGCTGGTTGCGATGTTTAAACCGGAAATGTCGCTGCAACAAAACTCAGTGCCAGTGGTGAGCAAAGCGCAGTTATTACGCGACTTTCCGGAAGTGCTGAAGGTGGTCGCTCCGTGAGCCACTCTTAAGATTAATCAACAAACACCCAAGGCTGTGAAAACCAGTAAAAATAACCCGGTTTACCTATGCTTGGTGCAGTGCAGTTGTATCTGTTGTGATAAAGCTGCAGTGGTGCAGTAGCCTGCACACTAAAAGTATCCGCATCCAGCCATTTGACTGGTAACGCTTTGCCATCAAAAAAACAATGCAGGTTCTTCGGCTTAAAATCGCTGCTGTCGACGCTGAGCGTCAGCAGTGGTGGATTTTTACGGCTGACCGGATCTGCCCCGCTGTAATCTGTGACTGGCAGCGCCAGTGTTTTTAACTTAGGCACAAAATGTGTCATCGCGGCAAATTGGCTGGATGACGGATAACGCGGGATCCGGGTCAGTGACACGCCAGGTCCTACCGCCCCGGATTGTTGGCCGATGCCGATAAAACCCAGTTCGCTGACCAGCTGTTCCAGCTCTGCACTGAAATCCCCGTAAGGATACGCCAGCCATTTGCGTTGTTGCCCGAGCTTTTCTTCCAGTTGTTGTTGCGCCAGCAGGATGTCGGTTTTTACCCGTTGCCGCCACTCGGCTTTAGTTTCGCCTTTGTTGGGCACGGCCAGACGGTGATGGTAAGAGCTGTGATTGGCAATGATTGCGCCTTCCTGCTGCATGGTCTGAATTTGTGCCCAGCTCAAGACCGGGCCTTCACGCCGGTCAATCAGCGCAGGCCCCAGAAACATGGTGTAGGGGTAGTTAAACTCTTTTAAAATCGGCCGGGCATTGTTAAAGACATTGGCAAAACCATCGTCGAAGGTAATGGCGACGGCATTGTCCGGTACAGGTTTTTGCTGAGTCAGGCCATTAATGATGACATCCAGACTGACAACCTGATAACCCAAATCTTTTAAATGCTGCATTTGCTGGCGGAATTCTGCCGGCGTCACGCTCGTGCTGCGTGGGGTGTCGGTCGCAACATGATGATATTGCAGAATAATAGCAGCGTTAGACGCCGCAGCAGTGCACAACACAACGGCGAGCACCAAGGTGAGGGCGAGCAATTTATTCATCGTCAATCTCCCGCAACAACGCGATACCTATGCGTTGCAGCAATATCAGCAGATAACTGGCAAAGGTCAGCGCAAAACAACCGAGCCATAAACACTTTATTATCAAAAGTATCAGGTACTGCTCTACGGGTATCAGCCATAGCGTGAGTAGCAATACCCAAAACAGTATTAACCCTATAACAAAAAAGCGGCCGCATTGGGCCGCTGTCAGAGGAAATTTGGTCATCGCTTAGTAGTATGAGTGTTCGCCACGCTGGTGATCCGTGACATCACGCACACCGGACAATTCACCGTGGAAACGGTTCAGCAGCTCTTTTTCAATGCCTTCTTTCAGGGTCAGGTCGACCTGAGAGCAGCCATTACAACCGCCACCAAACTGCAGCACAGCCACGCCGGCATCTGTCAGTTCAACGACCGATACCCGGCCACCGTGATTGGCTAATTGCGGATTAATCTCGGCATCGATGACATACTGTACCCGTTCTTTTAACGGCGCGTTGTCACTCACCTTGCGCACTTTGGCATTCGGCGCTTTTAGGGTCAGCTGAGAACCCATCTGATCAGTAACAAAATCGATTTCTGCATCGACGAGGAAAGGTTTACTGTCGGCATCGATAATGGCATCAAAGCCATTAAATGGCACCGTCAGGTCTGTTGATTCGACCGCATCCGGTGGGCAATAAGACACGCCACATTCCGCGGAAGCCGTGCCGGGATTGACCACAAACACCCGGATATTGGTGCCGCTGGCCTGCTTTTCTAACAGTTTAACAAAATGCGCTTGCGCCGATTCGGAGATGATGATCATCAGTAGTACCTGACTAAATTACTAGGTTAATGCCTATGATACGCGCGCAAACCGGCCTTGCCAAGCCTGCTTGAGTGGCGACCAGCTTTATTGCTAAGGTGAATACTTAGTTTTCAGGAGGATAGCCGGTGCGAACTTTTACTCTGTCTTTGTTGATGGCGACTGCATTTTTTCATCCTGCGATACAGGCGCAGACTGCTCCATCGGTCCCGGCGCCGGCGGAGGTACTGGGTTTTGAACCGGGTCAGTGGCATGCGCGCCACGACCAGCTCGAAGCTTATTTGCGTGCCGCCGCTGCTGCCGCACCGGATCGCACCCGCTTTGACATTATTGGCCGTACGCATGAACAGCGGCCTTTGTTGCAGCTCATTCTGAGTTCCGCTGCCAATATGCAGCGGCTGGAGCAAATCCGCGAAGCGCATCTGGCAGTCAGTCGCGGTGAAAAACAACCAGATCCGACGCTGCCAGCTATTGTCTGGCTTGGCTACAGTATTCACGGCAATGAAGCCAGCGGCGCCAATGCCTCGTTGCGGGTTGTGCATCAGCTGCTAACCTCTACAGATCCGGCCGTCACAAACCTGCTCGATAACAGCATTATTTTACTGCAACCGAGCCTGAATCCGGACGGCAACGACCGTTTTGCCACCTGGGTTAATATGCATCAGGGCACTGCTCCGGTCGCAGATCCGCAGCATCGGGAGCATGTCGAACCATGGCCTAATGGCCGGCCAAATCATTATTGGTTCGACTTGAACCGCGACTGGCTGTTGCTGCAACATCCTGAAAGCCAGGCGCGTATTGCACAGTTTCATCGCTGGCGACCACAAATTGTCGCGGATTTCCACGAGATGGGTACTAACAGCACCTTCTTTTTCCAGCCTGGAATTCCGAGTCGCAACAGCCCGTTTGCGCCAGAATCGACCGTCAAGCTGACCAACCAGCTGGCGCAGTTCCACGCGAAGGCGCTGGACGAGGTGAACCGGCTGTATTTCACCGAAGAAGCGTTTGATGATTTTTACGTCGGCAAAGGTTCGACTTATCCGGACGTGCACGGCAGTGTTGGTATTTTGTTTGAGCAGGGCAGTAGCCGCGGCCATTTGCAGCAAAGCCTGCAGTTAGAACTGAGCTTCAGTTTTGCCATCGACAACCAGTACCGCACGTCGTTTTCAACGCTCAATGGCGCTGTGGCGCATAAACAGGATTTACAACAAGCACAGTATCAGTTTGCGCAAAAATCCAAAGAGCAGGCCCGGCTGGACCCGGTACGTGGTTATCTGCTACGCGAGCCTGCCGACCAAAGCCGGCTAGCGGCATTGTTGCAGTTGTTAAAACAACACCAAATTGCCGCTTACGCGCTGACTGAAGATTTCCAAATCAACGGCAAAACCTTTGAAGCTGGTCACAGTTATTTTGTACCGGTGGAGCAAAGCCAATACAACCTGATCAAAGCGGCGTTTAACGCCGATACCAATTTCCGCGACAACACTTTTTATGACGTGTCGGCCTGGACCTTGCCATACGCCTACAATATCGATTTTGCCGCCCGCCGCAAAGCACCGTCAGAACTTGCTGCAGAAGCCTGGGCTCAGCCTGCGGTCGTAGCGCAGCCATTTAGCGACGGGGCATATGCCTATGCACTATCTTGGGCTGATCAACAGGCGCCGGTGCAAACTGCGCGTCTTTTGCAGGCCGGCTTCCAGCTCAGAGTGGCGCCGAAAGCATTCAGTGCTGTAACAGCGCAAGGTATTCAACAGTTTGCCGCAGGGACAGTGCTGTTGCCGGCAGGTTTGCAGGCCGAGGGCTGGCAGCAAAAGCTGGCCACCTTCGCTGCGCAGCAACCGTTACCTCTGACCGCACTCACTTCAGGCCTGACGCCACAAGGTCAGGATTTGGGCAGCAATCAGGTGAAGCCGCTGATGTTACCGCAAGTGTTATTGGTGGCTGGCCCTGGTATCAATTCAACCGAAGCCGGTGAGCTCTGGTTTGCCACTGAGCGCTTGGCGGGCGTTTCGCCATCAATGGCGGAGCCGGCGAGGCTGAAGCGCCTCGATTTGGCGCGCTACAGCCATATTCTGATGCCAGATGGCAACTACAGCAGTTGGGGTGACGCTGAAGTGGCGCAGCTGAAAAACTGGCTGGAACAAGGCGGTGTGCTGTGGGCGCAAAAAGCTGCTGTCAGCTGGCTGGCGGAAAAAAATCTGCTGCAAGCCAAACTGAAAAAAGCCAGTGAGTTAAAAGCCTTAGTGACAATGACAGCACCTGCTTATCAGGACAAAGAACAGCTGGCCGGTCGTCAGCGCATCGCCGGGGCGATTTTCCAGACTGAAGTCGATCTGAGCCATCCACTGACTTTTGGTCTGCCGCGCGCGCAACTGCCGGTCTTTAAAAATGACTTGCTGTTGATGGAGTCGGCTGAGCAACCTTTTGTCACTGTGGCCCGTTATAGCGATCAGACGCAGTTAGCTGGTTATGCTGAGCCCGCACTTGCCAATGCGTTTCGTAATAGCGCCACAGTGCTGGCGCACAATGTTGGCGATGGCCGCATTGTGGCGATGACCGACAATCCGGTTTTCCGTGGTTATTTCGTTGGCTCAGGCCGGTTATTGGTGAACAGCCTGTATTTTGGCAAGTTGTTCGACTCCGGTGACGACAGTGGTGATGGCGACGAATAAAGCCAGGTCTGAGTGCCGGGCGCCGGGGTGATCGCCAGTGTGACCACGCCAATCCGCTGCACGCCGGCCTTTCGCAGCAACCGGCAAAGCTGATTCAGTGTCGCGCCAGTGGTCAGCACGTCGTCAACCAGCAATATCTGTGCGGGTAACATTGTGCCCGCCGACGTTTTGAGTCTGAACTGTCGGCGCAGCTGAGCCCGGCGCGTACTGGCGCTGGCACCAAGCTGATGCGGCAGATGACTTTGCGCGACAAAAACATGCAACAACGGCAAGCCGGTGACTGCAGCCACTGTCGCAGCCAGTTGCTGTGACTGATTAAAACCGCGCTCACGCAGCCGTTTTGGATGCACCGGCACATAAGTCACGGCGGTGAATTGGTCCTGCAAGCGCCAGAGCGGCAGGGCCAGCGCCAGCCGCTGACGTAACAGCTGGCCACAGGCCAATTCCTGCTGTAACTTCCAGGCACTGATAAAATGACTCCAGGGCTGCTGATACCAGCTTAAACTCCAGACCGCATCAAACTGCGGCGCCAAAAGCCCACGCCCTATCGCCGGCAGCTGTAACGCATCCGCTGTCGCAGGCCAGTGCAAACGGGGTAATGCGGCCTGACAAAAATCACACAACTGAGCGCCGGGCTGATGTACCGGAAAATCACACCATAAACAACAATTTGGCAGGCAAAGGTGCAAAAAGCGCTGCAGCAGCTGCTGCAACACAGGCACAATAGTGGTCTGAATGGCCATCACAATCCTTGTGATTAAATATTTTACATTAATTTAACTATGACGCTGAATGCTGAAAAGACCAAACCAACTGTCGTATTAATCCATGGCTGGGGTTTAAATCATGCGATCTGGCAGCCAGTCGCCGACGCGCTGGCCGCGGATTATCAGGTGCTGGCGCTGGATTTGCCCGGCTATGGTCTGGCGACGCGTTACCCTGAACCTTATAGCCTGGAAGCCATCACGGACCAGCTGGCGACGCTAATCCCTGCGCAAAGCTTTGTGCTGGGCTGGTCGCTGGGCGGTTTGGTGGCGACGCAGCTGGCATTGCGTTATCCCGCCAAAGTACGCTCACTGGCGATAGTCGCCAGCTCGCCGTGTTTTTTACAGCAACCGAATTGGCCTGGTATGAACGCGCAGTTGATGCAGCAGTTCGCTGGTGCTTTATCTGCCAATCTGGCTTTAACAGTGGAGCGTTTTCTCGCGATCCAGGCGATGGGCAGCACTACGGCACGGCAAGATATAAAACAACTGAAGCAGGCAGTACTGAGCTTGCCATTGCCAGAGGCCGGGGTATTGGCGGCTGGCCTTGAAATTCTGGCTACTACTGATTTACGCCAAGAGCTTGCCAGCCTCAGCATGCCGCTGTTTTGCTGCTTCGGCCGGCTGGATTCGCTGGTGCCAGTGGCGATGGCCACAATGCTGGCGGAAATAGCGCCACGCGCGCAGATTTCTGTGCTGGCCAAGGCGTCGCATGCTCCTTTTATTTCTCATCAGGCGGAGTTTTTAGACTGGCTCAGACACTGTTTACGCGCTAAGTAGTCACTGTAAAGTTGTTTGGCCGCTTCCAAGCCGTTAAGGCGGCAGATAATTGCCGCCAAAGTGGCGACTATTTGCCATTTTCCTTGTCTCAACAGCATGAGTTGGTTACTATTTAAGCATAGGTTCATGTTGTGGAGATCCGTCGATGGAATTACAGTCCGCGTACAGCTCAGGATTGCAGGGTTTGCAGCGCGCATCCAATGGCATTACGGAAGCCAGTGTGAACATCAATCGCGAGGCGATTAACCAGCAACGTGCGTTAAATGCCCAGCAAGCTAATACTGCGGCACAGCAGCCGGAACCAGTCCAGCCACAGCCGAAAACCCCGGCGCTGGAACAAAGCCTGGTACAGCTCACCACCGAATCCACGTATGCCGAAGCCAATGTGCGGTCGATCAAGACGGCCGACGAAGTGCTCGGCACTTTGATTGATGTCAGTGCCTGAGGACTAAAACAGCATGGCAATCACGTCGGTTTACCCAAATGTCACGCCTTATGTCGGAAATCCGGCAGTGGATCTGGCACGCCGGGAAAACCTGAAACGTGACATTATCGAGCCTGTTGCGCAGATGGAACGCAACGCCGCAGAAAAAGGCGTAATTTCCGAAGATAAAAGCCGCAACGCCCCACAACAGAATAATCCGACCTACACCGATGAGGTAAAAAACCGCGGTACTGAGCTGAAGCAGGCGGTCGAAGGCCGTGCACAGGAACGTGAGCCGGACGGGCGTTCTGAGCAGGGCAGTTCAGGCCAATCCGGTTCCGGTCGTGAAGAACAACAAAGCGCCAGTGAACAACGCAAACTGGACGAACTGAAAAAACGTGATGCGGAAGTCCGGGCGCATGAACAGGCACATGCCAATGCCGGCGGTGATTTAGCTGCTTCGCCGAGTTACGAGTTTGAGTTAGGGCCAGATGGCCGTCAGTATGCGGTTGGTGGCGAAGTTAATATTGATTTGGCGATGGTGCCCGGCGACCCGCAAGCCACTATCGTTAAAATGCAGAAGGTCAAAGCGGCCGCCTTGGCACCGGCAGATCCCTCATCGGCGGACCGGCGTGTCGCGGCAGAAGCTACGCAGCGGGTACTGCAAGCTCAGGCTGAATTAGCGCAGCAAAATATCGTTCTGAATAACCCGCCGGCTGCAGATGCAGATTATTGGCTGGAGCAGGCTGATGAGCAGCAAGCGCAAACCACTGGTTTTAGCCGGACGCAAAACAATACACAGCCTGATGCGCAGCAGCTGGAACCAGGACGGCCAGTGAATAAAGGCCCGCAGGTCGAACAGCGCAGCCTCGAGCTGGCGGCATTGATGCAGAAACGCAGTCAGGTCATCAGTAGTTATTACCAACAGGCGGTGCAGCCGCAGGACAGGCCTTTACTGCTGACTGCCTGAAGTGAAATCGAAGCCTTTTCATCTTGCGAATAAAAACGCCGTCATCTGACGGCGTTTTTATTTGGGCGCAGTCAGGTGCTGAAGTTATTTCTTCAGCTTGGCCAGTGCTGCGGCAAAAGCATTGCCCATCGCGGCATTGCCATTGTCTTGCTGGCGTGGTGCGCTTTGCGGACGGTTGCCGCCGGATTTAGCCGGGGCTGATCGCTCTTTCGCACCGCCCGCAGTTTTTGGTTGTGGCTGCTCGTCCATCCGCATCGTCAGCGCGATGCGTTTCCGTTCAATTTCCACTTCCAGTACTTTGACTTTGACAATATCGCCGGCTTTGACCACCTGATGCGGATCCGATACGAATTTATCCGTAAGCGACGAAATGTGGACCAAGCCGTCTTGATGTACCCCAATATCTACAAAAGCCCCAAAGTTGGTGACGTTCGTGACCACACCTTCCAGCAGCATGCCAGGTTTTAAATCGGCCATAGTCTCTACGCCGTCTTTAAACTGGGCCGTTTTAAACTCCGGCCGCGGGTCGCGTCCGGGCTTGTCCAGCTCTTTCAGAATGTCGCTAATGGTCGGAATACCAAAATGCTCGTCGGCAAACTCTGCCGGGTTAATTGACTTGAGGAAACTGCTGTTACCGATCACGGCGTCGACCGGCTGTTGATGTTTGGCCAGAATTTTCTCCACCAGCGGATAAGCTTCCGGGTGCACCGCAGAGGCGTCCAGCGGGTTAGTGCCGTTATTGATCCGCAGGAAACCGGCGGCCTGTTCAAAGGCTTTAGGCCCCAGTCGCGGTACTTTCAGCAAGTCACGGCGCTGCATAAAACGGCCGTTGCTGTCGCGGTACATGACGATATTCTGCGCCAGGGTTTTGTTCAGACCGGCGACACGGGCGAGTAGTGCCACTGATGCAGTATTCAGGTCCACGCCGACGGCGTTAACACAATCTTCCACTACGGCATCCAGTGATTTGGTCAACAGGCTTTGATTGACGTCGTGCTGATACTGGCCCACACCAATGGCTTTGGGCTCAATTTTGACCAGCTCGGCCAGCGGGTCCTGCAGGCGGCGGCCAATCGACACCGCACCACGCAACGAAACGTCCAGATCCGGGAATTCCTGGGCTGCCAGTTCTGAAGCTGAATACACCGAAGCGCCGGCCTCAGACACCATGATTTTGCTCAGCTGCTGTTCCGGCAGCATTTTAATGACATCGGCCGCCAGTTTATCGGTTTCGCGGGACGCTGTGCCGTTGCCGATGGCGATCAGTTCGACCTTAAATTGTTTGCAGTAGGCGGCCAGTGTTTTCACTGATTTATCCCACAGGTTTTGCGGGGCGTGCGGGAAAATGGTGGTGTGGGCGACCAGTTTACCGGTCTGATCTACGACTACAACTTTGACACCGGTGCGCAGGCCCGGGTCGAGGCCCAGTGTGGCGCGCATGCCGGCAGGAGCCGCCATCAGCAAATCTTTCATATTGCGGGCAAATACGGCTATGGCTTCTTCTTCGGCTTTTTCGCGCAGCTCACCCAGCAGGTCATTTTCCAGCTGCAAATGCAGTTTCACTTTCCAGGTCCACTGCACCACTGTGCGAATAAAAGCATCGGCTGCGCGGCCTTGCTGACGCAGGTCAAAATGGCTGGCGACCATTTGTTCGCAGCTGGCGTGGGCGCTGGCTTCATCGGCATCAGGCTGTAATTGCAGGTTCAGGATGCCTTCATTGCGGCCACGGAACATTGCCAACGCGCGGTGCGACGGCACGTTTTTCCAAAGCTCGGTATGAGCAAAATAATCACGGAATTTCGCGCCTTCAGTTTCTTTGCCGGCAACGACAGTGCTTTTTAACACAGCATGTTGTGCCAGATGACGGCGCAGTTTCGCCAGCAGATTGGCGTCTTCGGCAAAACGCTCCATCAGAATGTATTTAGCGCCGTCCAGCACCGCTTTGACGTCAGCAAAACCAGCCTCGGCGTTGATGTAGGGCACAGCGGCCTGTTCCGGTACTAAATCGGCGTCAGCCAATAACGCATCGGCGAGTGGTAACAAACCGCCTTCAATGGCGATTTGGCCTTTGGTACGGCGTTTGGCTTTGTAAGGGCCGTACAAATCTTCCAGCCGGGTTTTATTGTCTGCGGCCAGAATGTCCTGCTCCAGTGCCGGCGTCAGTTTACCTTGTTCGTTGATGGTGCGCAGAATGACCTGCCGGCGGTCTTCCAGTTCGCGCAGATAGGTCAGGCGCTGTTCCAGTGTCCGCAGCTGCGTGTCGTCGAGGCCTCCGGTGACTTCTTTGCGGTAACGAGCGATAAAGGGCACTGTGGCGCCTTCATCCAGCAGCTGAACTGCGGCATTGACCTGATCCGGACGAGCTGCGATTTCGGCAGCGATCTGTTTGATAATCATCGACATGGCGGTATTGAGTTCCTTGCGACGCAGCGATAAAGAGCACAGCTGCTGATAAAGTGGCGGCTATTGTCATACGTCAGCGCAAAAAAATCCATCCTGTGACGGCTGACAGCGGCAACGACGCTTGGTATAAACCGCGATGGAACAAGCAAAGTCAGGTCGCGGAGCTGTGGCGGATGAAGACAAAAGTACAAGCTAAAACCAAATTGGTCACCCGTGAGGGCTATAACCAGCTTAAGGCGGAGCATGACGAACTCTGGTTTAAAAAACGGCCGGAAGTGACCAAAATTGTCAGCTGGGCTGCGAGCTTAGGCGACCGTTCCGAAAATGCGGACTACACTTTTAATAAGCGTTTATTAAGGCAAATAGACAGCAGAATCAGGTACTTAAGGAAACGTCTCGAAGATTTGCAAATCGTCGATTATTCACCACAACAGGCCGGCAAAGTGTTTTTTGGTGCTTGGGTCGAAGTGGAAGACGAAGAGGGCAACATCCTGAAATTCCGCATTGTTGGCCCGGATGAAATTTATGGCCGCACCGATTACATCTCGATCGATGCCCCAATGGCACGGGCTTTGTTAAAAAAACAAGTCGACGACAGTGCGGTGGTCACGACGCCAGCCGGCAGTAAAGAATGGTGGGTAACGGAGATTTATTATCCGCAGCAAGCCGGAGAAACGGATTGATTCAGCTGGTAATCAGCTTCAGGCTTTCACTTTAAATACTGTGAATTCAGCGCCAGAGGTTGTTATGTCCAGGTATATGTTGTTGTGCTGTGCCTTGTTTTGCGCTCAGGCGCAGGCTGATGATGAAGCCTATCAGCAATGTTTGTTGCAGTACCAGAGCCAGGTGGAGATCCCGGAAACGGCGGCTTTGGTGCGTAACGCCTGCAACCATGTGCATCGGGAACTGGTGATGTTGCCGCGCAAAAAGGCCTACTGGCAGTGTGTGCTCGATTATGTGGCGCCGGTAAAAACCCGTGAAGTAATGGCAGATTTATTACAGGTTTGTCGCGAACGGCATGATTTCAGAAAATAATATCTTTTAAAATCATGAGGATAAGATTATTTTATCAAGTGTGAGCTTTGTCATCTACGTGTCACAAAAATATGCTGGCACTTCAGTGAATGCCTTCGCTATATTCAATCCGAACCTTGAGTTCTAAACTCACCTGCGGAGACAGCAACATGATGAACAAAACTGTATTTACTGTCGTAGCCGTTGCAGCTGTGTTGCTGAGCGGCTGTGCCACTGTTAAACCTGATTATGCCTTTGTAGTGGACCAGGATCAGGTCACCAAAGCGGATAACCTGAAGCGCCAACAGCGCCAGGTTGCTCATGTGGTCTGGATAAATCCACCCGTACGCAAAGTGGCATTGGCGGAGCAACCAAAGCCCTGAGCCCGCCGCTACAAAACGGAAAGAATTTGTAACACCTGTACCCGCAATGACTCATCAACATTGCGGGTTTTTCGTTTATAGTGGGAAAAATTCTGTGACAAGGATCCATCATGCAAACTCAGGAAACCACCAAAATTCTAGTCGTTGATGACGATATGCGTTTACGTGCTTTACTGGAGCGTTATCTGGTCGAGCAGGGATATATAGTGCGTACCGCAGCCAATTTTGAGCAAATGAACCGGCTGATGGAGCGGGAGAATTTTCACTTGCTGGTGTTGGACCTGATGTTGCCGGGTGAAGATGGTTTATCGATTTGCCGGCGTCTGCGCCAGCAGGAAAGCGAGATCCCGATCATTATGCTGACTGCTAAAGGCGATGAAGTTGACCGCATTATTGGCCTCGAGATGGGCGCGGACGATTATCTGCCAAAACCTTTTAACCCACGTGAATTACTGGCGCGTATTCGCGCGGTGCTGCGGCGCAAATCAAAAGAATTACCGGGCGCGCCGACCCAGGAAGAAACCTTAGTCAAATTCGGGCCTTTTGTGTTTAATCTGGCGACCCGCGAGATGCACAAAGGTGACCAGCTGATGCCACTGACCAGTGGTGAATTTGCCGTATTAAAGGTACTGGTCAGCCACGCCCGTGAACCTTTGTCGCGCGACAAACTGATGAATATGGCGCGTGGCCGCGATTATTCGGCAATGGAACGCAGCATTGATGTGCAGGTGTCGCGCTTACGCCGGATGATTGAGGATGACCCAACTAACCCGCGTTATATCCAGACCGTCTGGGGGCTGGGTTATGTCTTTGTACCGGACGGCGTCGCCAACTGATGCGGATTTTACCCCGTAGCGCCTTTGGTAAAACGGTGTTTCTGATTGGTTTGTTACTGCTGATCAATCAGTTAGTGTCGTATTTTCTGGTGGCTGTTTATGTGATTCAGCCTACGCTGCAGCAGACCAACCACCTGATCGCGAAACAGATTAAAGTCGTGTTTATCGATGTTGGTGGCGAACACGCTTTGCTGTCTGAAGAGCTGACGCAAAAGTTCCAGCAGGCCACCGGCATCGACGTGCTGACTGAGGCCCAGGCGCTGCGTCAGGGCCTGAACAACGCCATTTATTATCAGTATTTTTCTGATGAGATGTCGCGTGAACTGGGCGGGCCGGCTGAAGTACGCATTGAGCAGGACCAGCAATTCTCGTTCTGGGTGCGACCACCTCAGGCACCACAATATTGGATTAAGGTACCGCTGACCGGTTTAAATGAAACCGACTTCTCACCGCTGCAAATTTATATTCTGCTGATTGGCTTTTTAAGTGTGGCAGGCGGCTGGTGGTTTGCCCGGCAGTTGAACCGGCCGCTGCAGCAGCTGCAACAAGCGGCGATTAAGGTTGGCCGCGGTGATATTCCGGATCCGTTGCCGGAAGAAGGCTCGACCGAAATCATTGCGGTGACCCGTGCTTTTAATCATATGGCCAATGGCATCCGCCAGCTGGAAAAAGACCGCAATCTGTTGATGGCAGGGGTGTCGCATGATTTGCGCACACCGCTGACGCGGATCCGTTTGGCCAGTGAAATGGTCAGTGAGCAGGACGGCTGGATCCGCGATGGTATCGTCAGTGATATTGAGGATATGAATGCCATCATTGACCAGTTTATTGACTATATCCGTCATCACAAAGAAGAAACGCTGACTGAGGAGAACCTGAACCAGCTGGTGCAGGAACAGGTGGAAGCTGACCGGCTGCAACAGCGACAAATCAACGCTGAACTGCTGGATGGTTTGCCACTGGTGCCGATCCGGCGTATCGCCATCAAGCGGGTGTTGAGTAATCTGATTGAAAATGCGCTGAAATATTCTGACGGTGCCGTGGAAGTGCGCACCGGTTATGAAAAAAATCGCCAGCGCGTGTATTTGCAGGTACGTGACCACGGCCCCGGCATTCCGGAAGATCAGATGACGCGGATGTTTGAACCTTTTGCCCAGGGGGATACTGCGCGTGGCAGTGCCGGTTCAGGCCTGGGCCTGGCGATTATCAAAAAGATTGTGGATATGCATCATGGTGAGATCCGGCTACACAATCATGCTTTTGGCGGCCTGGTTGCCACTGTTTATCTGCCTGTTCGCAAAGCGAAAGCGACAGCCTGAACCAAAGCACAAGCCACAGAAACAACAAAGGCCGCAAAATGCGGCCTTTTAGTTGTATCAGCTATTGCTCAATCAGGCTTTTGGGCCTGCGTTGCGGATAGCTTCCGACACATCATACTTTTTGAAGTTATTGGCAAACTCTGCAGCCAGTTTCGCGGCGTAGTGGTCGTATTGTGCTTTGTCTGCCCAGGTTTCCCGTGGGTTCAGCAGTTTGCTGTCAACACCTGGGATAGCAACCGGCACATTCAGATTCAGCTGTGGCAGGTGAATGGTTTCTACGTTCGCCAACTCGCCAGACACGATAGCGTCGATAATCGCACGGGTGGTCGGGATGTCAAAACGCTGACCAACGCCATGTGGACCGCCGGTCCAGCCGGTATTCACCAGATACACTTTAGAGTTGAATTCACGGACGCGTTTGATCAGCAGTTCTGCATAAACACCGGCCGGACGCGGGAAAAATGGTGCGCCAAAGCAGGTCGAGAACGTGGATTCAATGGCTGAAGTGGAACCGATTTCGGTAGAGCCCACTTTCGCTGTGTAACCTGACAGGAAGTGGTAAGCGGCTGCTTCTTCTGACAGCACTGACACTGGTGGTAACACACCAGACACGTCACAGGTCAGGAACACCACAGCGCGTGGTTCGCCGGCGCGGTTGGCTTCCACGCGTTTTTCCACGTGAGCCAGCGGATATGCGGCGCGGCTGTTTTGCGTCAGGCTGGCGTCTTTGTAATCTGGCGTGCGGTTGGCATCCAGCACGACGTTTTCCAGAATGGTGCCAAAGCGGATCGCATCCCAAATCACTGGCTCGTTTTTCTTCGACAGGTCGATACATTTAGCGTAGCAACCGCCTTCGATATTAAACACGCTGCCTGGTGCCCAGCCGTGTTCGTCATCACCGATCAGGAAGCGTTTTGGATCTGCAGATAAGGTGGTTTTACCGGTACCAGACAGGCCGAAGAACAGCGTCACATCACCGGCTTCGCCGACGTTGGCTGAGCAGTGCATTGGCAGGACGCCTTTGGCTGGTAACAGGAAGTTCTGCACTGAGAACATGGCTTTTTTCATTTCACCGGCATAACGCATACCAGCTAACAGCACTTTGCGCTCGGCAAAGTTAATCATCACAGTGCCGTCTGAGTTGGTGCCGTCACGGGCCGGGTCACAGGCAAAACCTGGCACGTTCAGAATTTGCCAGGCTGGTTTGCCGGCCACATTCCAGCTTTCAGGAGTAATAAACAGGTTTTTCGCGAAAATATGTTGCCAGGCGGTTTCGGTGCGAACGATCACTGGCAGGTAATGTTCTGGGTCTGCACCGACTTCTAAATGGGACGTGAAGTGTTCACGATCATTCAGATAATGTTCTACTTTGCTCCACAGCGCGTTGAAAACGTCTGCCGTGACCGGCTGGTTGACGTTGCCCCACTGAATATCGTTTTCAGTGCCGGCTTCACGGACGATAAAACGGTCTTTCGGCGAGCGGCCTGTTCTGTGACCGGTGCGCACGACGAGGGCGCCGTTGTCTGCCAGAACACCTTCGTTACGGCGGATGGCATGTTCAACCAGATCTGCCACAGATAAATCATTGTGGCTGTTTGTTTGCGTGGTCATTCTCAACAGACTCCTTCGGGTACAGAGCAGGGATTAGAGTTCCTGATCATTGTATCGTAAGTCGACAATCCGGGCGACAAAAAAATATGCGGAACACTGATCGGATCTGTGTTTATACAGCAGTAAAACGGCATTTTTTGCATATAAATGCAGATAAAAAGCACAGTTGCACACATTGATTCTGTTTTTTCTGCGTAATTATTACCGGATTTGTTTCAGATTTTTGCAGAAAAACTACGTGGCCATAGTCGATAAAACCGGTGCTTACCTGCATTACGCCGAAAGTTTGTGACTTTTTGACAGTATTGTGTTAACTATTTGCGCCCATAACGATAAGTAGTAACAACCAGTTCCTCTGGAGGGAAACATGCAACAACTCGTAAAATCAGCGCTGGCAACAGCGGTAGGTCTGGCTATCAGCGGCAGTGCGGCCGCTGCGACGCTTGATCAGTACCGGATGAATTCGCCATTAGTCACTGATTACATTCCACAACAACAAGAATCCATCGCGCTGACCGAAGGTTTTGACGCTGCCATCCCATCTGGCTTTTATGTCGTGCTAAAACAGCCTGCGTTATCTGAATTACGCGCCGGGCAAGCAGATGATGCCGCACTGAACAGCCTGACTGCTGATATCGACAGTCTGCAGCAGGAAGTTACCCAGCAACTGCTGACACTGGACCGAGATGCTGAGGTATTGCTGAGTACACGCAATCTTGCATCAGGTCTGGTAGTGAAAGCATCAGATGCAGCATTAGAAAGCCTGCGTCAGTCTGCGGCAGTAGAAGCAATTTATCCTTTGTATGACAGCAAACCAATGCTGGCGCCAAGTGTTGAGTATATGAATGCCAAGGGCCTGATCACGTCAGGTACTGCTACCGGTAAAGGCATTCGGGTCGCCGTACTGGACAGTGGTGTCGATTACACTCACAAAGCCATCGGCGGTGTCGGCACCGTTGCCGCGTACACCGCGGTCGATCAAAAAGCTGCGCCAGCCTGGCCACAGGGCAAAGTGCTGGGTGGTTATGACTTTATCAACAACGACCCGAACCCAATTGATCCAACCAGCGGTGGTCACGGCACTATGGTGGCGTCCTCTGTCTTAGCGACAGCGCCAGATGCGAATTTATATGCTTACACGGTTTGTACCGGTACCTGCCCAGGTGCTGCCCAAATCGCTGCACTGGAAGCGGCGATGGACCCGAATGGTGATGGCGATATGTCGGACCGCGTCAACGTAGTCAACATGTCTTTGGGTGGCCAGTTCGGTTCAGCGACCGCGGTGTCGGGCGCCCAGTTCCTGATCCAAAAGGCGGCAGAACTCGGCGTCAACATGGTGATTTCAGCCGGTAACGACGGTCCGAATCCATTCCGCGTTGGTGGCCCGAGCACGACGCCAAACGCCTTGTCTGTTGGTGCGATGACGCACCCAAGCGGCACCGGTGCTGTGTTTGAAAACAACACCATCGACGGCAAAAAAATTACGATGTTGGGTTCTGGCTTTAACCCGACCAGCGCCTTCGCCTTTGACCAGGCTTCAGCCCCGCTGGTGTATATCAAAGATAACGCTTTAGGCTGCAATGCTTTTGCAGCAGATTCGCTGAAAGATAAAGCGGTATTGATTGACCGCGGTACCTGTAACTTCACGGCAAAAGTGCTGAACGCACAAAATGCCGGGGCTAAGTTTGTCATTCTGGTGAATAACGCAGCGGGTGCTGGTGCCTTCTCTGGCGGCGGCGCTGATCCTGCGGTGAAAATCCCGTCTGTCGGCATTTCGCTGGAAGATGGCGCTGCGATTAAAGCTGCCTTAGAAAAAGGCGCCGTCAACTACAGTATCAAGTCGATTGCGATTAATACGGCCGGTGGTATTGCCACTTTCACCTCGCGTGGTCCGGCCATGCAAGGTTTACTGAAGCCGGAGATCACCGCACCGGGCACTAACATTCTGATGGCGGCTGTGGGTTCAGGCGATAAGTTTGCACTGAATTCAGGCACATCGTTCTCGGGTCCGTTAACGGCAGGCGCCGTGGCGCAGTTACGTCAGGTACTGCCAAACCGCACTGCGCAGGAAGTCAAAGCGACCATCATGAATGCGGCGAATCCGGAGGTGTACAATCTGCCAAAAGCGCATCCGCAAGCTGTTCTGGCGCCTATTTCTGCCATTGGTGCCGGTTTAGTTGACGTTGATAAAGCGGCTAAACTGCCGGTTGCAGCCTGGGTCGAAGACACCGCCTTCAATACCAAACAAGCGGCTTTGTCTTTTGGTCTGCAAAGTCTGACGCAGAAGACCACGCTGAAGAAAACGGTCACACTGAAAAACTTCAGTACCGCAGCCAAAACTTATAACCTGCGCATCAAAGACCGTTTTGCTGAAGATACTGCCACCGGCGCCTTAGCCTGGACTATCCCGGCCTCGGTCACTGTGCAGCCAGGCCAGACCACCACATTTGACGTCAGTGTCACTGTTGATCCAACCAAACTGCCGGCTTTTGGCCTGCAAAACACCACACCAACGCTGCAAAAAGACGCCGCACTGACCAAAGTGGAATACGACGGCGCGCTGGTATTTGATGACCCGTCAGTCAGCGGGGATTATGACCTGCACCTGGTGTATCACCTGATCCCACAAGCGCAGGCGCAACTGGAAGTCAGCAGCAAGTTTGTTGACGGTAAACCGCAAATTGTGGTGAAAAATACCGGTGCTGTTGCCGCTGATTTGTATTCGACCCAGTTAGTGGCGACTGATGCTAAAGAAGCGGTCACGCACGATATCCGCTCGGTCGCGCTTGATGTGATTTCAGTACCAACGACCACCTGTTCATCGGGCTATTTGTTGGCGCCGACCATCACATTAGATAAAGGATTGAATCATTTACTGCAGGCCAACCTGGGTTTTGATTTAGACGTTAATAATGACGGCAAATACGACTTCTCGATGTTCAGTCTGTTATTAACCCGTCTGGGCGATTCCTACGCCGGCGTGCCGGGTTTGATGGGTACCTTCGCAGTACCTTATGGTACCTTGAGCGGCTTTGTTTACAACATGTTCCATGCCACTGGTCAGCGCAATGTGACCTTGTCAGCCTGTTTTGAACGCATTGGTCTGACGTCGGCGGACATTGGTAAAAAAGTGTCGCTGCGAGCATTTGCAATTAATAACGGCCAGGCGCTGGGCCTTGGTGCAGGCGTTGTCGCCGATGATCAGGTAACTGCACAAGCAGTGATTGCACCGGCAGCCGATGTCACTTTCGCGGCCGGCGGTAAAGACCTGACTAAACTTGAGCCGGGCAGCGAAGCAGTGATCAACGTACCAAAAGAAGTGACAGGCAAAGGCTTTGTCTTGCTGTCTGATGTTGGTGATGCGATGTTCTCTGCCGACCTGACGCCGGTAGAAAAAGCGCCGGTTGTTCCTTCAGGCCAGGCGTTCAGTGTGAAAGAAAACTCAGCCAATGCCACAGTGATCGGTCAGTTAGTGGCTGACGCGGATTTCAGCAACAGCCTGACAGAGTTCTTTATGGCTGGCAGCACTTCGGCCTCGATTGGCGTGGAAAAAGATGGCCGCGTTGTGGTGAAAGGTCCGCTGGATTTCGACAAAGGGGTGACTTCAGCCACGCTGGAAGTGGTGGCCATGAACACAGCTGGTTTAAGTTCAGCACCTGCCAAAGTGACGGTCAGCATCACTAACGTCGCCGACGAGAAGCCTGTGGTGACTTTAGGCGGCCTGGCAACTGACTTACGCGAAGGCACAGCTGCCGGTACTGTGGTTGGTAAAGTGTCTGCGGAGATCCGTGAAGCCGGTGCTACGCTGAAAACTGTCACTGTCAGCCCGGATTTGTTTGCTTACGCAAACGGTAATATCGTGTTAGCCCGCACTGTGGGTAAAGGCGATACCGGGACGCAAAGCCTCAGCGTGACTGCGACAGACAGCTCAGGCATGTCATCGGACGCTGCCAGTGGTTCAGTGCAAATCGCGAAGAAATCAAGCGGCAGCTTCGGTTTCATCGGTTTGCTGTTATTGCCTCTGGCGTTCTTACGCCGTTCACGTAAAGCCTGATAAATCAGTTTGAGATCAAAAGCCTGCAGCATGCTGCAGGCTTTTTTTGCTTTGAATATGCTGATTGCTGATTGCTGATTGCTGATTGCTGATTGCTGATTGCTGGCAAGGGCCATTGGGCCTCAGGAGCAAGTCTTGCTTGATATCCAATATAGTTCATTCCCTGCACCAGAATCCTATATCTTTTAATATTGAAAAGCGATTTTAAAT